>NZ_JBEDNP010000005.1:0-376153 GCF_040105315.1 Pseudonocardia tropica
TTTTCGTGCTGGGTTTCTGGACTTTATGGTCGGCGGTGTTATGACCCGGCCGGGGGGGGGGGGGAGGGGCGCCCCCGGCCCCGCGACGGTCAGCGCTCGCCGGTGGTCCGCTCCTCCGCGACCCGCTCCCGGGCCGCCGGTTCCCCGGCGGGCCGCTCCTCGAGGGCCCGGTCCTCGGAGCGGGCCGCCCCGGCGTCGCGGGTCTCGCCCAGCTCGGACCTCAGGATGCGGGTGGACCGGCCCACCGAGCGGGCCAGGTCGGGCAGCTTCTTCGCGCCGAACAGCAGCACGACGACCAGTAGGACGACGAGCAGCTGGGTCGGTCCGGGTGGGGTCATCGGATCCTCTCCTTCTCCGGCCGGGGGCCCGCGGCGCGGATCCCCAGCACGTGACGCAGGTACAGCGGCCGCGTCGCGGCCACACACGACAGGAACGGCAGCACGACGGCCGCCAGCAGCGGCCACACCGCGGGCGGTGGCGCCGCCATCCCGAACAGGGGGGCGAGCGGGGTGAACGGCACCGCCAGCCCGGCCAGGACCACGGCCGTCACCGTCGCCACCACCGGCCGCGCGGCGCGCCCGGCCCTGGTCCGCAGCAGGAGCAGCACCAGGACCTGGGACAGCACCCCCTCCATGAACCAGACGGCCTGGAACACCGCCTGCTCCTGCGGGGTGTCCAGGCCCAGGAAGCGCCACACCGCCCAGAACGTGACCAGGTCGAACGCCGAGGCCAGCGGCCCGAGGACCGCCATGAACCACAGCATCCCGCGGGTGTCCCAGCGCCGGGGCCGCGCCGTCCAGCCCGGCTCGACCCGGTCGAACGACAGCGACAACGCGGCCACCCCGAACAGCACGCCCTGCAGCAGCAGCTGCGCGGGCAGCAGCGGCAGGAACGGCAGCACCGCCGAGGCGACCAGCACCGACAGCGCGTTGCCGACGTTCAGCGCGGCGGTCACGGTCAGGTAGCGGGTGGCGCGGCCCAGGGTCCGCCTGCCCTCCTCGACCGCGGAGACGACGACGTCGGGGCTGCGGTCGGCCAGCACGATGTCCGCGGCCGCCCGGGCGGCGGGCACCGCCCCGTCGACGCCGATCCCGACGTCGGCGATCCGGAGCGCGCCGACGTCGTTGAGGCCGTCGCCGAGGAACCCGACGGTGTGCCCGCGGGCCTGCAGCGCGGCGACGACCCGCTCCTTCTGCAGCGGCCCGAGCCGGGTGAACAGGGTGGTGCGCTGCACCGCGCGGGCCAGCGCGACGTCGTTCAGCGCGTCGAGCGCGGCGCCGTCGAGCACCCCGGTGACGGCGATCCCGGCCCGCGCGCACACCTGTTCGGCGACGGCGGTGTCGTCGCCGGTCAGGACCTTCACCGCGACGCCCTGCTCGGCGAAGCGCTCCACCGCGCGGGCCGCGGACTCCCGCACGGGGTCGACCATCCCGACGAAGCCCAGCAGCAGCAGGTCGCGCTCGGGGTCGTCGTCGTCACCGGCGCCGAGCGGGCGCAGCAGCGGTGTCCGGCGGGTGGCGACGGCGACGACCCGCAGCCCGGTCGCGCGGTGCCCGGCCGCCGCGTCGGCGGCCGCGGCCCGCAGCGACTCGGTCAGCTCCACGGGCCCGCCGTCGCGGGCGACCCGGGTGCAGCGGGGGAGCACGGTGTCCGGGTCGCCCCGCACGATCACCAGCTCACCGGGGTCGTGCGCGTCGCGCAGCACCATCGCCGAGCGCCGCCGGGTGTGGTCGAACGGCAGCTCCTCGACCCGGGTGAGCAGGCCGTGGGCCAGCAGCGCCGACCCGTCCCGGTCGGCGGCGGACACGGCGTCGTCGAGGCCGTCGCGCGGGGTGGTCTGGAAGCGCACCGCGACCGCGGCCGCGTCGGCCGGGGCGGGGTCGGGACGGCCGTCGACGTCGACGGAGTGGGTGAACACCACCCGGTCCTCGGTGAGCGTGCCGGTCTTGTCCAGGCAGGCGACGTCGATCGAGCCGAGGTCGTGGATGGCCTCCGGGCGGGTCACCAGCACCCCGGACTCGCGCAGCCGGGCCGTGCCGCGCAGCAGCGTCGTCCCGACGATCAGCGGCAGCAGCTCCGGGGCCAGCCCGACCGTCACGACGACGGCGAACAGCAGCGCCTGCCGCACGTCGCCGGACACCTCGACGTTCACCAGCAGCACCAGCGGCGCCGCGAGCAGCATGCAGCGCACCAGGGCCCGGCGCACCGACCGCAGGCCGCGGTCCACCTCCGACGCCGGCCGGGGACGGCGGCCGCGCCCGGCCAGCTCCTCGGTGTGGGTGTGCGCCCCGGTGGCCAGCACGGCCGCCGTCGCGGTGCCGCGCACCACGGTGCTCCCGGCGAACAGCAGCGCCGGGTGCGCGGTGACCGGGCCGTCGTCGGTCCCGGCCCGCCACGGGCGTCGCCGCGGCGCCGGGCGCGGCTCCCGCGACGACGGCGGCGCCTTCGCCACCGGCAGCAGCTCCCCGGACAGCGACGACTGGTCGACCAGCAGGTCCCGGGCGTACAGCAGCCGCGCGTCGGCCGGGACGGGGTCGCCCGCGCCGAGCAGCACGACGTCGCCGGGCACCAGGTCCTCCGGCGGCACCTCGCTGTCCCGCGGTGCGGTCCCGGGGGCCGGGCGGCGGCGGACCGTCACGGTGGTCGCGGCGTGCGCGCGCAGCTCCCGCGACAGCCGGTCGCCGCGGGCGGCGTGCCACAGGCGCAGCCCGACGCCCAGCGCGGCGACGACGAGCACCGGCGTCGCGCTGCCGGGACTGCCCGCGACGGCGAGCAGCACCCCGAGCACGGCCATCAGGCCGGAGAACGGGCCGGCGAGCGCGCGGCGGGCCCACACGGCCGCGCCCGGGCGCCGGACGGCGTCGGTGGCGTTGTCGCCGTGGGTGTGCAGGCGCAGTGCGGCGGTGTCCTCGCACAGTCCGCGGCGCGCGGAACCCAGGCCCCTGAGCAGCGCGAACGCGTCGGCGCCCGCCCAGTGCCGCAGTGCGGGCTCGCCGGGTGTGGCGGGTGGACGGGCGGGCGGGGGCGGCGGCCGCGCCGCGGCACCGTCGCGCCCGATCGTCCGGTCCAACGGTGCCCCTCCGGTCCCCGGCACCGCGTCCGGCGCCGCCCGGTACGGTAACAGTTGCGTAAGTGACGCAACTGTCTGGAGGTCCGGTGGAGACCGCCCCCGAGGGCCCGCAGCCCCTCGACCCCGAGCTGCTGGCCGACGCGGCCGCGGCGTTCGGGACGCTCGCCGCGACCTCGCGGCTGCAGATCGTCTGGCTGCTCGCCGACGGCCCGCGCGACGTCGGCACCCTCGCGACGACCCTCGGCCAGCCGGTGGCGGCGGTGAGCCAGCACCTGGCGAAGCTCAAGCTCGCCGGGCTGGTCCGTGCCCGCCGCGAGGGCCGCCACCAGATCTACGTCATCGCCGACGCCGGCATGGTCGAGGTGGTCCGGACCGTGGTGGCCGCGCAGGACCGCAGGCGTGAGCCGGACGCCGTCCGCGGTCGGGGGAGCGCGTGACGCCACCGCCGGGTCCGGTGCCCCCGGACCGTCCGCGTCCGGACCGGGCCGGCGCACCCCGCACCCCCGGCGTCCCGCCGGTCCCCGCGACCCCTCCGGCGCCGGGTGCGAGGGCTGCCCCCGGTGCGACCCCGACGGCTCCGGGCGCGCCGCGGACCGGGACCCGGGGTGCGGCGCCGCCGCGGGACACCCGGTCGCCGGGGGCGTGGCCCCGGTCCGGCGGCCCGCCGGCGTCCCGCCCCGGCGCCCCGGCCGGTCCCCGTCCCTGGCGCGCGGTCCCCGGTGCCCCGTCGGGCCGGCCCGCCGACCGCCCCGCGTCGGCCGGCCAGCGGTCCCGGCCCGGCGACCCCGGCGCCCGCCCCACCACCCCGATGCGCCCGGTCGCCCCCTGGCCCCGCGCCGAGCAGCGCACCCCCGCCCCGCGGCGGCACCGCGTCCGCGGCCTCGTCGCGGCCCTGTCGGTCGCGGTCTTCCTGGCCACCGGCGCCGGCTGGGCGATGGTCGGCGGCACCAGCGGTCTGACCACCGCGGACGTCACCGGACCGCACGTCGCCGACGGCGCGACCGACATCCTGCTGGTCGGCAGCGACTCCCGGGTCGACGCCCGCGGCGACCCGCTGCCCCGCGAGGTCCTCGACGCCCTGGACGCGGGCGACGCCGACGGCCAGGACAACACCGACACCCTGATGCTGGTCCGCATCCCGGACGACCCCGACCTCGGCGCGTCCGCGGTGTCGATCCCGCGCGACTCCTGGGTCGACGTCCCCGGCCTCGGCAAACACAAGATCAACTCTGCGCTGGCGCGCGGGGCGGCGATCGCCCGGCCGGACCTGGTCCGGCAGGGGCTGGGCGGGCCGGACCTGGAGCGGGAGGCCGACGCCGCGGGCAGCAGGCTGCTCGTGCGCACCGTCGAGGAGCTCACCGGGGTCTCGGTCGACCACTACGCCCAGGTCAACCTGGCCGGGTTCGCCGAGATCACCCGCGCGCTCGGCGGCGTCCCCGTGTGCCTCAAGGCCCCGGTGCGCGACAGCTACTCCGGCGCCGACTTCGCCGCGGGCCCGCAGACCGTGCAGGGCGCCCGGGCCCTGCAGTTCGTCCGCCAGCGGCACGGCCTGCCCGAGGGGGACCTCGACCGGGTCCGCCGCCAGCAGGCGTTCCTCGCGGGGCTGACCCACCGGCTCCTGTCGGCGGGCACCCTCACCGACCCGACGGCCGTCGCCGACCTGATGCAGGCGGTCAACGGTGCCGTCGTGCTCGACCAGGGCTGGGACCTCACCTCGATGCTCGCCCACGCCGCGCAGCTGCGCGGCGACCGGGTCACCTTCCGCACCATCCCCACCGGCCGGGCCGACTACCGGACCGGCAGCGAGGGCGTCGCGGTGAAGGTCGACCCGGCGCAGGTCACCGCGTTCCTCGCCGGGCTGGCCGCGCCCGGGACGCCGGCCGATCCCGGGGACGGCGACGACGCGGACGCCGCCGCGCCGGCGACCCCGGCCCCGGCCACGACGGCGAGCGGGACCGGACGGGCCGCGGCGCCCCGGGGTGACCCGACCCCGGCCGCCGACACCCAGCCCGAGCTGACCGCCGACGGGGTGCCCTGCGTCGACTGACGCGGCCCCCGTCACCCCGGCCGAGGAGCCTCCCATCGCCGAGATCATCGACTTCCTGACCTCCGTCCCGTTGTGGGTGGTGGTACTCGTCGCGGGGCTGGTCACCCTCGGCGAGACCACGATCGGCGTCGGGCTGGTCCTGCCCGGCGAGACCGTGCTCATCGCCGCCGCGATGGCCGTCCCGGACGTCCCCGCCGCGGTGCTGGTCACCGGGGTGGTCGCGGTCGCCGCCGCCTGCGGCGACTCGATCGGCTACGCGATCGGCCGCCGTTTCGGCCCGCGGCTGCGCGAGTCGCGGATCATCGGCCGGATGGGCCGCGACGCCTGGGACGACGCCGCCCGCACCCTGCGCCGCCGGGGTCCGTTGGCGGTGCTCGGCGCCCGGTTCCTGCCGGTGGTGCGCACGATGACCCCCGCCGCGGCCGGGGCGTCCGGGCTGCCGCTGCGGCGCTTCCTGCCGGCGGTCGTCGTCGGGGCGACGGTCTGGTCCGCCGTGCACGTGACCGCCGGGTTCCTGCTGCGCGAGGCCGCCGAGCAGTTCGAGAAGGCCTTCGGGATCGCCGGCTGGGTGGTCCTGGGGGTCGTGGTCGTCGTCGGTGTCGTCGGGTGGCGTGCGCGGCGTCGGCGCGCCGAGGCCCGCCGGGCCGCCGCCCGCGAGACCGTCGCCGCCCTGGCCGAGGAGCGCCGCGACTCCGCCTGACCCGCTCCCGCCGGACGCGTGCGTGACGGAGGAGCACCGCCTGCCGGCAGGTGGCCGACCCTCGGCCGGGAGGCGGCACGCCCTGCCACGGTCGTCCCGGCACCGGTGCGGGCCGGACCGGCGACGGCCGGACGGCCGGGTGAAGGCGGTCGGCCACTCCCGTGAGGGCGCCGCCCGCGTCGTCCTGACCGTCGGTGAGCTCGACACCCCGGAGCCCGGTCCGGGCCAGGTCCGGGTGACCCCGCTGCGGTCACCCGGTTCGGGATCGACGACGTCGTCGCCGTGCACGAGGCGGCGACGACGGGCACGGTCGCGGTCGACCTCTGACCGGTTCCGGTCGGCCACCCCCGCCGGTCCGGCGCGGCCTCAGCGCCGGATCGGCGGGTTCCGGTCGCGCCGGGCCAGCAGCACGGCTGCCCCCGCCGCGACGACGACGAGCCCGGCCAGCAGCAGCGACCAGCCGAGGATCGACGGCGCGTTCGGATCGGTCGAGATCACCGAGGCGTTGATCTGTGAGACCTCACCGGGGACGAACTCCCAGGTGACCGTGCCGCCGTCGGTCTCCCCGTCGGATTCCACGACCTCGCCGGGGAAGCTCATCGCGAGCCGCACGTCGGCCCGGTCCACCGGCATCGTGGTCAGGTCGGCCCGGCCCTGCACGGCGATCCGCTCCCCGACGCGGCGCAGCTCCAGGTTCGCCCGGCCCGACGCGTTCCCGCCGAGCAGGTTCAGCTGCGAGACCTGGGCGAAGGTCAGGTCCTCGAAGGCCGCACGGGTGCCGACGAAGCCGTCCTGGTCGTACGGCGCCAGCTCGACCTCGCCCGCGAGGTCGGCCGGGACCTCCAGCTGCGGGCCGCGGCCGTCCGGCGCGCCCTCGGGCGTCGCGACGACGATCGTGCCGTCGACGGTGTCGTCCGGCTGCACGGCGAGGGCCACCTGGACCCGGGTGCAGCCGGTCAGCGCGAGGAGGGCCAGCACCGCGAGCAGCACGAGCGCGCGCGTCCGGGATCGACGGCGTGCGGGTGGCGCGGTGCGGTGCGGCGGCATGACGTCATCGTGCCACCCGGGTACGGCGGTCCCGGCGTCACTCGGGGGCGTGTGTCGGGTGACGCGTGGGCAGCAGCGGCAGCTCGCGCCCGAGCACGGCGAACGGGCGCGGGTCCCCGGTGAACAGGTGCTCGCGCAGTACGTCGACGAACCCGGCGCGACGGTAGAGCCGCCAGGCCCGGCCGGGTGCGGCCCGGCCGTACTCGGGGGTGGACAGCAGCATCCGGGCCCGGGTGGCGTCGCGGGCCAGCGCCCGCAGCAGCGACTCGCCGATGCCCGAGCCCTGGGCCTGCGGGTGGACGTGCAGCTCGGTCAGCTCGAAGTAGTCGGTCAGCCAGTCGACGCTCACGGCGCCGGGCTCCCCGCGCCGGGCCCGCAGCCCGCGGCGGACCTCCTCGAACCACCACTGCCCGGGGCCGCCCCAGTAGCCGTAGCCGACGCCGGTCAGCCGGTCCTGCTCGTCGAGCCAGCCGACCGAGCGCCAGCCGGGCCGGTAGGAGTGCTCGAGCCACAGCGAGCGGCGCTGGCGTGCGGTCGACCGCGGGTAACCCATCGCCGTGACGTAGACGTCGATCGCCTCGCCCAGCCGGTCGGCGAACTCGCCGCGGCCGAGGCCGACCAGGCGCGCACGCGACGGCGCGGCGGTCACCGCGAGCACCGGCCCCGGTGGGGACCGCACGCCCGCGCGGGGGCGGGGTCGGTGTCCGGGTACATGTCCCCATCACACCACGTCCGGCCCGTCGCGGCGGGTCCGGACCGGGTGCTCCGGCACGGTGCCGGTGGCTGAGCGCCGCCACCCGGGCGCCCGACTTGACGCGGCGATCGAACGCGCGTTCTACTGACGTACGTCGAACGCGCGTTCGACACCGGGCGTCCGGTGGGCGGAGTGGGGGAAGCACCCCGTCGCCGGGCGTCCCGGAGACCGATTCCGGTGGTGGGAACCGAGGCCCGGCCACCGGGTGGAGGGCGTGGTGGTGCCAGTGGGCGGCTTCTCGCGTTTGTTCCGGTCCCGCCAGCCGGCGGCGATCGACGTGCGCTGGCAGAACGGTGAGCCGGTGGAGTTCTCCCGGCGTCCGTCGCGCCGCGGGGAACATTTCCTGGTCACCGGGGTTCGAGACCAGTGGATCGAGGAATCCCCGTGGCCGTTCCCGTCGCCGATGCCGGTGGGCGGGGACCGGCTGAGCTGCTGGCGGGTGCTCGCCCGGTCGGTGCAGGACCCGCAGGAGCCGCCGCGCGAGGTGGTGCTGCGGATGCGATCCGGTCCGGGCGTGTGGGACCTGGTGAAGGTCGACTGAGAGGTGCGGGAGATGCGGGAGGTGCGCGTGCGGAGCAGGACGATGGAACTGGACCTGGCGCTGCCGTCGCCGCGGTCCGCCGGGGCGCGACCGCCGGGCGACGCCCCGGTGGGCGCCGCGCGGCCGGAGCGGCGGTCCGGACGGGTGCGGCCGGTCGCCGACGGGCTGTGGCCGCTGGACTGCGGCGCGGCCCGGAGCGCGGGACGGGGCACGGCCGACCGTGCGGGCCCCGCCGCCGGGGCGGCGCCGTCCCGACGGGGGAGCGGCCGGACCGGTGCGGACCCGGCCGGCACCGGGTGCACCGGCCGGCCGGGTCGGGCCGGGGCGCCCGGGACCGCCGGCCGGTCCGGGCAGGTGATCCCCCTGCCGGGGGCATCCGTGCCGGCGGACGGGGGCGCCCCGCAGCGCCCCGGAGGCGCGGCACCGTCGCCCGCGCCCGCCCCGCCGTCGCGGGACGCGCTCGGGCTGCTGCGCCAGGCCGCCGAGCAGCTCGCGGAGGCGCACCGGGAGACCGAGCCGCTGCGTCGCTACCCGGCCGCCTACCTCGCCGCGCTGCGTGCCGGGGCGGCGGTGCTGGCGATGCGGGCCCGGCCCAGGACCCGCCGGGGCGCCCCACGCGACGTGTGGCGGCTCCTCGCCGAGGTCGCACCGGAGCTGGAGGAGTGGGCGGCGTTCTTCGCCGGCTGCTCGCGGCTGCGGATCGAGGCCGAGGCCGGGATCGGGCGGCACGTCGACCGGCGCGCCGCCGACGACCTGCTCCGCCAGGCCGAGCAGTTCGTGACCCGGGTGCAGCTCCTGCTGCCCCGGTGAGGTCCGTCCGCCGGGGCGGCGGGCCGCTCCGGGTCAGCGGATCGGCCGGGACGGGGGAGCGGGCGGAGCCGGGGAACGGACCGGAAGGGGGTCGGTCAGGCCGAGGCGGCGGGGCGCGAGGCGCTGCGCAGTACCCGGCCCAGCAACGCGGTGAAGACCGCGGAGATCTCCCGTGCGCCCGGGGTGTCCCACGCCTGGATCGGCAGGCAGGCGCCCTGGGCCTGCTGGACCGCCGAGCGGTCGGGCAGGACGCTGTTGAACACCAGGGGGCCGAACAGCTCACGCAGCTCGGAGATCCGGAACTCGTGCTCGGTGTTGCGCGGCCGCACCCGGTTGACCAGCACACCCAGTGGCTGCAGGCGGTCGTTGGACCGCTCGCGCTCGGTCTGGACCGCGTCGAACGCGCGCTGCACGCCGGACACCGAGAACATCGTCGGGTCGGTCACCAGGATCGCCCGGTCCGCGGCGGACAGCGCGCTGCGGGTCAGCTGCCCCAGCGACGGCGGGCAGTCCACGATCACCAGCCGGTAGCGCTCCTCGGCGTGCTCGGAGCCGCCGGAGTCGTCGGTGATCAGCTCGCCGGCCAGCCGCTGCAGGGCGCGGTCCAGCCGGTACAGCTGCGCCGCCCCCGGGTCGGGGTGGTTGTGCCGCTCGGTCTGCTCCGCGCCGACCAGCACGTCGAGGCCCTCGCCCCACGCCGACGGTGCGATGGCCCGTTCGACGACCGCGCGGCGCGGCTCGTCCAGCACGTCGGCGACGGTGGCCGTGGTGGGCTCCGGGTCGAGCGCGGTGGTGGCGTTGGCCTGCGGGTCGAGGTCCACCACGAGGGTGGAGACGCCGTGGCGCTGCGCCGCGCCGGCCAGACCCAGTGCGACCGTGGTCTTGCCGACGCCACCCTTGAGACTGAGCGTGGCGACGACCTGCACCCACCCAACCTACCGTGCGGTCCGGCACGGTCGCCGGGCGGAGTGCACGTGATCGTCGGGTGCCCGGTCGTGGGCGTCCCGGCGGGCGGGCGGGCCGGCCACCGGCAGGGGCCACTAGTCTCGGTGCCGTGGGATCGCCGACACGCGAGCAGGCCGGAGCAGCGCGCGGGGCCGCCGTGTTCCGGGTGCTGGACAGGGAGATCGACCGTGTCCGCCGGGACACCGGGGCCGCGCCCCGGGTGCTCGACGTCGGCGGGGGCAGCGGCACCTGGGCGGTGCCGCTGGCGATCGCCGGCTGCGCGGTCACCGTCGTCGACACCAGCCCCAACGCGCTGGCGACGCTGGCCCGACGCGCCGGTGAGGCCGGTGTCACCGACCGGATCACCCCGGTGAACGGCGACGTCGACACCCTCGCCGAGGTCGCCCCGGCCGACGGCGCCGACCTCGTGCTGGGCCACGGGCTGCTCGAGGTCGTCGACGGCCCGGGCCGGGTGCTCGCCGCGCTCGCCGCGGCCGCCGCCCCGGGCGGGGCGGTGTCGGTGCTGACGGTGGGGCGCTACGGGGCGTTCATCGGGCGCCTGGCCACCGGCCGGCTCGTCGAGGCCCGCGCCCTGCTCACCGACCCCGAGGGCCGCACCGGTACCGACGACCGGCTGCTGCGCCGGTTCGACGCGCACCGGCTGCAGGAGCTCACCGCCGAGACCGGGCGGCTGCGGACCGAGGTCCTGCAGGGTGACGGCACCCTCGAGGCGTGGCTGCCCGGTCCCGGTCAGGAGGGCGAGACGGCGGGCCGCGACGAGCGTGACGAGCTGGACGCGCTCGCGTCGCAGGTCGGCGCCCTCGCCGAGGTCGCCCCGCGGCTGCATCTGCTCGCCCGGCGGTACTGACGCCGACCCGCGGCCGGTGTCCGACGGTCGCCGTCCGGCTGCCGTCGGTGACCGGTCGTCCGGCGTTCACCCGGGTGCCCACCCCCGTCCGGGTGGGTCTGCGACAGTCCGGGTGAGCGACGACACGCCGCGCCACGCCGTCCGCTCGACGATCAGCCGAGCGGGTTGGACGGTCCGGGTGGTCGCGGCACGATTCGCCTCGTACTCTGGACATCAGACGCCCAGGTTGGGGCGCCCGTCGTACCGGCCGGGGCGAGGAGGCCCGGGTCGAATGCGGCCTACCGTCCGATTACGTGTGCCGGAGGTGAAGGCATGCCGCTCTCCGAGCACGAGCAGCGCCTGCTCGAACAGATCGAACGCGCCCTCTACCAGGAGGACCCGAAGTTCGCGTCCTCGGTCAGCGGTAGCCGGCGCAGCAAGCCCGCCCGGCGCCGCCGCATCCAGGGCGCCGTCCTGTTCGTGGTGGGCCTCGTGCTGCTCGTCGCCGGGATCCCCTTCCGGGCACTCTGGCTCGGTGATCTGCCGATCCTGAGCATCGTCGGCTTCCTCGCCATGCTCGGCGGCGCGTTGCTGGCGGTCACCTCGATCGGCGCCCGTCGCGGCGGCGAGGAGACGACCGGTCAGGGCGGGTCCGCCCCGAAGGACAAGCAGTCCGGCGAGAGCGGCGGTGGCTTCACCGGCCGTATGGAGGAGCGCTTCCGGCGCCGCTTCGAGCAGGAATGACACCGGACGGCCCTCGCGGCCGTCCGCACGACGCCCGGCGGGGCGGGACACCGGTTCGGTGGCCCGCCCCGCCGTCGTGTGTGGGGCGCGGGTGATCGGGACGGACCGGTGCCGTTCGACCGCCGCCGCCGCCGACGACGCCGACCGGACGCCGACCGGACGCCGACCGGACGCCGACCGGACGCCGGGCGCCGACCGGGCTCCGACCGGACGCCGGGCGCCGACCCGGGCGCGGCGGGGCTGAGGCGTCGACCCGGGCCGTACCGGGCCGAGGCGTCGACCCGGGCGCGGCAGGACGGCGAGTCGACCCGGCCGCCGGGCCCCCGCGGCCCGCGCTGCAGGTCCCGGGGCTCCGCGCCCGTGCCGCGGGCCGGGAACCCCGCGCCGCGGTGGGCGGATCAGCTGCGCTCGGCGGGCTCCCCGGCCGTGTCGGTGTCGGCGGCGCCGTCGTCGGCCGCCGGATCGTCGTCGGACGGACGGCGCCCGCGCCGGACCGCCTCCGGCACCACCGAGGCCGGCAGCACCCGGGCCCGCAACGACGTCCCACCGGCTGCGATCGCCGTCCGCACCTCGTCCACCAGGCCGTCGAGCGTGCCCGGCTCGGGCAGCATCCCGCCGTACCAGCTCGCCTCGACCCGGCCCGCCAGCTCCCGCAGCGCCTCGGCGGGGCGCCCGGACAGGCCGTGCCGCTCGGTGATGCGGTCGGCGGCCGCGCGGACGGTGTCCCCGGGCGGCACCGGGACCCCGTGGTCGCGGGAGGCGGCCAGGACCTCGTCCCACGCCGCCGCCGCCGCGCCGTCGCCGCCGGCCCGGGCCAGCCCGGCCCGGCGGGAGTACTGGTGCCGGCGCCACAGGCCCGGGGTCAGCACGACCGCGAGCACCGCGGCCACCAGCAGCAGCGCCACGACCAGCGGCCACCAGGACCCGGTCGCGGCCGGCGGCTGGTCGGCCGCCTGCTCCTCGGTGGGCGGGGGCTCCGGGGTGGGGCCACCGGCCTCGGGGGGCGGCGGCGTCGCGGACGGCTCGGGCTGCGGGCTCTGCTCGGCGGCGGGCGTGCCGCCGTCCTGCTCCCGGGCCTGCTGGACGTAGGCCGGGTCGACGGTGCGGCCGTCGGCGAGCGGGGTCGGGTCGAAGGTCAGCCAGCCGTAGCCGGGGAACCACGCCTCGACCCAGGCGTGCGCGTCCTCGGTGGTGATCGTGCGGGCCCCGGAGCCGTCGGCGTCACCCGCGGTGAAACCGACCGCCACCCGCGCCGGGACGTCGACGGCGCGCAGCATGACCGCCATCGCCGAGGCGTACTGCTCGCAGTAGCCGGTGCGGCCGCGGGTCAGGAAGTCGACCAGGGCGTCGCCGTTGCCGCCCGGCGCGGTCGCCAGGCTGTAGGTGAACGGGGAGCCGGGCCCGGTGAAGTGGTCCTCCAGCGCCATCGCCCGGTCGAACGGCGTCGTGGCACCGGCGGTCACCTCGCGGGCGATCGCGGTGACCCGCGGGTCGACGCCGTCGGTGTCGAGGTAGGCCCGGTCGACCGTCGTCGGCCCGGACGCCGCGCGCAGCTGGTCGGCCGAGGGCTCCGGCAGCCGCATCGACTGGGTCCAGCCGTCCTCGGACTGCGCGCGCTCGCTGTAGACGATGCCGCCGTCGGTGTCGTAGGCCCAGCTCGGTGAGTTCACCCCGATCCGGGTCGGGTCGCCGAACACCGGCAGCCAGTAGTCGCGGAAGCCCAGGTTCTCGACCTGCACGTCCTGGGAGGCGGCCGGCCCGGACGTCGACGGCGGCAGCGGCCCGGTCAGCGGCACACCCGGCAGCGGGCGCCCCGCCTTCCAGCCCTCCTGCGGCACGTAGGACCGGAGGGTGAGCGCGCGCAGGTAGGTCGGGGTCTGCAGACCCCGGACGCTGAACAGCGGCCGCGGCTCGCTGCGGGTCAGCTGCCCGCGCAGCGAGGTGAACGGGTTCAGCCCGATCGAGCCGTCGGCGTCGCCCCCGGTCCCGCCGGTGGCGTCGAAGCGACCCGAGGTTCCCACCGACGACGCCAGCAGCCCCGCCAGCAGCGAGCCCACGAGGGCGACCGCGACGACCGCGGCCCCGGCCGGGATCTGCCGCAGCCGGTCCGGGCGCAGGAGCAGCAGCACGCCGTAGCCGAGCGTCGCCGCGACCACGGTCCACCAGGGCAGCAGGTCCGGCTGCAGCGCCGTCGGCACCGCGAACACCACCAGCAGCGGCACCCCGGCCGCGGCCGGGGCGGCCACGGTCACCGCGAGCCCGAACACCGCGATCGCGATCGTGCCGAAGCCGAGGGTGACCAGCAGCAGGATCTCCGGGCTCGCCGCGACCGGCGGCAGGCCGCTGTCGATCTGCTGCCCGGCCCCCCCGAGCAGGCCCGACAGCTCGCCGAACGCCGACGGCCCGGGGAGCACCCCGAGCACACCGCTGCCGGTGAACCACGCGGTCACCAGCAGGACCAGGGCCAGCAGCTGCCCGGGCGCGACCAGCCAGGCCCGCAGCGGCAGCAGCAGGCCGCCGACCAGCGCGACCAGCACGACCGCGACGGTGGCGTGGGCGAACCAGGCCGCGCCCTGCACGACCGAGCTCATCGCCGTCCCGGCGAGCAGCACCGCGACGACCGTCGCGACCGGTCCCAGCACGACCGTCCAGGCCGGGGCGCCCGGCGTCCGGCCCGCGGGGGCGGCCTCGGCGACGGGCGCGGCGGGCGGCGGCGCGGGCCGGACGGGGGGCCGGGTGGGCGCGCTCATCCGGTCGCCCCCGCGGTGCCGGGCGAGCCGCAGGCGTCCGCCCAGGCCCGCTGGACGGTCATGTCGGAGGTGACGACGGTGGCGTGCCACCCGGCGCGGCGCAGCGCGGCCGCCGCGACCGACGCCGCGGGGGACCGCGTCGCGGCCGACCAGGTGTCGACGTCGAGGACGACCGCGTGCCCGCCGCGCGGCCAGGCCGAGACCAGCGCGGTGACGTCCTGCGGCGCGGTCCCGCCGAGCACCGCGAGCACACCCTCCGGGTGCCCGGGCCCGGGGCCGGGCGCGGTGAACCCGGTGCTCGCCGAGGGCCGCAGCACCGCCAGCGACTCCAGCCGCGGGGGGACGGCGTCCGCACCGGTCACACCGGGCGGCACGTCGCCGACGGTCTCGCCGGACTCGTCGACGAGCGCGACGGCCTCGCCGCGCTGCAGCAGGTGCACCGCGACGCTGGCGGTGAACGCCACCGCCCACTCCAGGCTGGAGGCGGGCCCGTGCCCGCGGTGGGCGTTGTCGCGCCGGTCGATCAGCAGGGTCACGCCGGACGGGTCGGGACGGTCGTCGAGGCGGACCATCAGCTCGTCGCGTCGGGCGCTGGAGCGCCAGTGCACCCGGCGCAGCTCGTCGCCCTGGCGGTACGGGCGGATCAGCACGTCCGGGGTGCCGGGGCCGGGGCGGCTGCCGCCCTCGGCGCCGCGGCCGGCGGCGGTGGAGGTCAGGGCCGGGCGTCCGGTGAGCGGGGTGACCCGGGGGAGGACCAGCAGCCGGTCGGCCGGCAGCAGGTCGTGGCGGAACTCGGCGAGACCGAGTGCGTCGGTGCCGCGGCCGCGCAGCGGACCGATCCGGTACGCGCCGCGGACCGCGGGCCGCACCGGGTAGCCGACCCGGGCGCCGCGCCGGCCGAGCCGGTGCACGGTGAACCGCGGCGGGTAGCGGTCGGCGGGACCGGCGGCGTCGGGCACGTGGTCGGCGATCCGCAGCGCACCCAGCAGGGCGCCGCCGGCGATCCGCAGCAGCACCGTGCCGCCGCTGCCCGCCTCCAGCCGCGCCGGCTCCAGGGTGCGCCCGACCTGCAGCGAGCGGCGCGAGCGCAGCGCGACGACCAGCGCGAGCAGCGGCAGGAGCAGCACGAACGCCCCGATCCGGACGAGGTCGCGCTCGTCGAGCACGATCGCCGAGACGACCATCGCGGCGCCGCCGGCGAGCAGGCAGCGCCCGCGGACGGTCAGGCCTGCCCGCCGTTCCCGACGCGGCGCACCGCCGGTCGCGAGCGGCGCCGACGACCCGGTCGCCTCCGGGGCACCGGGCTCGGCCGGCGCCGGTGGCCCGGCCGGCGGCGCGGTCGGCGCCATCTCAGCCCCGCGGCGGGGACGGCACCGCGACCCGCGCGACGGCGGCCCGCACCAGGTCCGCCGGTGTCCGGCGGGCCGCGACCCCCTCGGGGCCCAGCACCAGCCGGTGCGCGAGGACGGGCACGGCGACGGCCTGGACGTCGTCGGGCACGACGTAGCCGCGCCCGGCGGTCGCGGCCCAGGCCCGGGCGGCCCGCAGCAGGTGCAGGGTCGCGCGCGGCGAGGCACCGAGGCGGACATCGGGCAGCCGCCGCGTCGCGCCGACCACCTCGACGCAGTAGCGGCGCACCTCCGCCGCGGTGTGCAGGCCGCGGACCCCGGCGATCATCGACCGCAGCGTGCGCAGGTCGGTCACCGGCCGCAGCCGCTCCAGCGGGTCGGTCGAGCCGTGCTCCTCGAGCATCGCCAGCTCGGCCGCCGGGTCGGGGTAGCCGACCGAGACGCGGATCGTGAACCGGTCCTGCTGGGCCTCGGGCAGCGGGTAGGTGCCGTCCATCTCCACCGGGTTCTGGGTGGCGACGACCATGAACGGGTCACCCAGCGGGTAGGTGCCGCCGTCGACGGTGACCTGGTGCTCGGCCATGCACTCCAGCAGCGCCGACTGGGTCTTGGGCGAGGCGCGGTTGATCTCGTCGGCGATCACGACGTTGGCGAACACCGGGCCGGGCCGGAACTCGAACTCCGAGGTCTGCCGGTTGTAGACCGACGAGCCGGTGATGTCGCCGGGCAGCAGGTCCGGGGTGAACTGCACCCGGCTCACCGCCCCGTCGACGGCCCGGGCGAGCGCCTTGGCCAGCGTGGTCTTGCCGACGCCCGGCACGTCCTCGACGAGCAGGTGCCCCTCGGCGAGCATCGCGACCAGGGCCAGCCGGATGGTGTCCGGCTTGCCGACGATGATCCTGGCCATCGCGGCGGCGATCCGGCCCGCCGCGTCGGCGACGGCGACGGCGTCCATCGGCTCGGACGCGTAACCGGGGTGCGCACCGCTGGCCTCGGCCCGGCGGAGGGGACCACCGGACGGCGACGGGACGGGCGGCACGGAGGGCGCGGACGGCGCGCTCGACGACAACGGGCCTCCTCAGGAGACGGCTCGGGTGACCCCAGTCTGTCAAACGTCCCCCGATCGGGACCGGCCGCCGCCACCCGCCCCCGGCTGCTGCTCCGTACGGCCGAACGCCACGCGCTCCGAGGGGCGCGCCCGGCGGCGCGGGCACGACGTCCCCCACGGCGCCCCACGGTGGTTCCCCACGCCGCCCCACCGCGCGTCCGCCGGGCCCCCCACCGCCCCCCACCCGGGCTCCCCACGGTCCTCCCACCGTCTCCCCACCCGTCCCCACCCCGGGCGGCCCGATCGGCCCGGGAACCGTCCCTGACCAGGGACGACGCCGGTGGGGGAGCGGTGGGACGCCCGTCCGGCCGGAGCAGCCGGACACGGCCTCCGGACGTCGCGCGACCGGGTGGCGCGTCGCGCGCCCCCACCGTCCCCCACCGTCTCTGACCTGCGGAAACATCCGTTGAACGGTCGAAGATACCTCCGTCTCGGGTTGACGGTGGGTGAGTGTGGGGTAGTGTGGTGATCGCTGGGGCGAACAGGGGTCCCAGGTGGAGGTGGGGTCGGTGTTCCTCGGCACCTACACCCCGAAGCTGGACGACAAGGGGCGGCTCACGCTGCCCGCGAAATTCCGCGACGAGTTGCGAGGCGGCTGCATGATCACGAAAGGGCAGGACCACTGCCTCTACGTGTTCACCCGTGACGCCTTCACCGAGATGGCGCGCAAGATCGCCGCGGCCCCGCTGACGAACGAGTCGGCGCGGGTGTTCCAGCGGAACCTCTTCTCGGGCACCGACGAGCAGAACCCCGACGGCCAGGGCCGGATCGCGATCCAGTCCGAGCTGCGCCGGTACGCCGGACTGTCCAAGGACTGCGTGGTGATCGGCGCGTTCACGCGCGCCGAGATCTGGGACGCGCAGGCCTGGCAGGAGTACCAGGAGCGGCACGAGGACGAGTTCGCCAAGGCCCAGGAGGAGGTTCTGCCCGGGCTGTTCTGAGTTCCGCTGGCGGGCGGGACGACGGACGGCGGCAGTACCTGAGCAGGACAGCACGACCGACAGCGGACGACACCACCGTCGCCGCCCCGACCCGGGTGCCGTGATCGCCCGGCCCTGGCACACCTTCCCCGGTGCCAGGTCCGGTCGGCACGGCCCCCGGGTGGGGACGGCGCCGGCGCCCACCCCGACTGGGGAGTTCGGGTGGCGAGGTGGAGCCCGCGCGTCTTCGGGCGTGGAGCGGACCGGTTGTGGGAGCCGGCACGCCGCACCCACGGACATCGACCCTCCCGGTCCCGGCCCCCGTGGCCGGGACCGGGGACGGCCGCCGGACGGGCGGCCCGCACGACACGCACGCACCACACGGGGACGGACGGCGCACCGGGGGGTGGGACGTGGACGGTACTTCCGGCGACGGCGCCACCCCGCGCGACGAGCGCGCGCCCGGTGACCGGCACACCCCGGTCCTGCTCGAGCGCGTCTCCGAGCTGTTCGACCCCGCCCTGCGCGACCGCGACGCCGTCTACGTGGACGCCACCCTCGGCATGGGCGGCCACGCGGCGGCACTGCTGGCCGCGCACCCCCGCCTGACCGTCGTCGGCATGGACCGCGACCCGCAGGCCCTCGAGCTCGCGGGCCGCAGGCTGACCGCCTACGCCGACCGGCTGCACCGGGTGCACACCGTCTACGACGACGTCGCCGGCGCGCTGGAGCAGGCGGGCGTGCCCGCCGCCGACGGCATCCTGTTCGACCTGGGCGTGTCCTCGCTCCAGCTCGACGAGGACGCCCGGGGCTTCTCCTACTCCCGCGACGCCGACCTCGACATGCGGATGGACCCGACCACCGGGCCGACCGCCGCCGACGTCCTGAACTCCTACACCGCGGGCGAGCTGCGCCGGATCCTGCGGGAGTACGGCGAGGAGCGGTTCGCCGGACCGATCGCCAACGCGATCGTCCGGACCCGGGAGAAGCGCCCGTTCACCCGCAGTACCGAGCTCGTCGAGCTGCTCTACGGCGTGGTCCCGGCCGCGTCCCGACGCACCGGCGGGCACCCGGCGAAGCGGACCTTCCAGGCCCTGCGCATCGAGGTGAACCGCGAGCTCGAGGTGCTGCGCGACGCGCTGCCCGCGGCGCTGGACGCGCTCGCCCCCGGCGGGCGGATCGTCGTCCTGTCCTACCACTCGCTGGAGGACCGGATCACCAAGCGCGTGCTCGCCGAGCGCGTCCGCTCGCGGACCCCGGTGGACCTGCCGGTGGAGCTCCCCGGACACGGACCGGAGTTCCGGCTGCTCAGCCGGGGCTCCGAGCAGGCGTCCGACTCCGAGATCGCCCGCAACCCGCGGGCCGCCCCGGTGCGGCTGCGCGCGGCGGAACGCGTGGAGGACGGGCCGTGAGCACCCGTGGCACGGACCCGAGCACGCAGGCAGTACCGGCACGGCGGAGAGGCAGGAAACCCCGATGAGCACACCCGTCATCGAGCGCCCGGGTACCCCGGGCGGTGGCCGGGCGCGGCCCGACACCCGCCAGAGCCGTCGTACCGCGGCACCCCCGCGGATCCCGGCCCAACGCGGCCCCGGCGACGCCCGGCGGGTGGCCGACCAGCGTCGCCGGAGCGCGGCCAGGGAGAACACCGGCCGCGCGAAGTTCGTGCTGGTCGTGATGGTCCTGCTGGTCTCGGGGCTGATCGCGACGCTGTGGCTGTCGACCGCCGCGGCGGCAGACTCCTACGCGCTGCAGGCGGCCCGGGAGCGGACCGCGTCGCTCACCGAGCAGTCCGAGGCGCTCCGCAAGGAGGTCACGGTGCTGCAGAGCCCCGGCTCGCTCGCCGACCGCGCCGCGGCCCAGGGCATGGTCCGGGTGACCGACCCGGCACGCCTGGTCGTCGCACCGGACGGACGCGTCGACGTCGTCGGGGAGCCGAGTGCCGCCGTCGCCGCGGCGCCGCCCGCCCCGCCCGCCGCCGACGCACCGGCCCCGCAGGCCCCGCCCGCGCAGCAGGCGCAGCAGCCGGGCGCGGCCACCACCGACCCGGCCGCCGAGGGCGGTGACGCCGCTCCGGGCACCGCCGGGGGTGGCGCCGCCGGTGCCGGTGAGGGCACCGAGCACGAGGTCCCGGCCGACACCCGGGCGGCGGGCGGGAACTGATGGTCTACGCGCCGCCGCGCCCCCGGCCGCGGGGGCAGGGTCCGCGGGGCGGTCGGCGCCGGTCCCCGGCCGACGACCCGCGGTTCCGGCTGCGCCTGGCCTGGGTGGCGCTGGCCGCCCTGCTGCTGGTGTCCGGGGCGAAGCTCGTGGTCGTCCAGACGGTGCAGGCGGGCACGCTGACCGCGGACGCGGAGAAGCAGCGCGCCAGCCGGATCGTCATCCCGGCCGAGCGCGGCGCGATCAGCGACCGCAACGGCGCCGTGCTGGCGTTCTCCACCGAGTCCAAGGCGCTCGTCACCAACCCGCGTCTGATCAACTCCACCAAGGGCGCGGAGGCGGTCGCCTACAAGAACCGGATGGCCGACGCCGTCGCCGCGGTCACCCACGGCGACCCCGAGGAGCTGAAGCGGGCGCTGAACAGCGACCGCGGCTATGTCGTGATGGCCACCGCGGTCGACCCCGGGCCCGCCCGTGACCTGCGCACGCGGTTCCCGGAGATCGCCGAGGAGAGCCGCGAGGCGCGCCAGTACCCCAACGGGACGCTGGCCTCGAACATCATCGGCGCCGCGACCTGGAGCGCCGACGCGCAGAAGCTGATCGGCCGGATCGGCCTGGAGTCCTCCGACGACGGGCTGCTCGCCGGTCGCGACGGCTTCCAGATCGCCGACACCGCCGAGGGCAGCGGCACCGTCATCCCGGGCAGCGTGCGCTCCGAGCAGGCCGCGGTGTCCGGCTCCGACGTGCAGCTGACGATCGACTCCGACCTGCAGTTCCAGGTGCAGCGGATGCTGGCCGACTACGCGGGCCGCTCCGGCGCGCGCAGCGGCTCGGCCGTCGTCCTCGACCGGGCCACCGGGCAGGTGCTCGCGCTCGCCGACAACACCTCGTTCGACCCGGCCCAGCTGCTGTCCGCGGACCCGAACTCGCTGGGCAACAAGGGTGTCACCACGCCGTTCGAGCCCGGCTCGGTCAACAAGGTCGTCACCATGGCCGCCGCGCTGGAGGCCGGTGTCGCCAGACCCGACGACGTGCTGGACGTGCCCGGCAGCATCGAGGTCGCCGACCGCACGATCAAGGACGCCTGGGAGCACGGCGTCGACCACTACACGCTGACCGGTGTGCTGGCGAAGTCCTCCAACGTCGGCACCCTGATGACCGCGCAGAAGGTCGGCGAGGACCGCTTCTCGGACATGCTCGCGAAGATGGGCATCGGGCAGAGGACCGGTGTCGGGCTGCCCGGCGAGAGCGGCGGACGGGTCCCGGCCCGCGCGACCTGGTCCGGCTCCACCTTCGGCAACCTGCCGATCGGGCAGGGCCTGTCGATGACCGTGCTGCAGATGGCCGGGATGTACCAGGCCATCGCCAACGACGGCGTCCGCGTGCCGCCGCGGATCATCGCCGCGACGACCGGCCCGGACGGCGTCCGGGTGCCGACCGAGGCCCCCGAGCCGGTGCAGGTGATGTCGCCGCAGACCGCGCAGACGCTGCGGACGATGCTCACCGCCGTCACCCAGAAGGCGCACGGCCAGTCCGGCACCGGGCCCGCCGCCGCGGTGCCCGGCTACGAGGTGGCGGGCAAGACCGGCACCGCCCAGCAGGTGGACCCGACGACCGGTGCCTACTCGCGCTCCCAGTACTGGATCACCTTCGCCGGGATGCTCCCGGCCCAGGACCCGCGGTTCGTGATCGGGATCATGCTCGACGCCCCGAAGGGCGGGACGAGCGCGGCGCCGCTGTTCCACGACATCGCCTCCTACCTGGCCCAGCGCGACGCCGTGCCGGTCCGGACGACGCCCGCCCCGGTGCAGACCCTGCAGATCAGGTGACGGCGCGGCCGGGTGCGGTCCGGCTGCGTCGGGCGGTCTCGGCCGCCGCTCACCCGTACGGGTGCCGGCCGGGCCGCCGTGCACCCCGCCCGACGAGCCGCCCACCGGCCCGGAACCTGCGCCGGATGGCCGTACCCGGCTCGTCGGACGGCCGTGTGCCGGTCGTCGTTCCGCCGCCCGCCGCGACCGCCTCCGCGAGCGGTCGCGGGCGCCTGACCGGGACGAGGGGCGGCCCGCGCCGGTCGGTAACCTCCGGCCCTGTGCCCGACCTCCACACCGCAGCCACCGCCCGCTCCCGGAGCACCGGCGGATCCGCGCTCGGCGGCGGGCCGGGTGGTGTGCAGGGCGACCGGACGGGGACGGGTGACGTGGCGGGATCCCTCGAGTCGCTGCCGGACCGCCCGTCGCAGGTGCGCCCGGTCGACGTCGCCCTGCTCGGTCGGCTCGCCGGCGCCGAGCTGAACCCGCGCACCGCGGGCAGCGGGCCCGGCCCGCTGCTCGACCCCGCGGCCGGACCGCACACCGTCACCGGCGCGACCCTGCGGGCGGGCTCGGTGCGCCCCGGCGACCTCTTCGCGGCCCTGCCCGGCGCCCGCGCCCACGGCGCCGACTTCGCCGCGCAGGCCGTCGCCGCGGGTGCCGGCGCGATCCTCACCGACGCCGCCGGCGCGGACCGCGCCGAGATCCGGCACTCCCGGCTCCCGGTGCTGGTGCACCCGAACCCGCGCGGGGTCCTCGGCCCGGTCTCGGCCGCCGTCTACGGCGAGCCCACCGCACGCCTGCGGGTGCTCGGGGTGACCGGCACCTCGGGCAAGACGACCGTCGCGCACCTGCTGGAGGCGGGCCTGACCGCCGCCGGGCGGGCCACCGGCCTGCTCGGCACCGTGCGGACCCGGGTCCAGGTCCCCGGTCACCCGGCCCGGGCGCTGCCCAGCGCGTTCACCACCCCCGAGGCACCGGACCTGCAGGCGCTGTTCGCGGTCATGGTCGAGGCCGGCGTGACCGACGTGGCGATGGAGGTCTCCAGCCACGCGCTCGCGCTCGGCCGGGTCGGCGGGTCCCGGTTCACCGCCGGGGCCTTCACCAACCTGTCCCAGGACCACCTGGACTTCCACCCCACGATGACCGACTACTTCGAGGCCAAGGCCCGGCTGTTCGGCGGCGGCGGGGCGGGCGTGGAGGCCGCGCGGCACGGCGTCGTCTGCGTCGACGACGAGTGGGGCCGCCGGCTGGCCGCCCGGCACGCCGACGCGGTCACCGTCTCCTCCGAGCCGGGCGGCCCGCACGCCACCTGGACGGTCCGCGACCTCACCGCGCACCCCGACGGCACCCAGACCTTCACCGCGGTCGGCCCCGGCGGGCTCGCGGTGCCGGTCACGCTGAGCCTGCCCGGCCGCTACAACGTCGCGAACGCGCTCGTCGCGCTGGCCGTGCTGGACGCCGACGGGATCGACCCCGAGGTGGCCGCGGCCGGGTTCGCCCGGGCGTCGGTGCCGGGCCGGATGCAGCGCGTCGACGCCGGTCAGCCCTGGCTGGGCGTGGTCGACTACGCGCACAAGCCGGCCGCCGTCGCCGCGCTGCTGGACGCCCTGCGCCGCCAGGTCCGCCCGCACGCGCGGGTGATCACCGTGCTCGGCTGCGGCGGGGACCGCGACACCGGCAAGCGCCCGCTGATGGGCGCCGCCGCCGCGATCCGGTCCGACGTGCTCGTCGTGACCGACGACAACCCCCGCAGCGAGGAGCCCGGCGCGATCCGCCGCGCGATGCTCGACGGCGCGTTCGGCGAGCCCGCCCGCGGTGACGTCATCGAGATCGGCGACCGGCGCAGCGCGATCGTCTACGCGGTCCGCTCGGCCCGCCCGGGCGACGCGGTGGTGGTCGCCGGCAAGGGCCACGAGGCCGGTCAGGAGATCAACGGCGTCAAGTACCCGTTCGACGACACCGACGAGCTGGTGGCGGCGATCCGGGCGGCGACGTGACGCGCCGCGGGGCGGCACGGCAGGGCGTGCCGGCACCCGGCACGGACCGCGCACGGGCAGGAGGACGGATCGGACCGGTGGAGGCGAGCGGGCGATGATCGAGATGACGCCGGCGGAGATCGCGGCCGTGACCGGCGGCCGCTTGCACCGCATCGACGAGGAGGCCGCCGCCGCGCCGGTCACCGCCGTCGAGTTCGACTCCCGGCGGATCGGGCCGGGCGGGCTGTTCCTGGCGCTGCCGGGGGAGCGGGCCGACGGCCACGACTTCGCCGCGCAGGCCGTCACCCGGGGCGCGACCGCGGTGCTGGCGGGCCGCGAGGTCGACGCCCCCGCGGTCGTCGTGCCGCCGGTCGAGGTCCGCGACGGCCACACCTACCTCGGTGCGGTCGACCCCGACGGGACCGGCGCCGCCGTCCTGGCCGGGCTGGGCCGCCTCGCCCGGCACGTGCTGGGCGCCCTGCCGGGGCTCGCCGTCGTCGGCGTGACCGGATCGGCGGGCAAGACCTCCACCAAGGACCTGCTGGCCGCGGTGCTGTCCCCGCTGGGGCCGACCGTCGCGCCGCCGGAGTCGTTCAACAACGAGCTCGGCACGCCGTACACGGCGCTGCGCGCCGACGCGGGCACCCGCAACCTCGTACTGGAGTTCTCCGCCCGCGGGATCGGCCACATCGCCGCGCTGTGCGCGGTCGCGCCACCGCGGATCGGGGTCGTGCTCAACGTCGGCTCCGCCCACCTCGGCGAGTTCGGGTCCCGCGCCGCGATCGCCACGGCCAAGGGCGAGCTGGTCGAGGCGCTGCCGCCGGGTGACCTGCCCGGCGGCCGGGGCGGCGTCGCCGTCCTCAACGCCGACGACGAGCTGGTCGCCGCCATGGCGACCCGCACCCCCGCCCGGGTCGTCACCTTCGGCCGCGCCGCGGACGCGCACGTGCGGGCCACCGACGTCGTCCTGACCGCGGGCCGGGCGTCGTTCCGGCTGGTCACCCCGGCCGGGTCGGCCGACGTCGCGCTGCGGCTGGTGGGGGAGCACCAGGTCTCCAACGCCCTCGCCGCCGCCGCGGTCGCCCTCGAGCTGGGCGGCACCCCGGACGGGATCGCGGCCGCGCTGTCCGCCGCGACGCCGGCCTCGCGCTGGCGGATGGAGGTCACCGACCGCGCCGACGGGGTGACCGTCGTCAACGACGCCTACAACGCCAACCCCGAGTCCGTCCGCGCCGCGATCGCCGCGCTCGCCCAGATCGCCGGTCCGGACCGCCGGGCCTGGGCGGTGCTCGGGCCGATGGCCGAGATCGGGGACGGCGCGGCCGCCGAGCACGCCGCGGCCGCGGAGAACGCCCGCGCCGCCGGGGCCCGGGTGGTCGCCGTCGGCGCACCCGACTACGGGCCGGGCGCCGAGCACGTCGCCGACGTGCCCGCCGCCCTGACCCTGCTGCGGGAGCGGACCCGCCCCGGCGACGTCGTGCTGGTCAAGGCCTCCCGCAGCGCCGGGCTGGAGCGGCTCGCCGCCGGCCTGCTGACGACCGAAGGACTGGTGTACCGGTGAGGGGCCTGTTCCTGGCCGCGGGTCTCGCGCTCGCGGTGTCGATCCTGCTCACCCCGTACCTGATCCGCTTCTTCGCGCGGCAGGGCTTCGGGCAGGAGATCCGCGAGGAGGGCCCGCAGAGCCACCAGTCCAAGCGCGGTACGCCGACGATGGGCGGCGTGGCGATCCTGCTCGCCATCTGGGTGGGCTACCTGGGCTCGCACGCGTTCACCCGGGAGCCGATCACGGCCTCGGCGCTGCTGGTGCTGTTCCTGACCACCGCGCTGGGCGTCGTCGGCTTCCTCGACGACTTCCTCAAGATCCGCCGCCAGCGCAACCTCGGCCTGAACAAGACCTCCAAGATCGTCGGCCAGGTCCTGACCGCGACGATCTTCGGGGTGCTCGCGGTGCGCTTCGTGAACGAGCGCAACCTCGCGCCCGCCTCGGAGAGCCTGTCGTTCGTCCGCGACATCACGGTGCTGAGCTTCGGCGTCGTCGGGTTCGTGCTGCTGTGCAATTTGATCGTCGCCGCCTGGTCGAACGCGGTGAACCTCACCGACGGCCTCGACGGCCTCGCCGCCGGTACCGCCGCGATGGTGCTCGGCACCTACGTGATCATCGCGTTCTGGCAGTTCCGCAACAACTGCGCGATCGCCGCGACCGCGGGCTGCTACGAGGTCCGCGACCCGCTCGACGTCGGCCTGGTCGCCGCCGCCGCGATGGGCGGCTGCATCGGGTTCCTCTGGTGGAACGCCGCCCCGGCCCGCATCTTCATGGGCGACACCGGGTCGCTCGCGCTGGGCGGCCTGCTCGCCGGGCTGTCCATGGTGACCCGCACCGAGCTGCTGCTCGTCGTCATCGGCGGCGTGTTCGTCGTCGAGGCGCTGTCGGTGTCGCTGCAGATCATCGTGTTCCGCACCTCGCGCCGCCGGCTGTTCCGGATGGCCCCGTTCCACCACCACTTCGAGCTCGCCGGATGGGCCGAGACGACCGTCATCATCCGGTTCTGGCTGCTCGCCGCGATCTGTGCGGCGATGGGGCTGGGCATCTTCTACTCCGAGTGGCTGTCCATGTCCGGGTCCGGGTGAGCGGCCCGTTCGGCGGGGACCCCGTCCTCGTCGCGGGGGCCGGTGTGTCCGGTCTCGCGGCCGCGACGGCCCTGGTGGACGCAGGGGCCCGGGTGCTCCTGTCCGACGACCGCGCCGACGCGCTGGCCGCGCTGCCCGACGGCGTCGAGCCGTGGCGTGGCGGCGGGATCCCCGAGGGGGTCCGCACCGTCGTCACCTCGCCCGGGCGCCGGCCGGACCACCCGCTGGTCGCCGAGGCCGCCGGGCTCGGCGTCGAGGTCATCGGGGAGCCCGAGCTCGCCTGGCGGCTCGGCGCGCTGCGCGACACACCGCCGTCCTGGCTGGTCGTGACCGGCACCAACGGCAAGACCACCACCACCGAGATGCTCGCCGCGATCCTCGCGCGCGCCGGGGTGGACGCCGTCGCCTGCGGCAACATCGGCCACCCGGTGGTCACCGCGGTCGCGGCGGGCCACGCGGTGCTCGCGGTCGAGCTGTCGAGCTTCCAGCTGCACTGGTCGCCGTCGGTGCGCCCGGCCGCCGGCGTGGTGCTCAACGTCGCCGAGGACCACCTGGACTGGCACGGCGGGATGGACGCCTACGCCGCGGCCAAGGCGCGCGCGCTGCGGGGCGACGTCGCGGTCGGCGGGGTCGACGACCCGGTGGCCGCACGGCTGCTCGGGGAGTCCCCGGCGCCGCGACGCGTCGGGGTCACCCTCGGCCCGCCCGGACCGGACCAGCTCGGCGTCGCCGACGGGGTGCTGACCGACCGCGCGTTCGGTGGCGGGGCGCTGCTCGACGCCGACGCCGTCGTCCCCCCGGGACCGCCCGGGGTCACCGACGCGCTCGCCGCGGCCGCGCTGGCCCGCGCGCACGGTGTCGACCCGGAGCACATCGGAGCCGCCCTGGCGGCGTTCACCCCCGGCCCGCACCGCAGCGCCCCGATCGGCGAGCACGCCGGTGTCACCTACCTCGACGACTCCAAGGCGACCAACCCGCACGCCGCCGGGGCCGCGCTGGCCGCCGTCGCCGCCCGGCGGCCCGGTGCCCGCGCCGTCTGGGTGGTCGGCGGGCTGCTCAAGGGCGTCGACCCGGCCGAGCTCGGCCTGCTCGCCGCCGCGCACGCCGACCGGCTGGCGGGGATCGTCGTGATCGGGACGGACCGGACACCGATCGTCGAGGCGCTGACGCGACACGCGCCCGACCTCCCGGTCGAGGAGGTCGCGCCGGGACACGATGGTCCGATGGCGCCCTCCGACCTGCAGGACCCGATGCCGGCCGCGGTCCGCCGCGCGTCCGGCCTGGCCCGCCCCGGCGACGTCGTGCTGCTCGCCCCGGCCGCCGCCTCGATGGACCAGTTCCGCGACTACGCCCACCGCGGCGACGCGTTCGCCGCCGCCGTCGCCGGTCTGGCCGCCGCCGGGGCGTCCCGGTGAGCCCGGCCGCGCCGGACCGCACGCTCGGGCAGGCCGCCGTCACCGGCACCCGCGGAGCCGTGCGGCGGCTGCGGCGCTGGCTGCGCCGCCCGCTGACCTCGCTGCACCTCATCCTCGGCGTCTTCGGGCTGCTGACCCTGTTCGGGCTGGTGATGGTGCTGTCGGCGTCGTCGGTCGGCGACGGCTCGTCGTACTCGGTGTTCACCCGCCAGCTGATGTTCTGCGCGGTCGGGCTGGTGCTGTTCTACGTGGGTCTGCGGGTCCCCCCGCGCCGCCTGCGCGCCGCGGCACCGGTGCTGCTGATCATCGGCCTGGTCGCGCTGGTCCTGGTGCTGATCCCGGGGATCGGCGCGGTGCGCGGCGGCGCCCGGTCCTGGTTCGCGTTCGGCCCGGTCTCGTTGCAGCCGTCGGAGGGCGTGAAGATCGCGCTGACCCTGTGGGGCGCCCACGTGCTCGCCGCCCGCCGCGCGGTGATGCACCGCTGGAAGCACGCCCTCAACCCGGTCGTCCCGGTCACGCTGGTGATCTTCACGCTGCTCGTGCTGGAGCCCGACCTCGGCATGACGATCTCGGTCGGGATCATCATGTTCGCGCTGCTGTACTTCGGCGGCGCCCCGGTGAAGCTGCTCGCGCTGATCGCGGGCGGCGGTCTGGCCGGTGCGGTGATCCTCGGGCTGACCGCCGGGTACCGTGCCAGCCGGATCACCGCGTTCCTGTCCTCGTCGGCGGACCCGCTGGGCCCGGCCTACCAGGCGACGCAGGCGCTGTACGCGCTCGCCGACGGCGGCCTGTTCGGCGTCGGCCTCGGCCAGGGCCGGGCGAAGTGGGACTACCTGCCCAACGCCCACAACGACTTCATCTTCGCGATCATCGGCGAGGAGCTGGGCCTGGTCGGGGCGGGTGCGGTGCTCGCGCTGTTCGCGACGCTGGCCTACACCGGCATGCGGATCGCCGCCCGCAACACCGACCCGTGGCTGCGGATCGTCGTCGCGACGTCGACGGCCGGCCTGGTCGTGCAGGCGTCGATCAACATCGGGTACGTCGTGGGACTGCTGCCGGTGACCGGGCTGCAGCTCCCGCTGATCTCCTCCGGCGGCACCTCGCTGGTGGTGACCATGTTCCTGTTCGGGCTGCTCACGAACGCGGCCCGGCACGAGCCGGAGGCGGTCGCCGCGCTCCGGAAGGACGGGCAGGGGCGGCTGGCGAAGCTGCTGCGCCTGCCGTTGCCGCAGCCCTACCGCGCACCGGCACCGGTGTCGCGGTGGGCGGCGCGCTAGGGCGCTCCCACTCCGGGTGGGAGCGGACACGACGGACGACGCAAGGGGCACGAGAGCGTGACGGGTACGGATCAGACCGGCGGGAACGACGGCACCGGCTCGGGCCGGGAGCCCGGCCGGCGTCCGACCATGGGCGGCCGTGCTCCCGGGCCCCACGAGGTCCGGCCGGACGGTGTGGTCTTCGGCGGCCCGGACGGGGCGGGTGGCACGGGCGGTCGCCCGGCCTGGCCTGCGGAGTCCCCGTCGGGCGCCGACCTGTTCGGCGCCCCCTCGCAGTCCTCGCCGCAGTCCTCGCCGCAGTCCTCGCCGCAGTCCGAGCCGCAGTCCGCGGCCCCGCGTTCCGCTGCTCCGGAGTCCTCGTCGGCGCAGCCGTCCACGGAGCCGGGGGAGGCGCCGGGTCCGCGTGGTCCGCAGCGGCTGCCCGGTACCGGGTGGGACCCGCACGCGCAGTCCCGCCGCCCGGGTCCCGCCCCGCGCAGCGGGGACGGGCCGCAGGGGACGAACGGTGTCGCGCACGGCGACCGCGGCGCGGCCCGGCCGGCGGACGGCGCCGCGCACGAGGACGTCGGGCCCGACCGCGCCGACCGCCACGACGGCCCGCGCACCGACGTCCCGCGGAACGGCGTCGCACGCAACGGTGCCGATCGCCACGACGCCCCGCACAACGGTGTCCCGCACAACGGTGTCCCGCGCAACGGGACCCCGCAGAGCGCCGCCCCCCAGAACGGCGCCCCCCAGAACGGCGCCCCGCGCAACGGTGTTCCCCAGAACGGCGCCCCCCAGAACGCCACCCCGCGCAACGGTGTCCCGCGCGGCGCTGCCGAGGGCGGGGACCAGGGCGTTCCGCAGGGCCCGAACGGCGTGTCGCACGGACCGGACGGCGTCGCCCCGGACGGTGGGGCGCGTGGCCTGAACGGCGCACCGCGCTCCGCCGACGATGCCGGACAGCAGCCGGGCGGCCTGCCGCGCCGCCGGCCCGGGGGACCGGTGCCGCCCGGAGCGATGCCGTCGCGTCCCGGTGCGGCCGACGACCTGTTCACCCCCCGTGGGAGCACCGGACGCAGCGGCCCGGACCCGACCCGGGCCGGTGCCCCGGCGAACGGCATGCCGCGCACCGGCCCGGGGGAGGACGGCCCCGCCGCCGACCCCGCACCCGCCGGTCCGGGGCCGCACGTCCCCGGCACGCCGGCGACGGACACCGGACCCACCGTCGCCACGCCGCACGCCACCGGACCGCACGCGGCGGCCCCGCACGGCGCCGGTGTGAACGGTGCTGCGCCTTCCGGCGCCGGTACCGACGGCACCCGGGCTCCCGGCGGCCGCAGCGACGCCGCCACCGGCGGGGACACGGTCGACACGACCGGACCGGACGCCGGGACCGGCCCGCAGCAGCCCGTCGCCGACGGCCGGGGCACCGCAGCGGCCGAGGACCCCACGGCGACCGACCCCGGTCGGAGCACCCCGCAGCAGCCCGGCCCGCAGGAGCCCCGGCGGACCGGCCCGGCGACCCCGGGTCCGGAGTCCACCGGATCCACCCCGGCCCGCCGCGCGCAGGCGGCCCCCGGCGAGCCGCCGACCGTCGCGCACCCCGCGGGCGACGCCGCCGGGCTCCCGGCCGCCGCCTCGGCGGACGCGCCGTCGGGCACCGGTCGGCAGCAGGCCCGGACCCCGTCGGCCCCGCAGCAGCGCCCGGCCCAGCTCGGCGAGCGCGAGCACGCCGGCGTCACCGCCACCGGTCCGCAGAGCGGGCCCGAGCCGGGCGCGCTGTCGGCGACCGGCCCCCGTGGTCCGGTCCCGTCGCACGGCCGGTTCGCCCCCGGCCCGTACGCGCCCGGACGTCCCGGCGCCGGTCCCCGCGGCCCGGTCCCCGGTGGCCCCGGCCCGCAGCAGTTCGGGCGTCCCGGCCCGGCGGGCCCGAACGCCCTGACCGGCACCGGCCCGCACCAGCCCACCGCCCCCGGGCAGCAGGGCCCCGGGCAGCAGGGCCCCGGACAGCAGGGCCCCGGACAGCAGGGCCCCGGATCGCAGGGCCCCGGCACCGCCGGCCCGGGTCCGCAGGGTCCCGGCACCGCCGGCCCGGGTCCGCAGGGTCCCGGTCCGCAGGCGCCGGGTCAGCAGGGTCCCGGACGCCAGGGGCCCGGGTACGCGGGCCCCGCCCGGCCGGGTCCCGCGGGAACCGGCCCGTTCCGCCCGGTCGGCCCGGGCGGGTTCGGTCCGGCCAACCCCGGCACCCCCGGGCCGTACGGCCCCGGCGGACCCGGTGCACCCGGGTGGCAGGGCCCCGGTGGCCCGGTCGTACCCGGACCGCAGGGCCCGGGTAACCCCCAGGGCCCCGGCGGCCCGCAGCCCCACGGCCTCCAGGGGCCCGGCCTCCAGGGACCCGGCCCCCGGCCGAACGGCCCGCAGCAGAATCCGCAGGGCGACGGCGTGCCCGGACCCGGCGCGCCCGGCCCCACGGGCCCCGACGCCACCCGCAACGTCGGCCCCGCCACCACGCGACCCGCGGGGGAGCAGGCGCCCGCACCGGTGCGGGGCGGCCTGTCGGTCGTCGTCGCCGGGGGCGGGTCGGCGGGGCACATCGAGCCCGCACTGGCCGTCGCCGACGCGATCCGGCGGCTCGTCCCGGGCGCCCGGGTCACCGCGCTCGGCACCGAGAAGGGCCTCGACACCCAGCTGATCCCGGCCCGCGGCTACCCGCTCGAGCTGATCCCGCCGGTGCCGCTGCCCCGCAAGCCCACCGCCGACCTGTTCAAGCTCCCCGGCAACGTCCGGGGCGCGGTGAAGCGGGTCCGGGAGGTGCTCGAGGCGGCCGAGGCCGACGTCGTCGTCGGGTTCGGCGGGTTCGTCTCGCTGCCCGCCTACCTCGGCGCCCGCAGCCGGGTGCCGATCGTCGTGCACGAGGCCAACGCCCGCGCCGGGCTCGCGAACAAGGTCGGTGCGCGGTTCGCCTCCGCCGTCTGCGTCGCGGTGCCCGGCACCGGGCTCGCGAACGAGGAGGTGGTCGGGATGCCGCTGCGCCGTTCGATCACCACCCTGGACCGGGCGTCGCTGCGGCCGGAGGCCCGGACGTACTTCAACCTCCCGCCGCACGGCCCGGTGCTGCTGGTCTTCGGCGGCTCCCAGGGCGCCCGGACCCTGAACGAGGCGGTCGCCGAGTCCCTGCCCGCCTTCACCGAGCGGGGGATCTCGGTCCTGCACGCGTACGGGAAGAACGGCACCCCCGCCGACCCGCGGCCCGGCTACGTGCCGGTGCCCTACATCGAGCGGATGGACCTCGCCTACGCCGCCGCGGACGTCGTCCTCGGCCGGTCGGGCATGACCACCGTCGCCGAGCTCACCGCCGTCGGGCTGCCCGCGGTGTACGTGCCGCTGCCGCACGGCAACGGTGAGCAGGCGCTCAACGCCCGCCCGGTCGTCGAGGCCGGGGGCGGCAAGCTCGTGCAGGACGAGGACATGAACGGCGAACGCGCGATCGACGAACTGATGCCGATGCTCACCGACCCCGACCTGGCCCTCGCGATGGGCCGCCGTGCCCGCGCCGCCGGGCACGGCGAGGCCGACGAGAAGATCGCCCGCATCGTCATGGAGGTGGCGGGCCGGTGAGCGTGCTCTCCGACCACGTCCACCTCATCGGGATCGGCGGCGCCGGGATGAGCGGGATCGCGCGGATCCTGCTCGCCCGCGGAGCGACCGTCTCCGGGTCCGACGCGCGGGACTCCCGCACGGTCACCGCGCTGCGTGCGCTCGGCGCCCGCGTCGAGATCGGGCACGACGCCGGCCACCTGCGCCACGACGGCGAGACCCCGCCGACCGTGGTCGTCTCCACCGCGATCCGGGGGACCAACCCGGAGCTGGCCGCCGCCCGCGAGCGCGGCTACGACGTCGTCCACCGGGCGGTCGCACTGGCCGCGCTCACCGAGGGACGGCGGCTGGTCGCCGTCGCCGGGACGCACGGCAAGACCTCGACGACGTCGATGGTCACCGTCGCCCTGCAGCACGCCGGCGCCGACCCGTCGTTCGCCATCGGCGGCGACCTGTCGGTGTCCGGGTCGGGCGCCCACCACGGCAGCGGCGACGTGTTCGTCGTCGAGGCCGACGAGAGCGACGGGTCGTTCACCGCGTTCGCCCCGTCGGTCGCGATCGTCACCAACGTCGAGCCCGACCACCTCGACCACCACGGCGACGAGGCCGCCTACCGGGCGGTGTTCGCGCGGTTCCTGGAACGGCTCGTCCCCGGCGCGACTCTCGTCGCCTGCGCCGACGACCCGGGATCCGCCGAGGTCGCGGTGCGGGCGGAGGAGTCGGGCGTCACCGTGCTGCGCTACGGCCGCACCGCGACCGGCCCGCGCGACGCCCGGCTGCTCGAGTTCACCCCGGACGGCACCGGCTGCCGCGCGCGGTTCCGCACCGGCGACGTCGAGCACGAGCTCACCCTCGGCGTCCCGGGTGAGCACATGGTCCTCAACGCGCTCGGCGCGTTCCTCGCCGGCGTCGCCGTCGGGACCGACCCCGCCGTGCTGCTGGAGGGTCTCGCCGGGTTCGGCGGGGTGCAGCGCCGGTTCGAGTTCAAGGGCCGCGCCCGCGGCGTGTCGGTCTACGACGACTACGCCCACCACCCCACCGAGGTCGCCGCCACCCTGCGCGCCGCCCGCGAGGCCGCGCCGGTCCGGGACGGCCGACGCGGCCGCGTCCTGGTCGCGTTCCAGCCGCACCTGTACTCCCGCACCCGGCTGTTCGCCGCCGAGTTCGGCGCGTCGCTGTCGCTGGCGGACGAGGTGATGGTCCTCGACGTCTACGGTGCCCGGGAGGATCCCGAACCCGGCGTCGGTCCGGCGCTCATCACCGACGCGGTGACGTTGCCGGCCGGGCGGGTGCACCGCGCCCCCTCGTGGGAGCGGACACCCGCGGCGATCGCCGCGCTCGCGGCCGACGGCGACGTCGTGATCACCATGGGCGCCGGCGACGTCACCGCGCTCGGGCCGGAGATCCTGCGGGAGCTCGCCGGCGAGGGGTGAGCGCGCGACACGGCGGCGGCACAGCGGGGGCACGATGAGCAGCGACGAGCAGGACACCGGCGACGACCGGGCCCGGGACGGTGCCCGCTCGCCGGGCCGCCGTGACCCCGAGCAGGAGCGGCGCGCCGCCGACCGCGCCCGTCGCCTCCGGGAGCGCCGCGCCGCCGAACGCCGAGCCGCCGGGACCCCCACCGCCGACGCCGACGACCCCGCCGACCCCGCCGTCGCCGACGACCCCGCCGTCGCCGACGACCGGGCCGCCGACACCGACGAGGCGGCCGGGCCGGCGGGCCGGGGGAGCGGACGCGGCGCGGCCGCCGCCGTCCGGGAGCGCACCGCGGCCCGCGCGGCCGAACGGTCCCGCAGCCGCGACCCCCGCTACCGGCGCCGTCGCCTCGTCGCACTGCTGGCCACCGCCGCCGTCGTGCTCCTCGGGGTGTCCGCGGCCGGCTGGTGGGCGCTGGGCCGGTACGGCCCCCCGGTGGCCACCGTGCGGGTCGACGGCACCCGCCAGATCCCCGTCCGCGACGTCGAGGACGCCGCGGGCGACCAGACCGGTGTGCCGCTCGCCGCGGTCGACACCGACGGCGTCGCCGCCCGCGTGTCGGCCATCCCGGGCGTCGCCGCGGTGGAGGTCGACCGGTCCTGGCCGGACACCCTGGTGGTGGCCGTGACCGAACGCACCCCGGCCGCGCTGCTCGACACCCCGGACGGACCGAAGCTCGTCGACGTCACCGGGTTCGTCTACCGCGACGCCCCGCCCGACGTGCGGCTGCCCCGGCTGCAGCTGCCGCGCGTCGCCCCGGACGACCCCGCGACCCTCGCCGCGGTCGGCGTCCTGCAGGCACTGCCGGTCCCGGTCCGCGACCAGGTGCAGACGCTGTCGCTCGGCGGCGGCGGATCCACCGTCGAGCTGGGGCTGACCGAGGACAGGCGCGTCCTGTGGGGCCCGTGGGCGGACACCGACCAGACCGCCGCCCGGGCCCGCGTACTCGGGCCGGTGCTGCAGCGCGAGGGCGCCGTCTACGACGTCTCCAGCCCGTCGCTGGTCACCGTCCGGCAGCGCTGACCCGCCGCACCCGGCCCGATGGTTGCGGCGGGTGACCGTCCGACGACCGTGCGGGTTTCCACCGGCGGCGAGGTCGAACCACCCGGGCGGGGTGTTGTCCTCGTGCGGCGCGCCTGCTGGACCCGGGCACCGCAATCCACTTAGCGTGCGCACCCGAAGGCCCGGGGCACCCGGAGCTTGACCCACCCGAACCCCGGACCCCGAGCGACTGGAAGGTGCCGCGCATGACGCCCCCGCACAACTACCTGGCAGTGATCAAGGTGGTCGGCATCGGTGGCGGCGGCGTCAACGCCGTCAACCGGATGATCGAGGTCGGCCTCAAGGGCGTCGAGTTCATCGCGGTGAACACCGACGCCCAGGCCCTCCTCATGTCCGACGCCGACGTGAAGCTCGACATCGGTCGCGAGCTGACCCGCGGCCTCGGTGCCGGTGCCAACCCCGAGGTCGGGGGCAAGGCCGCCGAGGACCACGCCGAGGAGATCGAGGAGGTCCTCAAGGGGGCCGACATGGTCTTCGTCACCGCGGGCGAGGGCGGCGGCACCGGCACCGGCGGCGCACCCGTCGTCGCGTCGATCGCCCGCAAGCTCGGCGCGCTGACCATCGGTGTCGTCACCCGCCCGTTCACCTTCGAGGGGCGCCGTCGCGCCGGGCAGGCCGAGGAGGGCATCCAGGCGCTCCGCAACGAGTGCGACACCCTCATCGTCATCCCGAACGACCGGCTGCTGCAGCTCGGCGACGTCGGCGTCTCGCTGATGGACGCCTTCCGCTCCGCCGACGAGGTGCTCCTCTCCGGTGTGCAGGGCATCACCAACCTGATCACCACCCCCGGCCTGATCAACCTGGACTTCGCCGACGTCAAGTCGGTCATGTCCGGTGCCGGGTCGGCGCTGATGGGAATAGGGTCCGCACGCGGTGAGGGCCGCGCGGTGCAGGCCGCCGAGAAGGCGATCAACTCGCCGCTGCTCGAGGCCTCGATGGACGGCGCGCAGGGTGTGCTGCTGTCGATCGCGGGCGGGTCGGACCTCGGCCTGTTCGAGATCCACGAGGCGGCGTCGCTGGTCCAGGAGGCCGCGCACCCCGAGGCGAACATCATCTTCGGCACCGTGATCGACGACTCGCTCGGCGACGAGGTGCGGGTCACCGTGATAGCGGCCGGTTTCGAGGGCGGCACGCCGACCCACAAGAAGCTCGAGCCCGCCGTGTTCTCCCGCGGCACCCAGAAGCCCGCCGAGCCCGCTCCGCAGGCCGCGCCGCCCGCGGCGCCGCAGCAGGCCGAGCAGACCCAGCAGCACCACACCCAGCAGCACCAGGGCCAGCAGCCGCAGGGCCAGTCCCGCTGGGCCGCGACGACCGCGACCACCCCGTCGGCGCCGCACCTGCCCGCCACCACGCCGGCGCCCGAGCGCACCGGCGTACTGCCGCCCGCGCAGCCCACCGCCCCGGCTCCGCGCCAGGGCGACACCCAGCACCACGGCGGCGACGGCGCGTCCGTCCCGAGCGGTCCCACGTCCGCGCCGGCCCCGCCGACGTCGGCCCCGGCCCAGCACGGGACCGTCGGCGGGAACCCCGCGGCGCGTCCGGCCGAGCCGGTCGAGGACGAGGTGGACGTCCCGCCGTTCATGCGGCGCTGACCCGCGTGCGGGACTCACCGACACCGGCCACGGCGGCCCGCGCGGGCGGCACCCGCCGCGCGCGGATCCGCCGGGTCACCACCACCCGGGCCGGTGGCCGGTCCGAGGGCCCGTTCACCTCGTTCAACCTGTCGTCCGGGGTCGGGGACGACCCGGCCGCGGTGACCGGGAACCGGGCCCGCGTCGTGCGCGAGCTCGGCCTGTCCGGGCTGGTGTTCCTGAACCAGGTCCACGGCCGCGACGTCGCCGTGCTGCGCGAGCCCCCGCGGGCCCGCCCCGGCACCGGAGGCGTCGCCCCGGACATCGCCGACGTCGACGCCGTCGTCACCGACGTGCCGCTGCTGGGCGTCGCGGTGCTCGCGGCCGACTGCGTGCCGGTGCTGCTCGGCGACCCGGTCGCCGGCGTCGTCGGGGCGGCCCACGCGGGCCGCGTCGGCGCGGCGGCGGGCGTCGTCGACGCCGTCGTGACCGAGATGACGGCACTGGGCGCGCAGCCCGCTCGGCTGGAGGTCCTGCTCGGACCGTCGGTCTGCGGCCGCTGCTACGAGGTGCCCCCGGCCATGCGCGCCGAGGTCGACGCCGCGCTGCCGGGCAGCGCGTCCACCACCCGCACCGGGACCGCCGGTCTGGACCTGCGCGCGGGCCTCACCCGCCGCCTCGCCGACCTCGGCGTCACGAAGGTCGCGACCGACCCGCGCTGCACCGTCGAGGACCCGGACCTGTTCAGCCACCGCCGCGACGGCCGCTGCGGCCGCCAGGCCGCCCTCACCTGGCTCGACCCGCGCTGACCGGCGCCCCGGTCCGGCGATCCACGCCACGCGGGGCTCGCGGGCGCCCGCGCGGGCGGGAACGATGGACGCCGTGTCCGATCCCCGTACCCCCACCGCCGACCGCGTCGGCGAACTGACCGACCGACTGGCCGCCGTCCGCGAGCGGGTGGCCGACGCCTGCCGCGCCGCCGGCCGCGATCCCTCCGAGGTCGGGCTGCTCGCCGTCACCAAGACGATCCCGGCCGCCGACGTGGCCGCGCTGGTCGACCTCGGGCTGGACGCCTTCGCCGAGAACCGCGCGCAGGAGGCGGCCGTCAAGGTGGAGGAGGTCCGGGCCCTGCGCCCGGACGCCGCCCCGGACTGGTACTTCGTCGGCGGGCTGCAGCGGAACAAGGCACGGACGGTGCTCCCGTGGGTGACACGGATCGACTCCGTCGACTCGCCCCGGCTGGCCCGCGCGATCGACAAGGAGGTCGCGAAGGCCCGCGACGCGGGGGAGCGCGACGGCCCGCTGCCGGTGCTCGTGCAGTACAGCGTCGACGGCGACGCCGACCGCGGCGGCGTCGCCCCGGACGGGCTCGTCGCGCTGACGGACCTGGTCACGGAGCTGCCGGGGCTGGAACTGGCCGGGCTGATGGCCGTCGCGCCGCTGGGCTGGGAGCCCGACGCGGCGTTCGGACGGATCGCCGAGGCGCACCGGGAGACCGTCGGACGGCACCCCGGGGCGACGGTCCTGTCGGCCGGGATGAGCGGGGACCTGGAGTCGGCGATCGGTCACGGATCGACGGTGGTGCGTGTCGGTACGGCCCTTGTGGGGGATCGGCGGATAGCCTCCGAGTAATCGCTGGTGGGTGTGGGTACTGAGCAGGTGGCGGGCACCGCACCGCCGGCGAGACCGTCGCCAGAACGCGGGGTGCGCGTGCGGTTGGGACGCGTACGGAGTCGAGCAGTACTGCGAGGGGACAGCGGATGAGCGCGATGTACCGGCTGAAGGCGTACTTCGGCATGGTCCCGGCCGACGAGATGGACTATGTGGACGAACCGGATCACTACCGGGGCGGCCACGAGCACCACGCCGGCCCGCGCGGTGACCGTTGGTCCGCCGGGGCCGGTCGGTTCGCCGACCAGGCGTCCTACGACGACGACCGCTACGAGACCGCGGTCCGTTACGAGGACGGATGGGGCGCCCGCCCGGCGCGGGAGACCCTCCGTCCGGCGCGCGCCGTGCGGCAGGATCCACGCGGTGAGCGGGAGACGCTCGGGCTGGTCCCGGAGCGCGGGAGCCTCCCCACACCCCTCGGAGGGGGCGCGGGAGCGGCCGTCCGCGGGGCGCTGGCGATGGACCCGGAGAGCCTCCGGGGCCCGGCCCGCGAGGAGCGGAGCGAGCCCGTCGTGGCCCCCGCGCCGGTGCCGGAGCAGCGCGACCGGGCCGCCACGGGACCGGCGTCGATCACGACGCTGCACCCCCGCAGCTACAACGAGGCCCGCACCATCGGCGAGCGCTACCGCGACGGTGTGCCCGTCATCATGAACCTCACGGATCTGGACGGCGCGGCCGCGAAACGCCTGGTGGACTTCGCCGCGGGCCTGGCGTTCGCCCTGCGCGGGAGCATCGACAAGGTCACCGACCGGGTGTTCCTCCTCACGCCGGCCGACGTCGAGGTCTCCGCGGACGACGCGCGGAGGCTCGCCGAGCGCGGAGCTTTCCGACAGGATTGAGTCGTGGCCGACCCGATCCTGACGCTGATCTACTACGTCCTGTTCTTCTTCTGGCTGCTGCTCGCGGCCCGCATCGTCGTCGAGATGGTCCGGTCGTTCGCGCGCCAGTGGCGACCCGCCGGAGCGCCCGCCGTGGCGCTCGAGGTCGTCTTCACCGTGACCGACCCTCCGGTCAAGTTGCTGCGGAGAGTGATCCCCGTGGTCCGTATCGGAGGCGTAGGACTGGACCTGTCGATTATGGTTCTGTTGCTGGTGGTGTTCATCTCGATGAGCGCCGTCAGATCACAGCTCCTGGGATGAGCCCCAGTCACCCGGGAGTGCCGCCGAGGACCGCATGAGGTGATCCGATGCCGCTGACGCCCGCCGACGTTCATAACGTCGCGTTCAGCAAACCCCCGATCGGGAAGCGGGGTTACAACGAGGACGAGGTCGACGCCTTCCTCGATCTGGTCGAGGCCGAACTGGCCCGGCTGATCGGGGAGAACGACGACCTGCGCGACCAGGTCGCGCAGCTGGAGCAGCGTCTCGGCGATGCCGAGGCCGACCTGGAGGAGGCACGGAGCCAGTCGGCTCCGGCGCAGACCCAGGCCCTGGCCGCCTCCCCGTCGCCGATGGGCCGTGGTGCGGGTGCTCCCGCGCCGCAGCTGGCCGGTGCCGGCCCCGCCGATGCCGACGGCGGTGACCACCACGTGCAGGCCGCCAAGGTCCTGGGCCTCGCCCAGGAGATGGCGGACCGCCTGACCGCGGAGGCCAAGAACGAGGCCGACACGATGCTGTCGGACGCCCGGAACAAGTCCGAGCAGCTCCTGTCGGACGCCCGGACGAAGGCCGACGGCCTGGTCAACGACGCACGTTCGCGTGCCGAGACCATGCTCAACGACGCCCGCACGCGGGCCGAGACGCTCGAGCGCCAGTCGCGCGAGAAGGCGTCCGGCCTGGTCAGTGAGGCCGAGCGCAAGCAGAACGAGATCATGGGCGCGATCCAGCGCGACAAGTCCGTTCTGGAGAAGAAGATCGACGAGCTCCGGACCTTCGAGCGGGAGTACCGCACCCGCCTGAAGACCTACCTGGAGTCGCAGCTGCGTGACCTGGAGGGTCGCGGTTCCGCTGCCCCGTCGGACGGCACCGGTGCCACCAGGTCGGGCTCGAACGGCGGGTACGCCGCCTCCGGGTACGGCCAGCGAGCCGACACCGGGAGCTGACCGCCCACGGCGCCGCGGAGGCGCCGGGGACGACCGACGACGACCGGGTAGCGGACAGGTGCCGCTGCCGACCGACGGAGTTCGCCGATGCTGGTGCTGGTCCTGATCCTCGTGGTCATCGCGCTGGTGCTGCTGCTCGCAGGATGGTTCCTGCACGTGGTGGCACTGGCGTGGACATCGGTGGTCATCAGCCTGATCGCGGGCCTGGTGCTCGCCTACGACTGGTGGCAGACCCGTGCCGCGGTGAAGGCCGGTGACCGGGCGGAGGCCGACGCCTCCGGACGTGGCACCGGTGCCCCTGCGACGCCGGACCGGGCCGACCGGGCCGACATGGAGGCGCGCTACGGCGCCGACATGGAGCCGGCGACGCAGGTCCTACCGGTCGTCCGACCGGACGGCGGCGCGGCCTCGGGTACGCCCGAGGCGGCGCAGAACGCGACCGACCGGACCATCCAGATGCCGGTCGTCAGGCCGTCCGGCTCTGTGGAGCGACCGCCCGGCGCATCTCGATCGGGTGGACTTTCGTCACACACGGTGACTGATTCCGAGGCCGTGGACGCGGCCGACCCGAGTGGGGTGGCCGCGTCGCACGCGGGCGCCCCGGCGGGTCCGGAGGCGTCGGCGGGACCGGACGGGGAGGACGGTGCGGGTCGTGGCGGCGATCCGGCACGGTCCGGCCCCGCCGAGCCCGGCACCCCCGGTGCCGCGGAGCCGCCCGCCGAGGCGACGACGCGGACGGCCGACTCGCGGCCGACCGGGGCCGGCGCCGCGGGGACGACGTCGGCCGTGACGGCGGCAGCCACGGGTGCGGTCGCCGCCGGGGCGGTCGGTGCCGTGGCGGCCGGACGCGACAGCGGGTCGGGCGCCGACCCGGCAGCACGCTCCGGTGGCCACGACGGCGCCGACGACCCGGGCTTCGGCTCGGGGTCGGGCACCGGCTCGGGCGGCACCGTCGCGGGCACCCAGCCCGCGGCCGGATCCGACCGGCCGGACATCCCGGAGGATCCCGGACCCTCCGACACGACCACCGCGACCCGTACCCCGGGCGCGACGGACACGACCACCGCGAACGGAGTTCCGGGAGCGGCGGACACGACCACGGCGGACCACGCCCCGGGAGCGGCGGACGCGACCACCGCGACCCGCACCCCCGGAGCGGCCGACGCCACCACGGCGACCCGCGCCGCGGGCGCGCCCGGTGGCCCGGGCGGGGGCAGCCCCGGCGGACCGGCCGGAGCGGGCGGCCCGTCCGGCGCAGGCCTTCCCGACGCCGCCGCGCCCGCGGTCGCCGCCGCCGCGGGATCCGGCGCCCCGGCCGACGACACCCGGGCCGGGACACCCGCGGGCACGCCCGCCGGATCCGGCGCGGACACGAACGGCACCCCGGCCGACACCGGCGGGGCCGACGCGCCCACCGGGACGGACGGCGACTCCCCGGAGGAGCCGCGTGACCCGACCCTCGCCGCGCTCGCCGCGCGCCTGCCCGACGAGGTGCTCGTCATCGACGAACACCCCCGCTACCACGTGCAGACCTGCCGGGCCCTCACCGGACGCCCGGTGATCCCGCTGCCCGTCAGCGAGGCCGTCGAGCTCGGGTTCACCCCGTGCGGCTGGTGCGCACCGAACCGGACCCTCGGCGAGCGCCACCCCGCCCAGGCCCGCTGACCAGCAGCGGGGGCGCGCCCCACGGAATAACGGGGTGCGCCTGCGCGCTACCCTGGTCCCACAGGCACTGATCCGGCAATCACCGGGGAGCCTCCGGAAGAAACGGCCCCGGGCCGGAGTAGAACCGGACGGGTGCGGCCCGTCATCGCCGTCGAACGAGTGGCCCGTGCACCCGTGCACGGGCAAGCGGGGTGGTACCGCGGCACGGCTCTCCAGGGCCGTCGTCGTCCCCGTGCGAAGCGAGAGCACGCACGAGGAGCGACACACGTGAGCGGCTATCCCGACGTCCCGGCGCACCCGTCGTTTCCGACGCTCGAGCAGGACGTGCTCGCGTCGTGGGACACCGACGACACCTTCCGCGCGTCGGTCGACCGGCGTCCCGCCGGCGAGAACGGGGCCGACGAGTACGTCTTCTACGACGGCCCGCCCTTCGCCAACGGCCTGCCCCACTACGGCCACCTGCTGACCGGCTACGTCAAGGACGTCGTCCCGCGCTACCGCACCATGCGCGGCCACCGGGTCGAGCGCCGCTTCGGGTGGGACACCCACGGCCTGCCCGCCGAGGTCGAGACCGAGAACCAGCTCGGCATCAAGCACAAGTCCGAGATCGACGAGATGGGCGTCGCCGCGTTCAACGAGGCGTGCCGCACCTCCGTGCTGCGCTACACCGGCGAATGGCGCGACTACGTGACCCGCCAGGCCCGCTGGGTCGACTTCGACAACGACTACAAGACCCTCGACCTGGACTACATGGAGTCCGTCCTCTGGGCGTTCAAGTCATTGTGGGACAAGGGTCTCGTCTACTCCGGCTTCCGGGTGCTCTGGTACTGCTGGCGCTGCGAGACGCCGCTGAGCGCCACCGAGACCAAGATGGACGACGTCTACCTCGACCGGCAGGACCCGGCCGTCACCGTCGGGCTGCGGCTGTCGGACTCGGGCTGTGAGGACCTCGACGGAGCGCTCGCCCTGGTCTGGACGACCACGCCGTGGACCCTGCCGTCGAACCTCGCCGTCGCGGTGAACCCCGACGTCGACTACGCCGTGGTCGAGGCGAACGGCGAGCGCTGGGTGCTGGCGCAGTCCCGCGTCGCCGCCTACGCCCGCGAACTGGGCGAGGACCCGCACGTCGTCACGGTCATGAAGGGGTCCGACCTGCTCGGCGCGAGCTACACCCCGCCGTTCGACTTCTTCACCGGCCGCGAGAACGCCCACCGCGTGCTGGCCGCGGACTACGTCACCACCGAGGACGGCACCGGGCTGGTCCACATCGCCCCCGCCTTCGGTGAGGAGGACAAGGAGGTCACCGACGCGGCCGGAATCGAGGTCGTCAACCCGGTCGACTCCCGCGGCGAGTTCACCACCGAGGTCCCGCCGTACGCCGGCATGCAGGTGTTCGACGCGAACCCGCAGGTCATCCGCGACCTCAAGGACGGCAACGCGCACGCGCAGGGCGTCCTGCTGCGCCACGAGACCTACGACCACCCGTACCCGCACTGCTGGCGCTGCGGCAACGCGCTGATCCAGCGCGCCGTCGACTCCTGGTTCGTGCGCGTCACCCGGTTCCGGGACCGGATGGTCGAGCTCAACCAGGAGATCGACTGGACGCCGGCGCACGTGCGCGACGGCCAGTTCGGCAAGTGGCTGGAGGGCGCCCGCGACTGGGGCATCTCCCGCAACCGCTACTGGGGCAGCCCGATCCCGGTGTGGCAGTCCGACGACCCGCGCTACCCGCGCACCGACGTCTACGGCTCGCTGGACGAGATCGAGCGCGACTTCGGTGTGCGCCCGACCGACCTGCACCGGCCCTACGTCGACCAGCTGACCCGGCCCAACCCGGACGACCCCACCGGCAGCTCGACCATGCGCCGGGTGCCGGAGGTGCTCGACTGCTGGTTCGAGTCCGGCTCGATGCCGTTCGCGCAGGTCCACTACCCGTTCGAGAACGCCGACTGGTTCGAGCACCACTACCCGGGCGACTTCATCGTCGAGTACAACGGCCAGACCCGCGGCTGGTTCTACACGCTGCACGTGCTGGCCACCGCCCTGTTCGACCGGCCCGCGTTCCGCAACTGCGTCGCACACGGCATCGTCCTGGGCGACGACGGCGCGAAGATGTCGAAGTCGCGCAAGAACTACCCCGACGTCAACGAGGTCTTCGACCGCGACGGCAGCGACGCCATGCGGTGGTTCCTCATGGCGAGCCCGATCCTGCGCGGCGGCAACCTCGTCGTCACCGAGCAGGGCATCCGCGAGGGTGTCCGCCAGGCGATCCTGCCGCTGTGGAACACCTGGTACTTCCTGTCGCTCTACGCCGGCGGGGAGCGCGGGACGTTCCGCACCGACAGCCCGCACGTGCTCGACCGGTACGTGCTGGCCAAGACCGCCGACCTCGTCGACGGCGTCACCGCGGCCATGGACGCCTACGACATCGCCGGGGCCTGCGACCGGATCCGCGACCACGCCGAGACCCTCACCAACTGGTACGTGCGCCGGTCCCGCGAGCGGTTCTGGTCCTCCGACGACGCTGTCCGCCGCGACGCCGTCGACACCCTGCACACCGTGCTGGAGGTGACCTGCCGGATCGCGGCGCCGCTGCTGCCGCTGACCACCGAGGCCGTCTGGCGCGGGCTCACGGGGGAGCGGTCGGTGCACCTCACCGACTGGCCCGCCGGGTCCGACCCGTCGGTCTCGCACCGCGAGGCCGGGGCCGGGCTGCCGCACGACGCCGACCTCGTCGCCGGGATGGACCGGATCCGGCAGGTCGCGAGCGCGGCGCTGTCGCTGCGCAAGTCCGCGAAGGTGCGGGTGCGCCAGCCGCTGCCCGCGCTGACCGTCGCCGCGACCGACGCCAAGGCGCTGGAGGACTTCACCGGGCTGCTCGCCGACGAGGTCAACGTCCGCTCGGTCGAGCTGACCGACGACGTCGCCACGCACGGCCGGTTCGAGATCGCCGTCAACGCCCGGGTCGCCGGACCGCGCCTGGGCAAGGACGTCCAGACCTGCATCCGCGCGGTCAAGGCGGGGGAGTGGACCCAGGAGGGCGACACCGTCGTCGCCGCGGGGATCGCGCTGCAGCCCGGCGAGTTCACCGAGAAGCTCGTCGCCGCCGACCCGGAGCGGACCCAGGCCCTGCCCGGGAACGCGGGGCTCGTCGTCCTCGACACCACGGTGACGCCGGAGCTGGCCGCGGAGGGCACCGCCCGCGACGTCGTGCGCGTCGTGCAGCAGGCCCGCCGCGACGCGGGTCTGGACGTGTCCGACCGGATCGCGCTGACCCTCGACGGGCCCGACGCGGTGCTCGACGCCGTCCGGACCCACGAGGCGTTCGTCGCCGGGGAGGTGCTGGCGACCTCGGTCGCCTACGGCGCGGCCGGCGGCGGCGCGTCGAGCGGGCAGGTCGTCGGCCCCGACGGCGCGGCGGTCACGCTGTCGGCCGCGGTCGCCCGCGCCTGACCGGTACCGGCGCCGACCACCGCTCAGGGGCGGGGTGTCACCGTGAGACGGACGCGGTGGTCGGCGCCGGAGACCCGGGTGACCTCGACGGTCGCCGGGACCCCGTCGACCCGGCACGCGACCGTCGCGCGCTCGGGCACCGGCGGGCAGCGCGGGGACAGGAGCACCGCGTCGTGGCCCGCGGCGCGCAGCGGGTCGCGCACGGCGAACATCAGGACCCCGGCCAGCGTGTCGGGCCCGGTCGGGCCGGGGCCGACGCCGGGGACGACCACGTCCAGCTCCGCGACGCCGTCGGCGGACACCGGGAAGTCCCAGCGGGTCCGCACGACGTCCTGCGGGGTGCGCCCGCGGTAGCCCTCCACCCACGCCTCGTCGACGCGCACGGTGCCCCAGCCGTGGCGGCCCTCGTCGTCGCGCATCCGGCAGCCGAGGACCGGGTCGTCACCGTCCAGGACCCGGCAGTCGGCGGTGACGCCGGAGTGCTCCCGGCCCGTCGCCGCCTCGACCAGCAGCGCCGCGCCCCCGGCCGGTGACGGCAGCGGCTCGTGCTGCGACCACAGCACCAGCGCGGTGGGGACGACCGCGACGGCGACGACGAGCGGCAGCCACCACCGGGGCGGACGGGATCGATCGGGCACGGGGACAGTCTGGCCGACCGGGACCGGCCGGAACTCCGCAGAACCACCGGGCCCTATCCTCACCCCATGGGTGACGCGGCGGAACGGTGGCGGGAACGCCAGACCGGCCGCGGGATCCCCGACCGCGTCCTCCGCCACGCCCCCGCCGACCCGTGGACCCACGACCCCGCCGACTTCACCCCGCCCGCGGAGCCGGCGGACACGCCGTCGCACCGGGTCGCGCGGGCGATCGCCGAGCGTGCCGCCGCATGGACCTGCGCCGGGGCGTCGGTGCTCGACGTCGGCTGCGGCGGCGGGGACGCCGCGTTCGGCGCGGCGTGGCCCGAGCCGTCGCCGGTGGCGCGGGTGGTCGGCGTCGACCGGCAGACCGACATGCTCGCGGTGTTCACCGCGGCGGCCCGCGCCCGGGACCTGCCCCACGGCACCGTGCACGGCACCTGGCCCGAGGCGGCTGCCGACGCCGGGCGGCACGACGTCGTCGTCTGCCACCACGTGCTGCACAACGTCGTCGACCTGCCCCCGTTCCTCGCCGCGCTGACCGACGCCGTCCGCACCCGGGGCGGGATCGGCGGCGTCGTGGTCGAGATGCTGACCGAGCACCCGCTGGCCTGGCTGGACCCGCTGTGGGCGCGCTTCCACGACGTGGTCCGGCCGCCGTCGGCGACCCACGACGACGCCGTCGCGGTGCTGCGCGAACAGCAGGGCGTCGACCCGGAGGTCCTGACCTGGACCCGTGCGGCCCGCCTGCCGCACGACGCGGCCTGGGTCACCCGCCGGCTCTGCCTGACCGCCGACCGCGTCGAGGAGGTCGCCGCCGCGCTGGTGGACCTCCCGCCGCGGCGCACCGACGCCGTCACCCTGACCTGGTCGCCCTGAGCAGGGGGCCCCGATGAGTCTGGAACTGTTGCTCGGCATCTCCGCGGGGGTGCTGCTGCTCGGCGTGCTCGCGGTGCGCGTCTCGGTGCGGCTCGGCCTGCCGTCGCTGCTGCTCTACCTGGGCATCGGCGTGCTGCTCGGCGAGTCCGTGCTCGGCATCCCGTTCGACGACACCGGCCTCACCGAGTCCCTCGGCCTCACCGCGCTCGTGCTGATCCTCACCGAGGGCGGGCTCACCACCCGCTGGTCGGCGGTGCGGCCCGCGCTCGGGCTCGGGCTGCTGCTGTCGACGCTGTCGGTACTGGTGTCGATCGCCGTCGCGGGCGGGCTGCTGCACCTGCTGCTCGACCTGGAGTGGCGCACCGCGCTGCTGTGGGGCGCGGTGCTGTCCTCCACCGACGCCGCCGCGGTGTTCTCCGTGCTGCGCGGGGTCGCCGTCCCGCAACGCCTCGCCGGGACCCTCGAGCTCGAGTCCGGCATGAACGACGCGCCGGTCGTGATCGCCGTCGTCGTCCTGGCCGGGACCGAGGCCATCAGCTGGACGACGCCGCTGCTGATCGTCTACGAGCTCGTCGCGGGCACCGTCGTCGGCGTGCTGCTCGGGCTGGGCTCGGCGTGGACGCTGCGCCGCGCCGCGCTCCCGTCGACCGGCCTCTACCCGCTCGCGGCGATCGCGTCCTGCCTGCTCGCCTTCGCCGCCGGGCAGGGCGTGCACGCCTCGGGGCTGCTCGCCACCTACTGTGCCGCGCTCGTGCTGGGCAACTCCCGGCTGCCGCACCGCGGCGGTGTCGTCTCCTTCGCCGAGGGCACCGGGTGGATCGCCCAGATCGGGCTGTTCGTGCTGCTCGGCCTGTACGCGGTGCCGGAACGGCTACCCGCCGCCGTGGTGCCCGCGCTGATCTGCGCCGCGGTCGTGCTGCTCGCTGCGCGGCCGCTGTCGGTGGCCGCCGCCGCCCTGCCGTTCCGGGTGCCCTGGCGGGAGCAGGCGTTCCTGTCCTGGGCGGGGCTGCGCGGAGCCGTGCCGATCGTGCTCGCCCTCGTCGCGGTCACCGAGGGCGGCGGGCAGAACCAGCGGCTGGTCGACGTCGTGTTCGTGCTGGTCGTGGTCCTCACCCTGGTCCAGGGCACCAGCCTGCCCTGGGTGGCACGGCTGCTCGGGGTCGTCTCGCGCACCGACACCCGCGGCGTCGAGGTCGACGCCGCCCCGCTCGACGAGGTCGACGCCGAGCTCCTGCAGGTGAAGGTGCCCCCCGGGTCCCGGCTGCACGGCGTCTACCTGCGCGAGCTCCGACTGCCCCGCGGGGCCACGGTCAGCCTGGTCGTGCGCGACGCCGAGGCGTTCTCCCCGGGCGGGGACACCCGGCTGCGCGAGGGCGACCAGTTCCTCGTCGTCAGCACCCGGGACAACCGGGAGGACACCGAGCAGCGGATCCGCGACGTCGACCGCGGCGGCAAGCTGGTCCGCTGGCACGAGGGCAGGGGCCGGCCGAGCGGGCGGGGCGGCTGACCGGCCGGTCGGCGGTGTCGGGGCGACCCGCATAATCAGGGGTGTGAGTGCCGACCCCCCACCCCCCGCCACGCCGATCGACCCCGCCGTACGACGGCGCGGTGTGGCGCTGCTGGCGGGCATCGCCACGGTGTGGCTGGCCCTCGACCTCGTCACCAAGATCACCGCCGTCGCCACGCTGGAGGGGCAGCGGCCGGTCACCGTGATCGACGGGTTCTTCTACCTCACGCTGCTGCGCAACCCGGGCGCCGCCTGGTCCATGGCCACCGGCTACACCTGGCTGCTGACGATCGTCGCGGTGGTCGTCGTCGGCGTGATCATCCGGATCGCCCGGCAGCTCGCCTCGACCGGCTGGGCGGTCGGCCTCGGCCTGGTCCTCGGTGGTGCGCTGGGCAACCTGGCCGACCGGTTCTTCCGCGCTCCCGGACCGATGCGCGGGCACGTCGTGGACATGCTGGCCTTCTTCTCCCCGGACGGGAGCGTCTTCCCCGTGTTCAACATCGCCGACACCGGCATCGTGTGCGGCGGCATCCTGCTGGTGCTGATGGCCGTGCGCGGCATCGAGATCGACGGGAGTCGCGAACGTGGGTGAGGTACGCAGCATGCCGGTGCCCGACGGGCTGGACGGCATGCGGATCGACGCCGGGCTGTCCCGGCTGCTGGGCCTGTCCCGGACCGTCGTCGCCACCCTGGCCGAGTCCGGCCGGATCTCGGTCGACGGCCGCGAGGCCGGCAAGTCCGACCGGCTCCCCGGCGGGTCCTGGCTGGAGGTCGAGCTGCCCGACGCCCCGGCGCCCGCGGTCATCGAGGGCCCGGCGGAGGTCGTCGCGGGCCTGACGGTGCTGCACTCCGACGACGACGTCGTCGTCGTCGACAAGCCGGTCGGGGTGGCCGCGCACGCCTCCCCGGGCTGGACCGGGCCGACCGTGACCGGCGGGCTCGCCGCGCTCGGGTTCCGGCTGTCCACCTCCGGCGCCGCCGAGCGGCAGGGCATCGTGCACCGGCTCGACGTCGGCACCACCGGGGTGATGGTCGTCGCCACCTCCGAGCACGCCTACACCGAGCTCAAGCGGGCCTTCAAGGAACGCACCGTCGACAAGCGCTACCACGCCGTCGTGCAGGGGCACCCGGACCCGTCGTCGGGCACGATCGACGCCCCGATCGACCGGCACCCGCGCCACGACTACCGGTTCGCGGTGATGCAGAGCGGCAAGCCCAGCGTCACCCACTACGACACCATCGAGGCGTTCCGCTCGGCGAGCCTGCTCGACGTGCACCTGGAGACCGGGCGCACCCACCAGATCCGGGTGCACTTCTCCGCACTGCGCCACCCCTGCGTCGGCGACATCACCTACGGCGCCGACCCGACGCTGGCCAAGCGGGTCGGGCTGTCCCGGCAGTGGCTGCACGCCCGCACACTCGGGTTCGCCCACCCCGCCGACGGCCGGCACGTCGAGTTCACCAGCCCCTACCCGGCCGACCTCGACGCGGCGCTGGACACCCTCCGCGACCCGTGACCGGGCTGAGCACCCGGGCCTGGGCGTGGATCGCCGCGGCCATGGCGGTGGTGTTCCTCGGTGCGGTCTGGGCCGCCGGGTCCGGGCCGTCGGCCGGGGCCCCGGCGGCGACGGGGTCGGTGCGGCTGGGCCCCGACCCGGGCCAGGACGTCGCCGGCTACCTCGCCGGGCTGCCCGCGACCCTGCCCGCACCGGGGGTGTCAGTGCCCGCGCTCGTGCAGTTCACGCGCCCGCTGACCCCGTCCGAGGCCGCGGCCGCGGGCTCCGGGACGCAGACCACGACCGCGGTGTTCCGGGTGCCGTTCGACCGGGTGCAGACCGCGCTGCGGTTCGAGCCGGTCACCGGCACCGGGGACCCGGCGGCCGCGCTCGGCGTCGCCCGGGAGCGGGCCGCCCACGCCGCCGAGGCCGACGCCGACCGCGCCGCCCGCGACGGCGGGGGAGCGGCCACCCCGGAGGCCCGCGCGGCGCTCGCCCGGCGGGCCGCCGTCGCCGCCGCCGAGGGGCGCGCGCTCGCCGACCCGGGCTGCGCCTGCGTCGTCGCGCTGGTCGTGACCGCCGACCGGGCCGGGCTCGAGGCGCTCGCCGCACGGCCGGGGGTACGCGGCGTGCAGGCCGCGCCGCCCGGGACCGGCGCACCGGAGCTGGCGCTGTCGCCGCTGCTGCCCGAGCAGACCACCACCGCGAGCCCGCCGCCCGACGACGGTCCCGTCCCCTGAGCTGCACTCGTCCCCGGGCCGAGCGCGTCCCTGAGCCGCGCTCCCGGCCCTCGTCCGGCCCTGGCCCTCGTCCGACCCCGGCCCCTGCCCGGCCGCGCGGCCCTGGCCACCCCGGGGGCTGGTCATGATCACCGTGACGGAAGCGATCGGTGCCGGATGTGGCACCGATCGCTGCACAGACGTCGATCATGGGGTCGCCCGGCCCCGGCCCCGGCCGACCGGCCCCGAGCCCGGCCATGATCGCCGTGATGGAAGGGATCGGTGCCACATCCGGCACCGATCCCTGCACGCGTGCCGATCATGAGCCGACGGTGCCTGCGGTCGGCGGGCCCACGGGGCCGCACCGTGGCTGGCGCAGGGTCCCGGGGGACCGGTCAGCCCAGCACCCCGCGCTCGCGCAGCACCCGCACGGCCCGGGCGGCGCCCTCCCAGCGGTGGGCGTCCCAGCCGTGCGCGGACGCGGCGCGGACGTTGTCGACGCGGTCGTCGAAGAACAGCACCTGCTCCGGTGCGGTGCCGAACTCGACGTCGGCGCGCCGGAAGATGTCCTGCGACGGTTTCGCGGCGCCCACGTCGGCGGAGAACAGCAGCCGGTCGAACGGGCTGCTCCAGGCCGCGGCGCGCACCGCAGCCGCCAGTCCGCGCGGCGCGTTCGACAGCACGGCGAGGCGGACCCGGGCCCGGGCGAGGTCGGCGATCAGCATCGACGACGACGGCGGCAGGGTCGACCAGAAGCTCACGTCCACCCGCTCCGCGGCGTCCATCCGGGCGCGCTCGGGCGCCAGGCCCAGGTCGGCGCAGACGGCGGTCCAGTAGCGGTCCGGCGGGCCACCCAGGTCGTGCCGGGCGCGGTGGCGCCGGTACGCCTCGCGCAGTGTGGGCTCGGGCACGGCGAACACCCCGGCCAGCCGGCGCTCCAGGCCCGCGGACGGCACCAGCACCTCGCCGAGGTCGAACACCACCGTGCTCGGCGGCGGCGTCGGCTCGGGGGTGGTGGGCATCGTGGCCCGACCCTAACCCGCCGTACGGGGAGTCCGCGACACGCCGTCGTCCGGGGTGGACGGGGGGTGAGCAGGAGTGACACGCGGAGCCCGATCGTGCGCGGCCGCCGTCGCCGAAAGCGTCGGACCCCACCGTTACGCTGGGGCCCTCACCGATCCGGTCGGTCCGGACCCGCAGGGTCCACCGGCTCCGGCGAGCGGGCCCCGCCAGGTCCGCGGACCGCGCCGTCGTCCCTGCCCGTCCGCGCCACCGGCCCGGTGTCGGCACGTCCGCCCCGACGGGCGTGCGCACCAGCGGAGGTCCGCGCCGTCCCAGCGGCGCGGGAGAGGAGCGCGGGACACACATGGGCAGTGCCGGATCCGGGAGTCGCTCCTTCGTCCATCTGCACACGCACACCGAGTTCTCGATGCTGGACGGCGCCGCCCGGCTCGACGACCTGTTCTCCGAGGCCGCCAAGCACGAGATGCCGGCCATCGCGATGACCGACCACGGCAACGTGTACGGCGCCTTCGAGTTCTGGCGCAAGGCGAAGGCGCACGACGTCAAGCCGATCATCGGCATGGAGGGCTACCTCGCGCCCGGGTCGCGGCACGAGCGCAAGCGCACCGCGCTGGGCAACGGCAGCGAGAACAACCCCGACCTCATGTACACCCACATGACGCTGCTCGCGGAGAACACGGAGGGGATGCACAACCTCTTCCGGCTCTCCTCGCTGGCCAGCCTCGAGGGGTACTACTACAAGCCGCGTATGGACCGCGAGCTGCTGGAGAAGTACGGCAAGGGCCTGATCGCGACGACCGGCTGCCCGTCCGGTGAGGTCGCGCGCCTGCTCCAGCAGCACGACTTCGACGCCGCCTGCCAGGCCGCGAGCGACTACCGGGACATCTTCGGGAAGGACAACTTCTTCCTGGAGCTGATGGACCACGGCATCGAGATCGAGAAGCGGGTCCAGGAGGACCTGTTCCGGCTCAAGGACAAGCTCGACCTGCCCGGCCTCGCGACGAACGACCTGCACTACACCTACCCGGACGACACCAAGGCGCACGAGGTGCTCCTGTGCGTCCAGACCGGCAAGACCCTCGCGGACCCCAACCGGTTCAAGTTCGACGCGCAGGACTTCTACCTCAAGTCCGCCGCCGAGATGCGCCGGCTCTGGGACCCGATCCACCCCGAGGCCTGCGACAACACGCTGCTCGTCGCCGAGCGCTGCAACATCGACTTCACCACCGGCCAGGACCTCCAGCCCAAGGCGCCCGTCCCCGAGGGGGAGACCGAGGAGTCCTGGCTGATCAAGGAGGTCGAGCGGGGACTGCACATGCGGTTCCCCGACGGCGTCACCGAGAAGTACCGCCGGCAGGCCAACTACGAGGTCGGCGTCATCATCAAGATGGGCTACCCCGGCTACTTCCTGGTGACCGCGGACCTCATCCAGCACGCCAAGTCGGTCGGCATCCGCTGCGGCCCCGGGCGTGGCTCGGCGGCGGGCTCGCTGGTCGCCTACGTCCTGGGCATCACCGACCTCGACCCGATCCGGCACAAGCTGATCTTCGAGCGGTTCCTCAACCCGGACCGTGTGTCGATGCCCGACATCGACATGGACTTCGACGAGCGCCGGCGTGGCGAGATGATCCGCTACGTCACCGAGAAGTACGGCGAGGACCGGATCGCGCAGATCATCACCTACTCCACGATCAAGGCGAAGGCCGCGATCAAGGACTCGGCGCGGGTGCTCTTCGGCCAGCCCGGCTACTCCGTCGCCGACCGCATCTCCAAGGCCATGCCGCCCGCGGTGATGGGCAAGGACATCCCGCTGTCGGGCATCTTCGACCCGTCGCACAAGCGGTACTCCGAGGCGACCGAGGTCCGTGCCCTCTACGAGGCGGACCCGCAGGTCAAGGAGATCGTCGACACCGCGCGGGGCCTCGAGGGACTGAAGCGTCAGTGGGGTGTGCACGCCGCGGGCGTGATCATGTCCTCGACGCCGCTGATCGACGTGATTCCGATCCAGCGCCGTGAGTCCGACGGCGCGATCATCACGCAGTTCGACATGGGCGTCTGCGAGACCATCGGTCTGCTGAAGATGGACTTCCTGGGGCTGCGGAACCTCACCATCCTCGACGACGCCCTGGAGAACATCGAGCTCAACGGCAAGCCCGCCGTCGACCTGGACGAGGTCGAGCTCGACGACCGCCCGACCTACGAGCTGCTCTCCCGTGGTGACACCCTCGGCGTGTTCCAGCTCGACGGCGGTCCGATGCGGGACCTGCTGCGCCGCATGGCACCCAGCGAGTTCGAGCACATCTCCGCGGTCGGCGCGCTGTACCGCCCGGGCCCGATGGGTGCGAACGCGCACAACGACTACGCCGACCGCAAGAACGGCCGGCAGGAGATCACGCCGATCCACCCGGAGCTCGCCGAGCCGCTCAAGGACGTCCTCGGCGAGACCTTCGGCCTGATCGTGTATCAGGAACAGGTCATGTCCATCGCGCAGGTGCTGGCGGGCTACACGCTCGGCCAGGCGGACCTGCTCCGGCGCGCGATGGGCAAGAAGAAGAAGGAGATCCTGGACAAGGAGTACGCCGGCTTCGCCCAGGGCATGAAGGACAACGGCTACTCCGCGGCCGCGGTCAAGACCCTCTGGGACATCCTGCTCCCGTTCTCCGACTACGCCTTCAACCGCGCCCACTCCGCCGCCTACGGCGTGGTGTCCTACTGGACGGCCTACCTCAAGGCGAACTACCCGGCCGAGTACATGGCCGGCGTGCTCACCTCGGTGCGCGACGACAAGGACAAGGCCGCGGTCTACCTGGCGGAGTGCCGCCGGATGGGCATCACGGTCCTCCCGCCCGACGTCAACGACTCGGTGCGCAACTTCGCCCCGGTCGGCGACGACATCCGCTTCGGCCTCGGCGGCATCCGCAACGTCGGGCACAACGTCGTCGACGCGATCGTCGCCGCGCGGCGGGAGAAGGGGAACTTCGTCGACTTCTCCGACTTCCTGCGCAAGGTCGACGCGGTCGTCTGCAACAAGAAGGTCGTCGAGTCGCTGATCAAGGCGGGCGCCTTCGACTCGCTCGGGCACTCCCGCAAGGGCCTGCTGCTGGTGCACGCCGACGCCATCGACGCGGTGATGAGCACCAAGAAGGCCGCCTCGTTGGGCCAGTTCGACCTGTTCGGGTCGCTGGACGGCCCGGGCGAGGGCGACGACGGCGGCCTCGGCGGCATCTTCGACGTGAGGGTGCCCGACGAGGAGTGGGACACCAAGCACAAGCTCGCCGTCGAGCGGGAGATGCTCGGCCTCTACGTGTCCGGGCACCCGCTGCAGGGCCTCGAGCAGGCCCTCGCCGCGAAGTCCGACACCTCGATCGCCGACATCGTCGAGGGCTCGGTCGCCGAGGGTGCGCAGGTCACCGTCGGCGGCATCCTCGCCAACGTCAACCGCCGGGTGAACAAGAACGGCGAGCCGTGGGCGTCGGCGCAGATCGAGGACCTCGCCGGTGGCATCGAGGTGCTGTTCTTCCCGCGGGCCTACCAGGTGGTGGGCGTCGACGTCGCGGAGGACGCGATCGTGCTGGTCAAGGCGCGGGTCAACAAGCGTGACGACCGCGTCTCGCTGATCGCGAACGACCTCGCCGTGCCCGAGCTGGCCACCGGCGAGGCCGGGCTGCCGATCCGGGTCAGCCTGCGCACCGACCAGTGCACCCCCGAGCGCGTCGCGAAGCTCAAGGAGGTGCTGACCCACCACCCCGGAACCTCCGAGGTGCACCTGACCCTGGTCTACGGCACCAAGATGACCGCGCTGCGGCTGGACGACTCGCTCAAGGTCATGCACACCTCGGCGCTGATGGGTGACCTGAAGGCCCTGCTGGGCCCCGGCTGCCTCGGCGGCTGACCAGCCACACCCCTCGCCTTGCACCCACACCCGTTGCGACGGGTGTGGCGGCCGGAGACGGGGTGTGGACGTGCGCCGACCGGTCCGGAACGCCGCCGTTCCGGGGCGGGCTCCGGGCGTGGGGCGGTCACCCCGGGGCGGCCTGGCGACCGTCGGCGACGCGTGGCGACCTCCGCGCGGGTGGCCACGGGTCGGCAGGGGTCGCCACGGGGGTGCGGGGTGTGAGCGGGCCACCGCGACGGCGGGCGCCACGAGGTGCTCGTCCGCACCGGTGGGCTCCCCGGCGCGATGCGCCGCCGGTGAGAACCGGGCTGCCGCGGAGCGGACGGTGGGCGGGCAGGGCACGGGTGCGGTGGGGCGTGCCGGGCGACGGGGGCGTGGTCGCGCCCGGCACGGGTGGCACGGTGCGGCGGGTGCCGCGGTGGGGCGAGGCTCAGGCCCGGCGGGCCAGGTCGGCCCAGGCGGCGCGGGCGGGGGCGTCCCAGCGCTCGTGGAGCGTGGTGAACAGCTCCGTCGCCCGGGACCCGGCCCACTGCTCGGGAAGCAGTTCGGCGGGCAGCTCGGGGTCCAGGAACGGGAACCGCCGCCAGGCGTGGACCAGCCGGGTCTGGCGGGCGAGGACGTCGCAGCCGTCGTCGGCGGTGGACGCGACGGGCCCGCCGGCACCGCGACCGGAGGCGGTCGGGGCAGGAGCGTCGGAGGGCGGCGCGAGGTGGGGGCCGAACTCGTCGAGGAACTCCGAGTAGGCCCGTTCCACGACGTCGAGGTCCCAGGCCTGGGCGACGATGTCGTCGGCGTGGCCGATGCCGCCGTAGTGCCCGACGAAGGAGTACCCGGACCCGGCGAGGTCGAGCTCGTCGAGCACCGCCGCGACCCGGGCCTCCTTGCCGGGGTCGGGGCTGACCCACACCCCCGGGGCGGGGGAGCCCAATCCGGCCCACGCCAGCCGGGTGCGCAGCCGGTGTCGCAGGCGTCGCCGCGACTCCGGGACCGAGGCGAGCAGGACCAGCCAGCGGCCGTCCCAGCCGGTCGTCGGGCGGCCGAAGCCGTAGATGCGGGCGGCGCCGTCGGACAGCAGCTCCGACCCGGCGGGGGTGAGCGACCAGCGGACCCGGCGGCCGTCGCGGTCGGAGGTCAGCAGGCCCTCGCCGGCGGTGCGGGCCAGCGCCTGGCGGGCCGACTTGGCCTCCACCCCGAGCGCGCCCAGCACGTCGAGCAGGGCCCGGGTCCATACCGGTTCCCCGGCCGGGAGGACGAACTCGCCCAGCACGGTGAGCAGCAACGATCGGGCGGAGGTCTGCCCGAGCTCGCGACGGCGCAGGGCCGACCCGTCGGGCCCCTCCGGCTCGTACACGGAGTCGGGCGTGGCCATGGTCGGGCCAGCGTAGAGGGTCGGCACTAGCGTGGGCGTCCGTGACCACCGCAGGCCCCGGGCGTGTCCCGGACCCGACCCGCTCCGGATCCCCGCTCGACACGGGGGCACTGCTCGCCACCGACCGGGACCACGTCTGGCACCCCTACGCGCCGATGCCGGCGACCCGGGCGCCGATCGTCGTGGAGTCCGCGCAGGGGGTGCGGCTGAGGCTGCCCGACGGCCGTGAGCTCGTCGACGGGATGTCGTCGTGGTGGTCGGCCATCCACGGCTACCGCCACCCGCGGCTCGACGCGGCGGTGCGCGACCAGCTCGGCCGGATGAGCCACGTGATGTTCGGCGGCCTGACCCACGGCCCGGCCGTCGACCTGGCCCGGCTGCTCGTGGACGTCAGCCCGGAGGGGCTGGAGCACGTGTTCCTGGCCGACTCCGGATCGGTGTCGGTCGAGGTCGCCATCAAGATGTGCCTGCAGTACTGGCGGTCCCGCGGCCGCCCCGGCAAGCACCGGCTGATGACGTGGCGGCGCGGCTACCACGGCGACACCTTCGGCGCGATGAGCGTCTGCGACCCCGACGGCGGCATGCACTCGCTCTGGTCCGACGTCCTCCCGCAGCAGGTGTTCGCCGACGCCCCGCCCGAGGACTTCACCCACGACTACGTCGCCCACCTCGCCGAGCTCGTCGAGACCCACGCCGACGAGCTGGCCGCGGTGGTCGTCGAGCCGGTGGTGCAGGGCGCCGGGGGGATGCGCTTCCACGACCCCCGCTACCTGCACGTGCTGCGCGAGCTGTGCCACACCCACGACGTGTTGCTCGTGTTCGACGAGATCGCCACCGGCTTCGGCCGCACCGGCGAGCTGTTCGCCGCCGACCACGCCGCCGTCGCCCCGGACGTGATGTGCGTCGGCAAGGCGCTGACCGGCGGCTACCTGACGATGGCCGCGACCCTGTGCAGCACCCGGGTGGCCCGCGGCATCACCGACGGCGAGGCCGGGGTGCTCATGCACGGGCCGACGTTCATGGGCAACCCGCTCGCCGCCGCCGTCGCCCACGCCTCGGTGTCGCTGCTGCTCGAACGCGACTGGCGGCGCGAGGTGAAGGACGTCGCCGCCGGGCTGCGCGCCGGGCTGGCCCCCGCCCGGTCGCTGCCGGGCGTGCGGGAGGTCCGGATCCTGGGCGCGATCGGTGTCGTCGAGATGGCCGAGGAGGTCGACGTCGCCGCCGCGACCGCCGCCGCGGTGCTCGCCGGGGTCTGGCTACGGCCCTTCCGCAACCTCGTCTACGCGATGCCACCGTTCGTCAGCACCCGCGACGACGTGGCGCTGATCACCGCCGGGATGCGGGCCGCAGCCCTTGCCGGGCAGCGGGACCAGCGCTGAGTCCGTGATCCGGACCACCGATCCGGTGGACTTCGGTGTGTTCCACCTCACGCTACGCAGAGGTGTACGGCGCTGACCGGGCGTTTCGTCGTGGACGTCCGAAACGATGAGAAGCGTTCTCATCATGATCCGTTTCCGTGGTCGGGGTGAAACGGTGTCGGCCGGTCGCATTCGTCCGGACGGCCGCACCCGCTCCGCCGGTCGCGCATCGCGCGACCCGCCCCAGTCGACCGCACCGTCGCGGTCCGGCGCCCCCCACGGACCGATACGGAGGATCCGGTGCCCACGCACAGTCACTCCAGCACCACCAGCCCCACCAGTAACTCCGAACACCGCGTGCAGGACCACGAGCACGCCCCGGCCGAGTCCGGCCGCGGTGAGCACTCGCCGCCGGGCGGCTCCTGGTTCGGCCGCACGTTCCCGCACGCCCGGGCGGACTTCTCCGCCTCGATCGTCGTGTTCCTCGTGGCGGTGCCCCTGTCGCTGGGCATCGCCGTCGCCTCCGGCGCCCCGATCCTGGCCGGCCTCATCGCCGCCGTCGTCGGTGCCGTCGTCGCCGGTCTGCTCGGCGGCTCCAAGCTCCAGGTCTCCGGCCCCGCCGCCGGCCTGACCGTCATCGTCGCCGAGCTGGTCAACACCTTCGGCTGGCAGGTCACCACGCTGATCACCGCGGGCGCCGGTGTCCTGCAGATCGTCTTCGGGCTGACCCGGCTGTCCCGGTTCGCCCAGGCCATCCCGCCCGCCGTCGTGCACGGCATGCTCGCGGGCATCGGCGCCACCATCGCCCTCGGCCAGCTGAACGTCGTGTTCGGTGGTCAGGCGCAGACCGGTGGCGTCAACTCGATCGCCGCGCTGCCCGGCGCGATCGCGAACCTGTCCTGGCCCGCGCTGCTCCTCGGCGGCATCGTCATCGCGATCATGCTGACCTGGAACCGGCTGCCCGCGAAGGTGACCGTCGTCCCGGCCGCGCTGGTCGCGATCGTCACGGCCACCGTCGTCTCCCTCGCCTTCGCCGACGTCGTCCGGGTGCAGTTGGGGGGCTCGCTCCTGGACGCGCTGTCGCTGCCCGCGCTGCCGGAGTCGAACTGGGGCAGCGTGCTGTTCGGCATGCTGACCATCGCGCTGATCGCGAGCGTCGAGTCGCTGCTGTCCGCCGTCGCGGTGGAGCGCATGAGGCCCGGGACCCGCACCGACACCGACCGCGAGCTGCTCGGCCAGGGTGCGGCCAACACCGTCTCCGGCATGATCGGCGGCCTGCCCATCACCGGCGTGATCGTCCGGTCCGCCGCGAACGTCAAGGCCGGTGCCGAGACCCGCGCGTCGGCGGTGCTGCACGGCGTCTGGATCGCGTTGTTCGCGATCGTGCTGATCGGCGTCATCGAGCTCATCCCGATGGCCGCGCTGGCCGGTCTGCTGGTCATGATGGGTGTCGGGCTGGTCAAGCCGGCCGAGATCCGCACCGCGCGGCAGCACGGTGAGCTGGTCATCTACGCCGCCACCCTGCTCGGCGTCGTGTTCCTGAACCTGCTCGAGGGCGTCGTCCTCGGGCTGGTCCTGGCCGGGCTGATGCTGCTCTGGCGCGCCGTCCGGTCCCGCCCGCACCTGGAGCAGGCCGACGACGGCAGCTGCGAGCTCGTCGTCGAGGGCTCGCTGAGCTTCCTGGCCGTGCCGCGGCTGTCCCGCGAGCTGAACTCCGTCCCGCGCGGCTGCGACGTCACCGTCCGGCTGGTCACCGACTACCTCGACCACGCCGCCTACGACCACCTGCTCGCCTGGAAGGCCCGCCACGAAGGCACCGGCGCCACCGTGACCGTGATCGAGCCCGAGCAGGCCCGCCGCGCCGCCGCGCCCGGCGCCGGCTTCCTGACCTGGGGCGAGTGGCAGGGCAGGGAGACCGAGGGGCGCGCGTCGGGGACGCTGATGGCGGGCGTCGCCGCGTACCACGACAACACCTCCGAGGCGATCCTCCCGACCATGACCGGGCTCGCCGACGGGCAGTCCCCGTCCGCGATGATGATCACCTGCGCGGACTCCCGGGTGCTGCCGCACGTCATCACCCACAGCGGCCCGGGCGACGTGTTCACCGTGCAGAACGTCGGCAACCTCGTCGTCGGGCCCGGCACCGCGGCCGCCGTCGAGTTCGCCACCGGCACCCTCGACGTCCCGATCGTCGCCGTCTGCGGCCACTCCGGCTGCGGCGCGATGCAGGGGCTGCTCGCCGGCGGCGCGAACGGGGACTCCGCGCTCGGCCAGTGGCTGCGCGAGGCGCGGCCGGTGCTGCGTGCCTACGAGAACGGTCACCCGGTCGCCGTCGCCGCCGCGCAGGACGGTTTCGGCGAGGCCGACCAGCTGGCGATGGTGAACGTCACGATGCAGCTGGAGATGCTGCGGGCGCAGGACTCCGGCGCCGAGGTGCTGGGCCTGTTCTACGACATCCGCAGCGCCCGTGTGCTCGTCCTCGACGAGGCCGCGGGCCGGTTCGTCGAGCCCCGCGCCGACCTCGGCGCCGGGGGCTCGGACCTCGACCGGATCGCCGCCGGACACGGGCACGGGGCCACCACCGCCGCGGCCCGCCGGCTGCTGAAGGTCTGAGCCCGCGCATCCGGGAACAAGGCTCATCCCAATCGGGGGTGTAGGAGTTGGGGTCTGAAGCCGCCGGTCTCGAGCAGGCTTCGGGCGATGTAGTTGGTCAGGTTGCGGAACCCGAGTGCGGAGCCGCGCAGGTGTTCGAGCCGTCCGTTGAGCGCCTCGGTCGGCCCGTTGCTGGTGCCGGGTCGTTCGAAGTAGGCGAGCACGTCGGCGGCTCGCTTCTTCAGGGTCCGGCCCAGGGTGGTGAGCTCGGTGAGCACCTTGGGGACGCCGGCGCTGAGGTCGGTGATCAGCTTCTCCATGAGCTCGCGGCCACGTTGCCGGTCCTCGTGGCGATAGGCGGCGATCATGCGCTGGTAGACACCCCAGGTCGCCTCGACCTCGACGTGAGCGTCATCAACGAACAGCGCGCGTAGCCTGTCGCTCTGCTTGTCGGTGAGCAGGTCCGCGCCGGTGTGCAGCGTGCGCCGCGACTTGTAGAGCGGGTCGTCCCTGAACCCACGGTGCCCGTGGATCGCGAGTTGGACCCGGCGCCGGCACCTGTCGAGGGCGTCACCGGCCAGGCGCACGACGTGGAAGGGATCCATCACCGTGACCGCGTCCGGGATCTCCTCCGCAGCGGCGGTCTTGAACCCGGTGAAGCCGTCCATCGCGACCACCTCGACCGCGTCACGGAAGGCGTCGTCGCGGTCGGCGAGCCAGGTCTTGAACGCCGCCTTCGACCGGCCCTCGACCATGTCCAGCAGCCTTGCTGGGCCGGCGCCATCGCGGACCGGGGTGAGGTCGATGATCACGGTGACGTACTTGTCGCCACGCCTGGTGTGGCGCCAGACGTGCTCATCGACGCCAATGACCTTCACGCCCTCGAACCGCGTGGGGTCGTTGATCAGCAGCCGATTGCCTTCGGCCAGGACCGCGTTGTTGGCGGTGTCCCACGCGACCCCGAGTCCCTCGGCGACACGGGCGACGGTGAGGTGTGCGACCACGATCCCTTCCAGCGCCCACCGCAACCCGGTGCGCGAGAGCTTCGCGCGTGGCTCCGCCGCGGCGCTGGTGTCTTGGCGCCACACGTGTCCGCAGTCGGCACAGCGGTAGCGGCGCACTACAACTTCCAGCACGGTCGGTCGCCAGCCCAGCGGCTCGTGGGCCAACCGCCGGATCACGGTGTCACGAGCAGCGCCTTCGCTGCCGCACCGTCGGCAAGACTGATCTGGTTCCACCAGGCGGCACGCGAGGACCGCACGATCCGGTTCAAGTCGTTGCCCGGTCACGCTCAGAACGAGGCCGTCGAGTCGAGCGAAGGCGGTCAGGTCAGGGCGGCCGAAGCCGGCCGGCGGGGTAGCGTCGGACACGTCGAGGTCTTTCGGATGGATGGCGTAGGAACCTCCGTCGTCGGGAGACCTCGACGTCTATCTGCGGACCGACGCGTCCGGCCGACCTACACCCTCATCTGGGAAGAGCCCGCAAAGCCGACGTGATTAGGTCGTCGGTTCGATTCCGACAGGCGGCTCCGGCGAACAGCCCCTGACCTGCGCAAACGCAGGGCAGGGGCTGTTCGGTTCTGGTGGTCGCGCGATGCGCTGGCCTCACGGCTCTGCCCGACACCGACGTCGCTCTCCTCTGCGACGGACCCCTCGCCGGCTGAGCGCTCGCGGCCGGCATCCTGTCCGTGTGCCGATATGCCTCGCTCCGCTCGGCAACGCAGCGTGGCGTTGTGTCGCGACCTGGACGTGCGAGGTGTCAACGGTGCGTCGGCGCAGCGATCGTTGTGTGCGCAGCGAGATGCTCCATGCCGCACGCGCGGCGCGCACGAACGCAACGCCCCGGAACGCCAACGACCGGTCATCGCTGCGACGCGCAACGCGTCTCCCGTCACGGCAACGGATCGCAACCACGACCCGCCCACGGCGCCTCGCGGGACGGAGGGCAAGTTGACACAGTTGCGCTGCCATGGAACCGCTCTGGCTCTCTCGATGACCACCGGTGAAACAGTGCCGCTCCAGGCTTGCGCCTGGTGTTGCCTGGCCTCCTCGTGATCGGCCCGTCGGGGATCGTCAACGTGGTGCGGGTGTCGAGGCGGTCGGGTCCGACGGCTCGGCGGGGCGCGATCGTCTCGTGCGTTGGCGGACTACGGGAGCTTGGACGCGAGGACGTCGGCCGGCAGGATCTCGGGTGCTGCGCCGAGGAGGTGCTGGTTGGCCATCAGGGCTGCGACGATGGCGCCGTTGGCGTGGGCGTCGCGAGCGGCCTCGTCGGGGAATGCATCGAAGATCCAGAAGGTGTCGGCGTGGGTCCTAGCCGCGAACCAGACAATCGTTCCTACTTCTTCGTTGGCGAGTGCGACAGCGCCGGCGAGCAGATCGGCGAGCGCGTCGTGCTGTCCATCGGCCGCGACGATCTTGGCGACGAAGGCATACGGAAGTGATGCGGGTGTGGACATGAGGGGTTCTCCTTGAAGTCGGGGTTCTTCGTGGGGCGAGTTCAGCGTATGACGAGCCAGGGCCGGTGGGGAGTGGCGTATACGGCAGTATTGCTATCGTTCGCGTCATGCGTATCGGACTGATCGCGATCGACGGCTGCTTCGGTTCGGCGGTCGCGTCGGTCATCGACATCGTGCGGGTGGCCGACGGAGCCCGCGGCGATGTCGACCCGCGGATCGACCCGATCGAACTCGCCATCCTCGGACCGAAACGGCGAGTGACCACGACGGCATCGATGACCCTGTCGGTGGACCACCCGCTGTCGGAGTCCGGAGAGTTCGACGTGGTCGTCGTCCCTGCGCTTGGAACCCTGACGGCCGCCGCGACCCACGACGCCCTCCAGAGCCGAGATGCTCGTTCGGTCATCGCCTCACTCGGGCGCCTCGACGACGCGACCACCCGGATCGCCGCGGCGTGCACCGGCGTGTTCGCCGTCGCCGAGACCGGACGGATGCATCATCGGCGGGCGACGACCAGCTGGTTCCTGGGGCCGGAGTTCCTGAAGCGCTATCCGACCGTCGCCCTCGATCTCGACACCATGGTCGTGGTCGACGGGAACCTCGTCACCGCCGGCGCCGCCTTCGCCCACATCGACCTCGCGCTCTCACTCGTGCGATCGATCAGCCCCGACCTGGCCCAACATGTCGCCAAGCTCCTCATCATCGACGAGCGCCCGTCGCAGGCGGCCTTCGTCGCCTACGAACATCTCCGGCACGAGGACTCGATCGTCGTCGAGTTCGAACGCTTCGTGCGCGTCCGCCTGGACGAACCGTTCAACGTCGCCGTCGTCGCGCAGTCGCTCGGCACCAGCCGGCGCACCCTCGAACGACGAGTCCGTGCGGCGCTCAACCTCACTCCGCTCGGCTTCGTCCAACGGCTTCGCATCGAACGAGCTCGGCACCTCTCAGCAACCACGGACCTCACCTCCGCCGAGATCGCGCGACGGGTCGGCTACGCGAACGCCGAGACTCTGCGCTCCCTCCTGCGCAGGGAGCGACGCCGTTCCTGACCTATCGCCATGCCTGTAACCGGTGTCCTAGCGCTCGGTTGGAACCACCTCTCAGCACGTCGCGTCGACGCCCCTGCGTCGCCCCTGGACGACCCACTCGACACGCCCGCAGCACAGGCCATGTGACGTGCCCCGGCTTCCCGGACGGTCGGGGTCGGGTGGCTGTGATGTCGCTGCGTTCTCGTCGAGGGGGTCAGCAGACTCGATCAGGGTCGATTGGGATGAGACGCGAAGGCGGTCAGGTCAGGGCGGCCGAAGCCGGCCGGCGGGGTAGCGTCGGTCACGTCGAGGTCTTTCGGATGGATGGCGTAGGAACCTCCGTCGTCGGGAGACCTCGACGTCTATCTGCGGACCGACGCGTCCGGCCGACCTACACCCTCATCTGGGAAGAGCCGGGAACAATCCGCACCCACGACGTCGTTGGGGACCGTATGGCCACCGTGGAACTGACCACCGACAACTTCGACGACGTCGTGGGCGCGCCCGGGACGACCGTGCTCATCGACTTCTGGGCGTCCTGGTGCGGGCCGTGCACCCAGTTCGCCCCCGTCTACGACGCCGCCTCCGAGAAGCACCAGGACGTGACCTTCGGCAAGGTCGACACCGAGGCCCAGCAGGCGCTGGCCGGCGCGTTCGGGATCTCCTCGATCCCGACCGTGATGGCCGTCCGCGACGGCGTGGTGCTCTACTCCGAGCCGGGCGCGCTGCCCGCCGAGGCCCTCGAGGATCTCATCGGCCAGGTGAAGGCGGTCGACATGGACGAGGTCCGTGCCGCCGTCGCCGAGCAGGAGAAGCCGCAGGGCGAGGCGCCGCAGGCCTGACCCGGCGTCACGGTCTCCGGAGCCCCGCACACCTGCGGGTGGGCGGGGCTCCGTCGTGCCTAGGGTGTGGGCGTGACCGGTCCCGACCCGACGCCGCCCGGACCCCGCCCGCTGGCCTGGCTCGACACCCAGGCCCGCGCCCGTACCGAGGCCGGTCTGCGCCGCAGGCTGTCCCCGCGTCCGGCCGACCCCGCGGGCGGGGCCGTGCTCGACCTCGCCGGCAACGACTACCTCGGGCTCTCGGCCGACCCGCGGGTCGTCGCCGGGGCGACCGCTGCGCTGCGCACCTGGGGTGCGGGCGCCACCGGGTCGCGGCTGGTCACCGGCTCGACAGCGCTGCACGCCGAGCTGGAGGCCGAGCTCGCCGCGTTCTGCGGCCACGACGACGCCCTGGTGTTCTCCTCCGGCTACACCGCCAACCTCGGTGTGGTCACCGCGCTCACCGGCCCCGGCGCGCTGATCGTGTCCGACGCCGCCGCGCACGCCTCCCTGGTCGACGCCTGCCGGCTCTCCCGGGCCCGGGTGGTCGTCGTGCCGCACGCCGACGTCGACGCCGTCGACGCCGCGCTGGCCGCCCGCACCGAGACCCGCGCGCTCGTCGTCACCGACTCGGTCGGGTCCGCCGACGGCGACCTCGCCCCGCTCGCTGCGCTGCACCGGGTCTGCCGGGCCCGCGGCGCGGTGCTGCTCGCCGACGAGGCCCACGGACTCGGGGTCCGCGGCCCGGGCGGGCGCGGCCTGCTCGCCGAGACCGGGCTGGCCGGGGCGGACGACGTCGTCGCCACCGTGACCCTGTCCAAGGCGCTGGGCAGCCAGGGCGGCGCGGTGCTCGGCCCGGCCGCGGTCACCGCGCACCTGGTCGACTCGGCGCGCTCGTTCATCTTCGACACCGGCCTCGCCCCCGCCGCGACGGGTGCGGCGCTGGCCGCGCTGCGGGTGCTCGCCTCCGAGCCCGAGCGGGCCGCGGACGTGCTGCGGGTCGCCGGTGCGCTCGCCGCCGCCTGCGACGCGGCGGTGCCGGTGTCCGCGGTCGTCCCGGTGGTGCTGGGCGAGCCCGGCCCCGCGGTCGCCGCGGCCGCCGCCTGCCTGCGGCGCGGGCTGCGGGTGGGCTGCTTCCGGCCGCCGTCGGTCCCGCCGGGCACCTCCCGGCTGCGGCTCACCGCCCGCGCCGGGCTGACCGGGGCGCAGCTGTCGTTCGCGACCGGCGTGCTCGCCGAGGTGCTCGCCGACGCCCGGACGGGGGCCCCGGCGTGAGCGGGCGGTTCCTGGTCGTCACCGGTACCGGCACCGGGGTCGGCAAGACCGTCGCCACCGCCGCGCTGGCCGCCGTCGCGGTCGCGGCGGGGGAGCGGGTGGCGGTGCTCAAGCCCGCCCAGACCGGGGTCGGTCCGGACGACCCCGGCGACGTCGACGAGGTCGCCCGCCTCGTCCCCCAGGTCACCACCCGGGAGCTGGCCCGCTTTCCCGACCCGCTGGCCCCGGCGACCGCGGCCCGGCGCTGCGGGGCACGCCCGGTGACCCCGGAGCAGGCCGCGGTGACCGCGCGGACGCTGGCCGACCACCACGACCTCGTCCTCGTCGAGGGTGCGGGTGGGCTGCTCGTCCGGTTCACCGACGACGGCGGCACCCTCGCCGACGTGGCTCGCCTGCTCGACGCCCCGGTCGTGGTGGTCGCGGCGGCCGGACTCGGCACGCTCAACCACACCGCGCTCACCGTCGAGGCGCTCCGGGCGCGCGGCCTGACCTGCGCGGGGATCGTGATCGGGGCCTGGCCCGCGGCGCCCGACCTGGCCGAGCGCTGCAACATCGAGGACCTGCCGATGATCACCCGGGTGCTGGTCCGCGGCCTGCTGCCCGAGGGTCTCGGACGGGTGACACCGGACCGTTTCGCCGCGGTGGCCCGGGACACACTGGGTCCGATCCAGCTGGGTGACTGGCAGGATCCACGGGCATGACGACCGCCCGGACCGACGTCCTCACCGTCGCGCGCGACCAGGTCCTCGACCAGGGCCGCGGCCTCACCGTGACCCAGGTGCGCGAGGTGCTCGACCTGCCCGACGACCGTCTCGACGACCTGCTCGAGCTGGCCCACGAGGTGCGGATGCGCTGGTGCGGGCCGGACGTGGAGGTCGAGGGGATCATCTCGCTCAAGACCGGCGGGTGCCCCGAGGACTGTCACTTCTGCTCCCAGTCGGGCCTGTTCGCCTCGCCGGTGCGCTCGGCCTGGCTGGACATCCCGATGCTCGTCGAGGCCGCCAAGCAGACCGCGAAGACCGGGGCCACCGAGTTCTGCATCGTCGCCGCCGTCCGCGGGCCCGACAAGCGGCTCATGTCCCAGGTCGCCGCCGGCATCCAGGCGATCCGGGACGAGGTCGACATCAACATCGCCTGCTCGCTGGGCATGCTCACGGCCGAGCAGGTCGACGAGCTCGCCGCGATGGGCGTGCACCGCTACAACCACAACCTCGAGACCGCCCGCAGCCACTTCCCGAACGTGGTCACGACCCACACCTGGGAGGAGCGCTGGGACACCCTGCGCATGGTCCGCGAGGCCGGCATGGAGGTGTGCTGCGGCGGCATCGTCGGGATGGGGGAGACCCTGGACCAGCGCGCCGAGTTCGCCGGACAGCTCGCCGAGCTCGAGCCCGACGAGGTGCCGCTGAACTTCCTCAACCCGCGCCCCGGCACCCCGTTCGGGGACCTGGAGCCGATGTCCGGGCCGGACGCGCTGCGCACCGTCGCCGCGTTCCGCCTGGCGCTGCCGCGCACGATCCTGCGCTTCGCCGGTGGTCGCGAGATCACCCTCGGGGACCTGGGGGCCCGCAAGGGCCTGCTCGGCGGGATCAACGCGGTGATCGTCGGGAACTACCTGACGACGCTGGGGCGTCCGGCCGAGTCCGACATCGACCTGCTCGGCGAGCTGGAGATGCCGATCAAGGCCCTCAACGAGACGCTGTGAGCGCGCCGGCGACCGGTGGGCGGGCGCACCCGCGCGAGGCGGGTGCGCCGTACTGCGACCAGTGCGGCGCCCCGGAGGGCACTCCGGACCACCCGCGGTGCGCCGCGCGGCGCGAGCTGGAGCCGCCGCGCTTCTGCCCGGACTGCGCGCGCCGGATGGCGGTGCAGGTCGACCCGGTCGGCTGGACCGCCCGCTGCAGCCGGCACGGGGAACGCACGTCGTCGAGCTGACCACGCCCCCGGGTCCGGCACTCATGGAGCTTTGGTCCGGTGCCACCGGACCAAAGCTCCATGAGTGCACGGCGGGCGGGCACGGCGGGCGGGCACGGCGGGCGGGCACGGCGGGCGGGCACGGCGGGCGGGCACGGCGGGCGGGTGCGCCGGCCGGGGCGGGGGACCGGCCGCCGGGGTCAGGGCTTGATGAGGACCTTGAGGGCCTCGCGGTCGTTCATGGCGCGGTAGCCGTCGGGGACCTCGTCGAGCCCGATCGTGCGGTCGAAGACCTTCCCCGGCTGGACGGTGCCCTCCAGCACGTCGGGCAGGAGCTCCTCGATGTAGGCGCGCGCGGGAGCCACGCCCCCGTGCACGCCGACGTTGCGCATGAACGCGCCGACGCCCAGCGGGACGTCGGTGTACTGGGAGACCCCGACCCGGCCGACGAGACGCCCGTCCTTGGTGATCTCGATGGCGGTGCGGACGGCCTCGCTGTAGCCGACGCACTCCAGCGCGGCGTCGACGCCGTCGCCGCCGGTGAGCTCGCGGACGCGCTCGATGCCCTCGTCGCCGCGCTCGGGAACGACGTCGGTGGCGCCGAACTCCCGGCCCAGGTCGGTGCGGTCGGTGTGGCGGCCGAGCAGGATGATCCGCTCGGCGCCGAGGCGCCTGGCGGCCAGCACAGCGGACAGCCCGACCGCGCCGTCGCCGACGACGGCGACGGTGTCGCCGCGCCGCACCCGCGCCGAGACGGCGGCGTGGTGGCCGGTGGGGAACACGTCGGACAGGGTCAGCATCGAGGCGAGCAGCGCGTCGTCCGGCTCGCCCGGCATGGGGACCAGGGTGCCGTCGGCGAACGGGACGCGGACGGCCTCGCCCTGCCCGCCGTCGGTGCCGTCGGAGCCCCAGCCGCCGCCGTGCCGGCAGGAGGTCTGCAGGCCCTGGGCGCAGAAGTCGCAGGTGTTGTCGGCCCACACGAACGGTGCGACGACGAGCTGGCCCTTCGTGCGGTTCCGGACGCCGGACCCGACCTCCTCGATGACGCCGAGGAACTCGTGGCCGATGCGGTTGCCCCCGGTGGAGTCCTCCGCCGCGTTGTACGGCCACAGGTCGCTGCCGCAGATGCAGGAGCGCAGCACCCGCACGATCGCGTCGGTGTCGTCGCGGAGCGTCGGGTCGGGGACGTCCGACGACACCCGGACGTCGTGCTTGCCGTGGATCAGTGTGGCCTTCATGACGGACGGATTCCCGCATGCACGACCGTTCATGCGCGCCCGGTCTCGGTGACGCGCCGCACATGCGGCAGGCTGGCGGGCATGGCGATCAACTGGGGCTCGGTCCTGCGCAGGGCCGCGGACGTGGCGATGCAGTTCCTGAAGGACTCGCAGAAGGAGTCGCGGGAGAGCCCGCAGCAGCGCCCGCGGCAGGGTCGGCAGGATGGTCACGGCGGGCCGCGGCCCGGTCCGCCGTCGACGGCCGGGCGGGTGCGGACCGCGCCGACCGGCGACCGTGCCCGGAAGGTCGCCTACGCCCCCGAGCCCGACGGCGCCGCGGACCCCGGCGAGATCGTCTGGACCTGGGTGCCCTACGAGGAGGACGCGAGCCAGGGCAAGGACCGGCCGCTGCTCGTCGTCGGGCGCTCGGGTGGCGAGCTGCTCGGGCTGATGCTGTCCAGCCAGGACAAGCGGGCCCACGACCCGGACTGGGTCGGGATCGGCTCCGGCGCCTGGGACCGGGAGGGCCGCGGCTCCTACATTCGGCTCGACCGGGTGCTGGAGGTCGAGGAGCACGGCATCCGCCGGGAGGGCGCGGTGCTGGACCGGGCGCGGTTCGACCGGATCGCGACCGAGCTGCGGTCGCGCTACGGCTGGCACTGAAACCCGGGTGCGCCGTCCGGGCGCGCCGGGTAGGCTCACCGTCATCATGAGGCACTGACGACCCCACCGACCGCGGACGCGGCACACGCCCCTGCGGTCCTCCTCCGTCTCCACCGGAGCCGTCGTCATGTCATCGACCGAGCAGGTCCACGCCGTCACCGCCCGCGGGCTGGTCCGTTCCCACGCCACCCGCGCCGGCCGCCCGCCGGTGCTCGACGGCGTCGACGTCGTCGCCGCGCCGGGCACCCGGGTCGGGCTGATCGGGGAGAACGGCTCGGGCAAGTCCACGCTGCTGCGGCTGCTCGCCGGCGTCGACACCCCGGACGGCGGGACGCTCACGGTGCCCGCGGACCGGGTGTACCTGCCGCAGGAACCCGACCTGGGGGCCGGGGGGACCGTCGGCGACCTGCTCGACGCGGCGCTGCGCCCGCTGCACGACGCCGTCGCCGAGCTGGAGCGACTGGCCGCCGACCTGGCCGAGGGCACCGGCGCCGCCGCCTACGACCGGGTGCTGGCCTGGGCGATCGCGCACGACGCGTGGGACGCAGACCGGCGCGCCCAGGTCACCGCGGGCACGCTCGGCGTCGCCGACCTGGAGCGGGACCGGCCGGTCGCGACGCTGTCCGGGGGTGAGCGGACCCGGCTCGCGATGGCCGCCGCCCTGGTCCGCCGCCCCGCGGTGCTGCTGCTCGACGAACCCACCAACCACCTCGACGACGCCGCCCTGGAGCTGCTGGAACGCTCGCTGGTGGAGCTGCCCGGCGTCGTCGTCGCGGCGAGCCACGACCGCACCTTCCTCGACCGGGTCTGCACCGAGCTGCTCGACCTCGACGCAGGGGAGCTCGGCACCGACGGGTACGGCGGACGCCGGTTCGGCGGCTCGTTCACCGAGTACCTCGACGCCGCCGCGGCGAGCCGCCGCCGCTGGGAGGAGCGCTTCGCCGCGGAGCAGGAGGAGATCGCCGCGCTGCGCGAGCGGAGCCGGGCCGGCCTGTCGACGATCGCCCCCGGGCGCGGCCCGCGCGACAACGACAAGTTCATCCACGCCTTCAAGGGGGCGGGCGTCGAACGCACCCGGGCCCGCCGGGTCCACGACGCGCAGCGCCGCCTGGAGACCGCCGAGCGCGAGGCGGTCCGCAGGCCGCCCCGGCCGCTGGAGTTCGCCGGGCACCTCACCGGCGACGCCCCGGCCGGCGGGCTCGCCGTGAGCATCCGGGACCTGCGGGTCGACGGCCGGCTGCGGCTCGACCTGCTCGACCTGGCCGTGGGGGAGAAGCTGCTGGTCACCGGCCCGAACGGGGCCGGGAAGTCGACCCTGCTGGCGGTCCTGCACTCCGACCTCGCACCGGACGCGGGCACCGTGGACGTGCGGGCGCGCCGGGTCGGGCTGCTGGCCCAGGACCCCGACGTCGGCCCGCGCGGCCGCAGCGCCGCGGCCGCCTACGCCGACGCCGTCGGCGCGGAGCGCGCGGAGACCGTCCCGCTGCGGGAGCTGGGGTTGCTGCACCCGCGCGAGCACGGCACCGCGGTCGGGGAGCTCAGCCTCGGCCAGCGACGGCGGCTGGCCCTGGCCGTCGCCGTCGCCGACGCCCCGGACCTGCTGCTGCTCGACGAGCCGACCAACCACGTCTCGTTGCGGCTGGCCGGGGAGCTGGAGTCGGCGCTCGGTACCGCGCCGGGGACCGTCGTCGTCACCTCGCACGACCGGTGGCTGCGCCGCCGCTGGGACGGGCTGCACCTCGCCGTCGGCGGGTGAGCTCAGTTCGGGCTCTGCTCGTCGGGGAACGACCCGAGCGGCGCGGGCACCGCCCGCAGGGATCCCAGCAGGCCGCGCTCGCGGGCGAGCAGGCGGCGGATCTCCCGCAGCCGCTGCACCGCGCTGGTCTGCTCCAGCAGGAGCTGGCGGTCGCCCAGGGGCAGCAGGCAGTCCCCGGCCAGCAGGTGCGCGAGGTCGGCGGTGGGGGTGTCCTCGGCGGGCTCGGACCAGTCGCCGGTACGCCACGCGGTGTCGCAGTACTCACGGTGCGCCGCGCGGGCGGAACGCTCCAGCATGGCGACCAGCCGCGGGTCGGCCTCGTCGCCGGTGTCGTCGGGCAGGAACTCGACCTCGCCGCAGAGGTAGGAGTGCGAGCCCGCATCGAGGTCGAGCAGCCGGAAGCGGCGGGCCCCGCGGGTGACGACGTCGTAGCGGCCGTCGGGCAGCCGGCGCGCGTCGATGAGCACCGCGGTACAGCCGACGGCGTGCATCCCGGCCGCCCCGGAGCGGTCCGGCGAATGGCCCTCGCGCACCGCGACGACACCGAACTCGCGGTCGGGGACGGCACCGGTGAGCAGGTCGACGGTGAGCTGGCGGTAGCGGGGCTCGAAGATGTGGAGGGGAAGCGCCGCACCCGGCATCAGCACCGTCCCCAGCGGGAACAGCGGAAGCATGGCGGACACCGGCTCACGGTAGTACGCCGTCGCGGGGCCCGCCGGGTCGCGCAGGTGGCCGGAGCACGGCGAACGCGTCGGTGACCCGCATGCCGCGGTCGGTGAACCGGAACACCGCGGCCGGCCGCCCGCCGGAACGGCCCGACGGGACGACCTCCCCGGTGGGCTCCAGCAGGCCGCGACGGGTGAGGACGCGCTGCAGGTTCGTCGCCGACACCTCGTGGCCCAGCGCGGCGACGTAGTGCTCGCGCAGCGCGGAGATCGTGAACTCCGCGGGGGCGAGCGCGAACCCGAGGTTGGTGTAGGACAGCTTGGCGCGCAAGCGGTCCCGCGCCGCCGCGACGATCGCGGCGTGGTCGAACGCGGTCGCGGGCAGGTCCTCGACCTCGTGCCACGCGGTGTCCTCGGGCAGCTCCGGGTCCGCGTCGGAGGGGACCAGGCCGAGGAACGCGGTGGCGATGCGGCGCTTGCCGGACACGCGGGCCGGGTCGGAGAACACCGACAGCTGCTCGACGTGGGCGACCTCGCGGACGTCGACCTTCTCGGCGAGCTGGCGGCGCACGGAGGTCTCGACGTCCTCGTCGGGGCCCAGGGTGCCGCCGGGCAGCGCCCACCGTCCGGCGTCCGGGTCCAGGGCACGCTGCCACAGCAGGGCGCCCGCCCGGCCCTCCCGGATCCTGAGCACGACGGCGAGGACCTCGTGCAGGGCGGGTGGCGGTGTCACGGGTCCAGCCTAGGGCGGTCCGCCCGCGGCACCGGGACGTGACGGCGGGGTGTCCGTCAGGTGAGGTCCCGGTCACGACGGAGGTGCCGGTGGCGCGCGACCGGTGTTACTATCCCGTCAGTTTCCGCCCGCTAGGCGAAAACCCGAGACGGCCCGGGAGGGCGCAATGACCGGAACGCTGACGGCACCCGGCGGCACGGGGACCGACCCCGGCTGGGCCGACGAGGTGCGTGCGCTGGCCCGCGAGCGGGACGCGGTCCTGCTGGCGCACAACTACCAGCTGCCCGAGATCCAGGACGTCGCCGACCACGTGGGGGACTCGCTCGCGCTGTCCCGGATCGCGGCCGAGTCGCAGGCGTCGACGATCGTGTTCTGCGGCGTGCACTTCATGGCGGAGACCGCCAAGATCCTCAGTCCGGACAAGACCGTGCTGATCCCCGACGCGCGGGCCGGCTGCTCGCTGGCCGACTCGATCACCGCCGACCAGCTGCGGGAGTGGAAGGCCGAGCACCCCGGCGCCGTCGTCGTCTCCTACGTCAACACCACCGCCGCGGTGAAGGCCGAGACCGACGTCTGCTGCACCTCCTCCAACGCCGTCGAGGTCGTCGACTCGATCCCGCGCGACCGCGAGGTGCTGTTCCTGCCCGACCAGTTCCTCGGCGCGCACGTGCGGCGCACCCTGGAGCGGGAGAACATGCACGTCTGGGCCGGGGAGTGCCACGTGCACGCCGGCATCAACGGCAAGCAGCTGACCGAGCGGGCCGCCGCCCACCCCGGTGCCGACCTGTTCGTGCACCCCGAGTGCGGCTGCGCGACCTCGGCGCTCTACCTGGCGGGAACCGGCGCGGTGCCCGCCGAACAGGTCAAGATCCTCTCCACCGGCGGGATGATCGACGCCGCCCGCGCCACCGGCGCGACGGAGGTGCTCGTCGCGACCGAGGTCGGGATGCTGCACCAGCTGCGCCTGGCCGCCCCGGAGATCGAGTTCCGCGCGGTGAACGAGCACGCGTCCTGCCCCTACATGAAGATGATCACCGCCGAGGCGCTGCTGCGGTCGGTCCGCGAGGGCACCGACGAGGTCCACGTCGACCCCGACCTCGCCGCGCGCGGCCGCGCCGCCGTGCAGCGGATGATCGAGATCGGCAACCCGGGGAGCGGGGAGTGAGCTGGGAGGCCGGCGCCGACCTGGTCGTCGTCGGGTCCGGGGTGGCCGGGCTGACCGCCGCGCTCGACGCGGCCGCGGCCGGGCTGCGCGTCGTGGTGGTCACCAAGGACGGCGTCGGTGAGGGCTCCACGCGCTGGGCGCAGGGCGGGGTGGCCGTCGTGCTCGGCGATGTCGCCGGTGACTCGCTGGACGCGCACGTCGCCGACACGCTGGCCGCCGGCGGCGGGCTGAACGACGCGGACGCGGTCGGCACGGTCGTCCGCGGCGGGCCCGGGGCGGTCCGGCGGCTGCGCGAGCGCGGCGCGTTGTTCGACGCGCGCGGCCCGCGGCTCGACCGGACCCGGGAGGGCGGGCACTCCGCGTTCCGCGTGGTGCACGCCGGCGGCGACGCGACCGGCGCCGAGATCGAGCGCGCCCTGGTCGCCGCGACCCGGGACGCGGGGGTGACCGTGCTCGACGGGCACGTGGCCGTCGACGCGCTGCGCGAGGTCACCGGCCGGGTCGTCGGACTCGCCGTACTGGCCGGCGACGGCGACGCGGGCGTGCTCCGCGCCCCCGCCGTGCTGCTGGCCACCGGCGGCTACGGGCAGCTGTACTCCTCGACGACCAACCCGGAGACCTCCACCGGCGACGGCGTCGCGATCGCGCTGCGGGCCGGGGCGACGGCGTCGGACCTGGAGTTCGTCCAGTTCCACCCGACGGTGCTGTGGACCGGTCCCGCCAGCGACACCGCGGGCCGCCGGACCCTGGTCACCGAGGCCGTCCGCGGCGAGGGCGCGGTCCTGCGCGACCGGACCGGGACCGCGTTCATGGCCGGGGTGCACCCGCGGGCCGACCTCGCCCCGCGCGACGTCGTCGCCGCGGCGATCACCCGCCGGATGGCCGAGACCGGCAGCGACTGCGCCTGGCTCGACGCCACCGCGCTCGACGGGTTCGCCGCACGGTTCCCGACCGTGTACGCGTCCTGCCGGGCCGCCGGGATCGACCCGCTGACCGAGCCGATCCCGGTGACCCCCGCCGCGCACTACGCCTGCGGCGGCGTCGTCACCGACACGTCCGGCCGGACCGGGGTGCCGGGCCTCTACGCCGCGGGCGAGGTCGCCCGGACGGGGCTGCACGGGGCGAACCGGCTGGCGTCGAACTCGCTGCTGGAGGGGTTGGTCGTGGGGGAGCGGGTGGTCCGCGCGGTGCTCGCCGACGCGGGTCCGACCGGGGTGTCGACCCCGGCCGGGACGGTCCCGGCGCTGCCGGTGGCCGACCGCACCGTGGTGCAGCGGGCGATGTCGGCGAGCGCCGGGATCGGCCGCGACGCCGCGGGGCTCGCCGGCGCGTCGGACGCGATCGAGGCCGTCACCGCCACCGCGGTCCCGGCCGACCGCGCCGGGGTGGAGGACGCGGCGCTGACCCTGATCGCCCAGGCCGTGCTGGCCGCGGCGGGCACCCGCCGGGAGACCCGCGGCTGCCACGTGCGCACCGACTTCCCGGACCGTGACGACACGTACCAGCGTTCGTCGCTGCAGGTGCGGGTCGACGCCGCGGGACGGCCGGTCGTCGTGGCCGACGAGGCGCTGGCGGGTGTCGCATGAGCACCGTCGCCGCCGGGGTCGGCGGGGTCACCGAGGTCGGTGTCCCCGACCCCGACGACCTGCTCCGCGTCGTGCGCACCGCGCTGGCGGAGGACCTGCGGTACGGCCCGGACGCGACGACGACGGCGACCGTGCCCGCCGAGGCCGTGGCGACCGCGTCGTTCACCCCGCGGGCCGGCGGCGTGCTCGCCGGGCTCCCGGCCGCCCGCGCCGTCCTCGACGAGGTGCTGGGCGCCGGCGGGTACGCGGTGCTCGCCGCGGCCGCCGACGGTGACCGGCTCACCGCCGGGACCCCGGCGCTCACCGTGCGGGCCCCGGTCCGCGGGCTGCTCACCGCCGAGCGCACGGCGCTGAACCTGCTCACGCACCTGTCCGGGATCGCGACGGCCACCCGTGCCTGGGTGGACGCCGTCGACGGCACGGGGGCCCGGATCCGGGACACCCGCAAGACGCTGCCGGGCCTGCGGCTGCTGGAGAAGTACGCCGTGCGGTGCGGCGGCGGGGTGAACCACCGGCTCGGGCTGGGCGACGCGGTGCTGATCAAGGACAACCACGTCGCGGCGGCCGGGTCGGTGTCCGCGGCGCTGGCCGCGGCCCGCGCGCTCGCCCCGGACCTGCCGTGCGAGGTGGAGGTCGACTCGCTCGACCAGCTCGACGAGGTCCTGGAGCTCGCCGCCGAGCTGGTGCTGCTGGACAACTTCACCGTCGCGCAGACGGCCGAGGCGGTGCGGCGGCGCGGGGACCGGGCGACGCTGCTGGAGTCCTCCGGCGGGCTGGCCCTGGGCAGCGCCCGGGACTACGCGGCCACCGGCGTGGACTTCCTCGCCGTCGGCGGGCTGACCCACTCGGTCACCGCGCTGGACCTGGGGCTCGACCTGGAGTGAGCACGGCCGGGTGGCACTCCGGGCACTCCGGGAGGGGTGCCGGGGGTCCGTGGTGTGCCACCCGGCGGGCCGGGTCCCGTCAGGCGAGCAGCCGGGCCTGGGCGGGGGCGGGGAAGCGGGCGGAGAACCGGGCGTCGCCGAGGAGCTCCCGCAGCCCGCGCGCCGCGACCGCCACCTCCGCCCGCGCCCGGGCCGTGACCGGCGTGAGCAGCAGGGTCGCGATCCCGCCGTCCGGGCGCTGCGCCCAGGTCCCGACGATGCGCCCGTCCACCCAGACCGTCGGCCCGCCGTTGCCGTTGCGGTCGAACAGCTCCGGGGCCACCTCGGCGGGCAGGTACCAGTCGCGGGCCTTCCAGCCCATCGTCGACGGGTCGAGGCCCGGCAGCAGCGCCACCGACGGCCCGGGGTCGGGGACCGGGTCGAGGTCGTCGGGGAGCAGGAACCCGGTGCCCCCGCCGTCGAGGGTCACCTCGACCGCGCCGACGTCGGCCAGCGCCGTGGTGGTGGTGGCGACGGTCCAGCCCGCCCACCACTTCAGGTCGTCGCGGCGGACCGGCCCGAACGCCCGCAGCTGGGCGCGGGCCAGCCCGGCCGCGGCGGCGCGACGGGCGTCGCCGTCCGGGCCGGGTGCGGGGCCGATCCCGCCGGGGACCCAGTCGTCGGCGGCGGCCCAGCGGTACTGGCCGTTGATCCAGGTCCCGATCGGGCGGGTCCGCAGCACCCGCCCCTCGAACCCCAGCACGAGCAGCACCCGGGTGTGGGCGGGCTGCGGGCCCCCGCCGGGCAGGACGAGCCGCTGCCCGGCGAGGTCGGGCAGTGCGCGGGCGACGTCGCGGGCGGCGAGGGGGCTCCGGTCGGCGAGCGCCTCCAGGACCTGCCCGGCGGCCTCGGTGTACCACGCCTCGGGGTCGGCGTGGCCGGCCGCGGCGGCCTGGCGCAGCAGGTCACGGCGCTGGGCGGCGGCGACGTCGACGGTGGCGGCGTGGTGGGCGAGCGCGGCGTGGGCGTGGCCGAACACCCAGAGCGTGCGGCGCATCGCGTGGTGGCGCAGCAGGGTGCGGTCAGTGTGCAGCGCGGCGTCGACCGGGTCGAGCGACGGGGCCGCCATCCGCGCGGCCGCCGACAGGTACACCGTGACCGGGTCGGTGGAGTGCAGCGCGACCAGGTCGTCGCTGATCGCGACGACGTCGTCGGTGCGGGTGTGCGGGGCCAGCCGGTGGCGGGTCACCAGCCGGGCCCGGCGCTCGGCGTCGCTCACGTGGCGGGTCACGCCGCGCAGACTGCCACGACCCCCCGACGACGAGGACGCAGCTCACCCCGCCGGGATGAGAGCGTGTCGGAGCCCCGCCGTACCCTGGGGACCATGCTCCGCCGCCTCGACCTGCGAGCCGAACCGCTGCCCCGTCCGGCCACCCTGCGCGGCATGATGCCGCGCGCCGAGCTGGACATCGACGCCGCTCTGGAGCGTGCCCGCCCGCTGGTGGAGGACGTGCGCGACCGCGGCGCCGCCGCCGCGCTGGACGCCACCGAGCGGTTCGACCGGGTCCGCCCGGAGACCGTGCGCGTCCCGACCGAAGCGGTCTCCGGTGCCCTGCGCGACCTCGACCCGGACGTGCGCGCGGCGCTGGAGACCTCGATCGAGCGCGCCCGGGTCGTGCACGCCGAGCAGCGCAGGCCCGACGTGGTCACCCGGGTCGTCCCCGGCGGCACCGTCACCGAGCGGTTCGTCCCGGTCCGCCGGGTCGGGCTCTACGCCCCGGGCGGGCTGGCGGTCTATCCGTCGAGCGTGGTCATGAACGTGGTCCCGGCGCAGGCGGCGGGCGTGGAGTCGCTGGTCGTCGCCTCTCCGGCGCAGGCCGAGTTCGGCGGACGCCCGCACCCGACGATCCTCGCGGCGGCCGCGCTGCTCGGCGTCGACGAGGTGTGGGCCGTGGGCGGCGCCCAGTGCGTCGCGCTGCTGGCCTACGGCGGCACCGACACCGACGGCGCCGAGCTGGAGCCGGTCGACATGGTGACCGGCCCCGGCAACGTCTACGTCACCGCGGCCAAGCGGATGCTGCGCGGCCTGGTCGGGATCGACGCCGAGGCCGGCACCACCGAGATCGCGATCCTCGCCGACGACACCGCGGACGCCGCGCACGTCGCCGCCGACCTCATCTCGCAGGCCGAGCACGACCCGAACGCCGCATCGGTGCTGGTCACGACCTCCGAGGCGCTGGTGGAGCGGGTCGAGGCCGAGCTGGAGGCCCGGGTCGCCACGACCAAGCACACCGAGCGGGTGCGCACCGCGCTGACCGGGCCGCAGTCCGGGGTCATCCTGGTGTCCTCGACCGCCGACGGGGTTGCCGTCGTCGACGCCTACGCCGCCGAGCACCTGGAGATCCAGACCGCCGACTCCGCGGGCGACGCGGCGCAGGTCCGCAACGCCGGCGCGATCTTCGTCGGGGCCTGGTCGCCGGTGTCGCTCGGCGACTACTGCGCCGGGTCGAACCACGTGCTCCCGACCGGGGGCTGCGCGCGGCACTCCGGCGGGCTGTCGACGGCGACGTTCCTGCGCGGCATCCACGTCGTCGACTACGACCGCGAGGCGCTGGCCGAGGTCGCCGACCGGGTCGTGACCCTGGCGAACGCCGAGGACCTGCCCGCGCACGGCGAGGCCGTCACCGCCCGGTTCGGGACGGGCGCGTGACCGCGGGGGAGGGCGTGCGGCTGTCGGACCTGCCGCTGCGCGACGACCTGCGCGGGAAGAGCCCGTACGGCGCGCCGCAGCTCGACGTCGCGGTGCGGCTCAACACCAACGAGAACCCGTACCCGCCGCCGCCGGAGCTGGTCGCCGACGTCACCGCATCGGTGACCGACGCCGCCCGCGAGCTGCACCGGTATCCCGACCGCGACCTCGTCGCGCTGCGGAGCGACCTCGCCGCCTACCTCTCCCGGCAGACCGGGGTCGAGCTGACCACGGCGAACCTGTGGGCCGCGAACGGGTCCAACGAGATCCTCCAGCAGATCCTGCAGACCTTCGGCGGGCCCGGTCGGACCGCGCTCGGCTTCGTGCCCAGCTACTCGATGCACCCGATCCTCGCCTCCGGCACGCAGACCGAGTTCGTCCCGGTGCCGCGCCGCGCGGACTTCACCCTCGACGTCGACGCGGCGGTCGCCGTCCTGGCGGCCAAGGCCCCGGACATCACGTTCGTGACCAGCCCGAACAACCCGACCGGGCAGTCGATCGCGCCGGAGGACCTCGCGCGGCTGGTCGACGCCGCTCCCGGCGTGGTCGTCGTCGACGAGGCCTACGCCGAGTTCGCGGAGGCCACCGGCCGCCCGAGCGCCACGACCCTGCTGGGCACCCACGGCCACAAGCTCGTGGTGTCGCGGACGATGAGCAAGGCGTTCGCCTTCGCCGGCGGGCGCCTGGGCTACCTCGCCGCCGCGCCCGCGGTCATCGACGCGCTGCAGTTGGTGCGGCTGCCGTACCACCTCTCGGTGCTGTCGCAGGCCGCCGCGCGCGCTGCGCTCCGCCACGCCGACGCGACCCTCGGCTCGGTCGCGCTGCTCGCCGCCGAGCGGGACCGGGTCTGCGACGAGCTCGCCGCCGCCGGGTACGACGTGGTGCCCTCGGACGCCAACTTCGTGCTCTTCGGGCGCTTCGCCGACGCCGGCCGCGCCTGGAAGGGCTTCCTCGACCAGGGCGTGCTGATCCGCGACGTCGGCATCCCCGAGCGGCTGCGGGTCACCGTGGGCACGCCGGAGGAGAACGACGCCTTCCTCACCGCCGCCACCGACCTCGCCACCAAGGAGCTGCTGTGAGCCGCATCGGACGCGTCGAGCGCGTCACCAAGGAGACCCGGATCGTCGTCGAGATCGACCTCGACGGCACCGGGCGCACCGACATCGCCACCAAGGTCCCGTTCTTCGACCACATGCTCGACGCGTTCGGCAAGCACGGCAGCTTCGACCTGTCGGTGCACGCCGAGGGCGACATCGAGATCGACTCCCACCACACCGTGGAGGACGTCGCGATCGTGCTGGGCCAGGCGATCCGCCAGGCGCTGGGGGACAAGAAGGGCATCCGCCGCTTCGGCGACGCCTGGATCCCGATGGACGAGGCCCTCGCCCAGGCCGTCGTGGACGTCTCCGGCCGGCCCTACACCGTGTGCACCGGCGAGCCGGAGATGATGCGCGGCTTCGTCGTCGGCGGGCACTACCCGACCGTGCTGAACAGGCACGTGTTCGAGTCCCTGGCCTTCCACGGGCACCTCGCGCTGCACGTCCGGGTGCTCGACGGCCGCGACCCGCACCACATCACCGAGGCCGAGTTCAAGGCCGTCGCCCGCGCGCTGCGGGCCGCGACCGAGCCCGACCCGCGGGTCACCGGGGTGCCGTCCACCAAGGGCGCCCTCTAGGGGAATGTTGAGCCCTCAACTTCTGTTGCAGAGGGCATGACGAAGATCGGGTTCCTGTCGTTCGGGCACCACGGGGAGGTCCCCGGGTCCCGGACCCCCACCGCCGCCGACGCGCTGCGCCAGACCGTGGAGCTGGCCCGCGCCGCGGAGGACATCGGCATCGACGGCGCCTTCGTGCGCGTGCACCACTTCGAGCGCCAGCTGGCCGCCCCGTTCCCGCTGCTCGCGGCGATCGCGGCGACCACCAGCCGGATCGAGATGGGCACCGGCGTGATCGACATGCGCTACGAGAACCCGCTCTACATGGCCGAGGAGGCCGCCGCGACCGACCTGCTCTCGGGCGGACGGCTGCAGCTCGGCGTGAGCCGGGGGTCGCCGGAGATCGCGCTGAACGGCGCCGAGGCCTTCGGGTACCGACCCGCCGACGGGCAGACCCACGCCGACGCCGCCCGCGCCAAGGCCGAGGTGTTCCTCGCCGCGATCCGCGGTGCCGGGGTGGCACCCGCCGACCCGGCCCGCACCCGCGGCCGGCACGTCGCGCTCCCGGTGCAGCCGCAGTCCCCGGGCCTCGGCGACCGCGTCTGGTGGGGCGCGGGCACCCGGGCCACCGCCGAGTGGGCCGCGACCCAGGGCATGAACCTGCAGAGCTCGACGCTGCTCACCGAGGACACCGGAGAGTCGTTCGACCGGCTGCAGGCCGAGCAGATCCTGCGCTACCGCGAGGCCTGGGCCGCCGCCGGGCACGAGCGCACCCCGCTGGTGTCGGTGTCGCGCAGCGTCATCCCGATCACGACCGACCTGGACCGCCGCTACTTCGGTGAGCGCGGCGAGGACGACCAGGTCGGGATCCTCGACGGCGCCCGGTCCCGGTTCGGCCGCAGCTACGTCGGCGACCCGGACCGGATCGCCGCCGAGCTCGCCGACGACGTCGCCGTGCGGGAGGCGGACTACGTGCTGTTCACCGTGCCCAACCAGCTCGGAGTGGAGTACAACGCGCACCTGCTCCGCTCGATCGCCGAGCGGGTCGCCCCGGCGATCGGCTGGGCGCCGGCCGGTCACCGGGTCGCGGCGGCGGTCATCGGCAGTTGAGGCGGCCCGGGCACCGGCGCGTCCGGCCGTCGAACCCCGGGGTGAGCACAGGTTCGACGGCCGGCCCGTCGGCGGTGCGCAGCTCGATGGTCGCCGTTCCCGGGGACCCGGGGTGCGGGCGTCCCAGGGTGGGGCCGTGGCAGGACCCACTGGGCTGAGCGCCTACCTGCAGGCGCGGCGGGCGCTCGTCACCCGGCCCGGGTCGGACTGCCCGACACCGGCGCGCGGCGGACCCCCGGCTGAGCCGCGAGGAGGTGGCGACGCCGGCGGAGGTCAGCGTCGACCACCACGTGCGGCCGGAGAGGGGGCGCGACACCAACCCGTCGCCCAGGTCCTCACCGGGCTCACCCGCGTCCTGCAGCGCGACGCCGCGGCCACGGCCCACCTGCACGGCCTCGTCCGGCCGGGGACGACGGACGCCCCGGGACCGGCCGGCGAGGAGGTGCCCGAAGGCAGCCGGCCGCTGCTCGACGCCGTCGGCCTCCCCGCGTTCGTCGAGCGCCGGGCCTTCGACGTGCTCGCCGTCAACCGGATCGCCGGGGCGCTCTGTCCCGCGATCCGGCCCGGCGCCAACCGGCTCCGCTCGATGTTCCTCGGCGACGCCGAGCGCGCGCTGCACCCGGACCGGGACCGCGACGCCGCGACGACGGTGGCCGAGTTCCGGGCGTCGCCCGGTCCCGAACCCGCGACCCCGCCGTCGCCGCCCAGGCCGAGGAGCTGTCGGCGGCGAGCGCGACGTTCCGCGAGGTCTGGCGACGCGACGACGTCGACCTGCTCACCGGGCCGTCGTGCGCTGGGAGCACCCACGGGCCGGGCCCGGCGTTGCGCCGGGTCGACTACCCGGTCCCGGGCACCCGGGGCCAGGTGCTGGTCGTGTACCTCGCCGCACCCGGCGGCGACGACGCCGAGCTCGCCCATCTCGTGCCGCCGATCGCGGGTCCGCGCGGAGATCCGCCCCTCGCGCGCGTCCGGACGCACGCGGACGGCGGATCTGCGCGCGGGCTGCGGATCACCGGTGGGGCCCTGCGAGGGCCCCGGTCGACGGGGCCTGCTCGGGGGAGGCGATCGCCCCGACGACGATCTCTCGCCCGGTGGGCGACCCCGACGACCTGGCCGCCTCGTCCTCACCGAGTCCGCGCTGGTCGGGGTCCTCGGCGCGGCAGTGGGCACGGTGCTCGCGGTCGTCTCGGCCGCACCGTTGCACGCCGTGCTCGTCGCCGCCGACGCCGTACGGCCGGCCCGGGTACCCGCCGTCGCCGGGCCGCTCGCCGTCGCGGGCGCCGCCGGGGTGCTGCTCGCGGTCACCGGTGGTCTCGCCGCGGCGCGCCGGGCGGCCCGGGGGGCGCCGCTGGACGTCGTCCACGACACCGGTCCCGGACGCGGACCGGCGCGGGGCCGGCTGGTCGGCGGGCTGCTCGCGCTCGCCGCCGGGGTCCTGCTCGCGGTCCGGACCGCCGCGGTGACCGGCGACGGCCGCGTCGGGCTCGCCCTCTCGGCCGGTGCCGCGCTGGTGGTCGCGTCCGCGCTGCTCGCCCCGGCGCTGGTCGGCGTGCTCGCGCGGGCCGGCACCGCTCGCCCGGGCGGTCGGGTCACCGTGGCGCTGGTCCGCGCCGAGCTCGGGACGAACCCGGAGCGGGCGGGCGCGGTCGTCGCGCCGGTGGTCGTCGCGGTCGGGTTCGCGGTGCTGCTCGGCGGGCTCGTCGCGACCTCCGCCGCCGCGTACCCGGCCCAGCGGACCGCGCAGCTCGCCGGGCAGGTGACCGTGGAGCGCGACGGCACGCCCGGCCTGCCCGACGACGTCGCCCGCGCCCTCGCCGTCCCCGGCGCCCGGATCCCGCTGCCGACCGTGCTCGTCGTCGGAGGACCTGCGGGACCGACCGCCGTCGACGCGGTCGGGACGGCCGACCCCGGCCTGGTGCGGCCGGGGGAGGTGGTCCTGTCCACCCCGACGGCCGACGCGCTCGGCCTCGCCGGGGGTGCGACCCTCGACGCCCGGTTCGCCGACGGCGGTGTCGTTCCGCTGCGGGTCGCGCGCGTCCTGCCGCCCGACGAGCGGCGCGGGGACCTCGTCGTCGACCGCTCCCAGGTGCGCGCGCACGACCCGGCGGCGCTCACCCGCACCGCGTTCCTGCCGGCGGGCGCGGTGCCCGACCCGGCACCGCCCGGGGTCACCGTGCGGGACGCGGCGGCCTACGCGGCCGCCGAGTACGCCGTCGACGCCCGGCTGACCGGCCTGCTGGCGACGCTGCTGGTCGCGGTGTCGGCGGGCTACGGCGCGCTGGGCGTGGCGGCGGGCGTCGGCGCGGCGACCGGGACCCGGCGGGCCGACCTGGCCGTCCTCGTCGCGGCCGGGGCGACCCGGGGCCGGATCGTCGCGACCGTCGCCGCCGAGACCGGTGCGGCCGCGACGCTCGGGAGCCTGCTCGGCCTGGCGGTGGCCGTGCCGCCCCTGGCCGCGGTGGCATCGGGGCTGTCGGCGGCCACCGGCACCGCGGTGGCCCCCGTGCCCGACGTCGGCGTGACCGTCCTCGCCGCCGGAACCTGCGTGCTCGTCGCCGTCCTCGCCGGTGCGGTGACCGCGGCACGGGCGGTCCGACCATGATCATCAGTACCTGGGCGCTGTCACCGGTGGCCCGAGCAGCCCCCAGGGTACTGATGATCATGGCGCAGACCCGGGGCCACGGGGGCCGCGGGGGCGGCGACTACGCTGGTCGCGTGGCACGCATCGTCGTCCTCGACTACGGCTCCGGGAACCTGCGCTCCGCCGAGCGCGCCCTCGAACGCGTCGGCGCGGACGTCACCGTCACGTCCGACTTCGACGCGGCGACCGAGGCCGACGGTCTCGTCGTCCCCGGGGTGGGCGCCTTCGCGGCGTGCATGGCGGGCCTGCACGCCGTCCGCGGCCCGCAGATCATCGGGCGTCGCCTCGCCGGCGGGCGCCCGGTCCTCGGGATCTGCGTCGGCATGCAGGTCATGTTCGAGCGCGGCGTCGAGTTCGACGAGGACACCGAGGGCTGCGGCGAGTGGCCCGGCACCGTCGAGCGGATCCAGGCCGACGTGCTGCCGCACATGGGCTGGAACACCGTCCGGACCCCGCCCGACAGCACGTTGTTCGCCGGGCTCGACGCCGACACCCGCTTCTACTTCGTGCACTCGTTCGGCGTGCGGCGCTGGACCCTGGAGCCCTCGCACGCGATCGCCCCGCCGAAGGTGACCTGGACCCACCACGGCGAGGACGTCGTCGCCGCGGTGGAGAACGGGCCGCTGTCGGCGACCCAGTTCCACCCGGAGAAGTCCGGCGACGCCGGCGCCGCGGTCCTGGAGAACTGGCTGCGCTCGGTCAGGGGCTGAGCGGGCCGCCGGGTCAGGACGCGGCGAACACCGCGACCCCACTGCCGTCGGGCCGCGCGGTCACCGTGCCGCGCCGAGCCGAGCCGTCCGTGCAGGTGATCTCGACGGCCGGGCCCGAGCCGGGGTCGAACACCATCAGCCGCACGGAGCGGGCGCCGGGGACACCGGTCGCGCGCGGTGCGTCGGCGAGTAGCCCCGCGAGGGCGGTCGTGTCGAGGTCGCCCAGGTCGACGGTGCGCTGATCGGGGTCACGGGCGATCGCGGACACGACGTCGAGCCTGGTGAGCCCGGCCCCCGGCGTCCAGGTGTAGGTCCGGTCCGCGCGCGGGTTCCCCGGCTCGGCGATCTGAACCCCGCCGTCGTCGGAACCGCGTACCGACAGCGAGTCGACGACGGTGCCACCCGAGACGCGGCGGACGGCCGCGACCAGCTCGGTCAGGCCCCGGTCGGTCCGCAGGTCGACCGACTCGACGACGGCCGGGGCGGTGACGGGGACGGGCGCGGCTGCCGTGGGAGGCGGCACCGGCGGCTGGTGCACCGGACGGGAGACGACGGCGTGCGCGACGGCCATCGCCGCGACCAGCGCGACGGTCACACCGACCCGCACCGGCCAGTAGCCCGGCGCGTCCCGGTCCGGCCGTGTGGGGGAGGCCGCCACGCTCCGGGCCGGCGACGGCCCGCGCCGGACTCGCGCGACCCCGGGAAGCTGCAGGTCCGCGGTGAGCGCGGTGAGGTCACCGATGTGCGCCGCCCGCAGCGCGGCGGCGACCCGGGTCCGGTGCTCGACGCCGTCGATCTGGCCCTCGGCGAAGGCGACGTCGAGCCGGTCGCAGGTCGCGGTCCGGTCGGAGTCACGGGCCCGCTTGCGGGAACGGAGGGAAGGCACGGCGGCGAGTGTGACGGTCGCGCACGACGACCGTGGCCGTTCCGCGGAACGCGCCTCAGCCCAGCGCGTACTCCCCGGAGCGCAGGTCGAACGTCACCGTCCGCCTGTCCGAGCGCAGCGCCTCGAGCACCTGCCCGACGAGCGTCGCGACGTCGGAGCCCGCGGCGATCCCCGAGGGCACCGTCCCGGCGACGGCACGGTCGGCCAGCCCGGTCTCGATGTGCGGCGGCCGCACGTCGAGCACCCGCACGCCCTGCTTGCGCACGCCACCGCGGGTGGCGGTCAGCCACGCCGACAGCGCCGCCTTCGACGCCGAGTACGCCGCCATCCCCGGGGTCGGCACGTCGGCCAGGATCGCCGAGATCATCGCGAGCGTCCCGCCGGCCCGGCCGTCGGAGGAAGACCTCGGCGGGAAGCGGCGCAGCGCGGCCCGGCCGACCGCCATCGGGGCCTGCGCGTTCACCGTCAGGAGGTGCTCGGTGACGACGTCGTTCTCCGACTCCTCGCCGAACCCGGCCACCCCGATCGCGACGAGCACCAGGTCCAGCCCGCCCAGGGCGTCCGCGGCCTCGTCGACGACGGCGGCGCAGCGCTCCAGGTCGAGTGCGTCGAAGCGGAACGTGGGCTCGCCGTCGGCCCCGGAGGGCTCGGTGCGGCCCGCGAGCGCGAGCGTCGCGCCCTGCTCGCGCAGGGCCTCGGTGAGCGCGCCGCCCAGCACACCCGTCGCCCCGACCACCAGCGTCCGCGCCCCGGAGAGTTCCATGATCCGACGGTAGGGCGAACCGGCGCGGGCCGCGCGTTCACCGCTGGCAGCGCGGGCACCACCAGGTCTCGCGGCCGTGCGGGGTGCGCTCCGGCGGCGCGAACGCCACCGCGGTGCCGCACCGCAGGCAGGGCCGCCGGTAGCGCCCGTGGACGAAGTGCCGCGGCCGGACCCGGCCGGTGGTGTTCTGCGCCGGGTTGCGCACGACGGCGTCGCGCAGCAGCGCGCGGCCGTGCCCGAGGACCGCGCCGGGGTCGCCGACCGCGGAGCACGTCCGCCACGGGGAGACCCGCTCCAGGAACAGCAGCTCCTGGGCCCACATGTTCCCCAGCCCGGCGACGACGCGCTGGTCCAGCAGCGCCGCCAGCACCGCCCGGTCGGGTTCGGCGAGCAGCCGGGCGACCGCCGCGTCGCCGTCGAAGGGGTCGCCGAGCAGGTCGGGGCCCAGGTGCCCGACGACGGTGTGCTCGTCGCGGGTCGCCAGCACCGCCAGCACCGGCAGCCCGATCCCGGCGAGGGTGCGGCCGTCGGTGAGGTGCAGCGCGATCCGCAGGTCGGCCGCGACGGCGCGGGGAAGCCGCCGCCCGGGCCGCAGCACCGACCACCGCCCGGACATCCGCAGGTGCGAGTGCACGGTCCAGCCGCCGGCGGTGCGGGCCAGCAGGTGCTTGCCGCGCGGCACCCAGCCGGTGATCCGCTCCCCGGCGAGGTCGGCGCCGGCGAAGCGGGGGTGGCGCACGTCCGAGCGTGCGACCACCGCGCCCGCGGTGGCCGCGTCCAGCCGCGCCGCGAGCCGGAAGATGCTGTCCCCCTCGGCCACCCCCGGAGGCTACGAGCGGCGCGGATACCCTGGCGCGGTGAGCTTCACGTTGCTTCCCGCGGTGGACGTCGTCGACGGGCAGGCCGTCCGGCTGGTGCAGGGCGAGGCCGGCACCGAGACCGGCTACGGCTCGCCCCTGGAGGCGGCCCTGACCTGGCAGTCCGGCGGCGCCGAGTGGGTCCACCTGGTGGACCTCGACGCCGCGTTCGGGCGCGGCTCGAACGCCGGGCTGCTGGCCGAGGTCGTCGGCCGCCTCGACGTGGCGGTCGAGCTGTCCGGCGGCATCCGCGACGACGAGTCCCTCGACCGTGCGCTGTCCACCGGCGCGGCCCGGCTCAACCTGGGCACCGCCGCGCTGGAGCAGCCCGAGTGGTGCCGGAAGGTCCTCGCCGAGCACGGCGAGCGGATCGCGATCGGCCTCGACGTCAAGATGATCGACGGCAGGCGCCGCGTCGCCGGCCGCGGCTGGACCTCCGACGGCGGCGACCTCTGGGAGGTCCTCGCCCGCCTCGACGCCGACGGCGCCACCCGCTACATCGTCACCGACGTCTCCAAGGACGGCACCCTCCAGGGCCCGAACGTCGAGCTGCTCACCGAGGTCGCGAAGGCCACCACCGCCCCGGTGATCGCGTCGGGCGGGATCTCCGAGGTCGCCGACCTGACCCGGCTCGCCGAGGTCGCCGCGACCGGGGTGAACATCGAGGGGTCGATCATCGGCAAGGCGCTCTACGCCGGCCGGTTCACCCTGCCCGAGGCGCTCGCCGCGGTCCGGGAGGTGAGCGCCTGATGGGCGTCGCGGTCCGCGTCATCCCCTGCCTGGACGTCGACGCCGGGCGCGTGGTGAAGGGCGTCAACTTCAAGGAGCTGCGCGACGCGGGCGACCCGGTCGAGATGGCGCGGGTCTACGACGCCGAGGGCGCCGACGAGCTGACCTTCCTCGACGTCACCGCGTCGTCGTCGGAGCGCGGCACCATGATCGACGTGGTGCGCCGTACCGCCGAGCAGGTGTTCATCCCGCTGACCGTCGGCGGCGGCATCCGCACCCCCGACGACGTCGACCGGATGCTGCGCGCGGGCGCGGACAAGGTCTCGGTGAACACCGCCGCGATCGCCCGGCCCACGCTGCTGCACGAGATGTCGCGGCGCTTCGGCAGCCAGTGCATCGTGCTGTCGGTCGACGCCCGTCGCGTCCCCGAGGGCGGGGAGCCGCAGCCGTCGGGCTGGGAGGTCACCACGCACGGCGGGCGCCGGTCGGCCGGGATCGACGCCGTCGAGTGGGCCGAGCGCGGCCAGGAGCTCGGCGTCGGGGAGATCCTGCTCAACTCGATGGACGCCGACGGCACCCGCGCCGGGTTCGACCTGGAGATGCTGACCGCGGTGCGGAAGGTCGTCGACGTCCCGGTGATCGCCTCCGGCGGCGCCGGCGCGGTCGAGCACTTCGCCCCCGCGGTGCGCGCCGGGGCGGACGCGGTGCTCGCCGCCAGCGTGTTCCACTTCGGGCAGCTGCGGATCGGCGAGGTCAAGGACGCACTGCGGGGCGAGGGGGTCGAGATCCGGTGACGGCCCGGCTCACGGCGGCGGAGTCCGCGCTTGACCCGGCGGTCGCCGCCCGCCTCAAGCGCGACGCCGACGGCCTGGTCTGCGCCGTCGTCCAGTCCCGCGCCGGTGAGGTGCTGATGGTCGGCTGGATGGACGACGAGGCGCTGCACCGCACCCTGACCACCGGCCGGGGGACCTACTGGTCGCGGTCGCGGCAGGAGTACTGGGTCAAGGGCGACACGTCGGGGCACGTGCAGCACGTGCACGAGGTCCGGCTGGACTGCGACGGCGACGCGGTGCTCGTGGTCGTCGACCAGGAGGGGCCGGCCTGCCACACCGGGACCCGGACCTGTTTCGACACCGACGTCCTGCTGGGGGACTGAGTTCCCCGGTGCGCCGACCGGCCGCACCGGGCATCCTCGGGACATGGATTCCGAGAAGGAACGGCAGGACGGCGACGACCCCCGCGCCCGGTGGCGGACCATGCCCGAGCCGGTCCGCCCGGAGCAGTGGGTGGCCGAGCACGACACCGACCCGGTGCCCGGCTCGGTCCGCGACGCCGAGGCCCGGCGCGAGTCCGAGGAGCGTCGGTGGCTGATCGAACGCGGCGGGGCCGGCGGCTGAGCCCGCAGGGCCACCGGGTCACGGATGTGCGGGCGGCATCGGCGGCGGCCGGGCCGGGGCCGAGGTGACCCACCGGATCCCGGCGGTGATCGCATGCCCACCGGCCCGCACGACGGTCGCCTCGGCGACGGGCAGCCAGGGCAGCCGCAGCGGCATCCGCGTCCAGCGCGGCATCAGCCCCACCGACGCGGCGGCCAGCACCGAGTACGGGACCCGCGCGGAGAGCGGCAGCGGCGGCTCCCACAGCAGGAACCGGGCGGCGTCGCGGGCCGCGGGGGTCCCGGCCAGCTCGGGCCGGTACCCGTCGAGCTGCGCCCGCAGCTGGGCGGTGGACTCCGGCGGGTCCGGCACGCCCAGCTCACGGGCGACGCGTGCGGTGTCGGCGACGTAGGCGTCGCGGCCGGCGGCGTCGAGCGGGGTGCTGCCGTAGCGGTCGTGCGCGGTGAGGAAGCTGTCGATCTCGGCGATGTGCACCCAGCGCAGCAGGTGCGGGTCCGACGCCGAGTAGGGGCGCCCGTCCGGCGCGGTCCCGCGGACGTGGACGTGGGCCCGCCTGATCCGGGCGATCACCCGCTCGGCCTCCTCGGCCGGGCCGAACGTCGTGGCGGCCAGGAAGTACGAGGTGCGCTGCAGCCGTCCCCACGGGTCGCCCCGGAACCCGGAGTGCCCGGCGACCCCGGCCATGGCCAGCGGGTGCAGCGACTGCAGCAGCAGCGCCCGCAGCCCGCCGACGAACATCGACGCGTCGCCGTGCACGGTGCGGATCGCGGCGTCCTCGGCGAACCAGCGCGGGCCCTCCGCGCCGAGGACGCGGGCCCGGCGGCCGGAGCCCTCGTCCCCGGCGACCCGGCTGAACACCGCCGAGCCGATCCGCGAGCGCAGGGCCGCGAGCCCGTCGGTGACGGCGTCGGGGAGCCGGGCGGACAGATCGACCATGGCCCCAGTGTGCGGTCGCACCCCGGCGGCGGCCACCGGGTCGGCATCCGGCGGTCCCGCAGGCAGGACGGCTCCGGCAGCCGGGTGACAGTCTTGCTCCCGGGGTGGCGTGCTCACCGGTCGGTCGGCGAGGCGATGCGGGGACACGCCGACGGGCGCGGTAGGACGGTGACCGGCGTACGGAGGGGAGCGATGACGAGCGACGCGAGCGTCGGCGTCCTGCTGGCCGACGAGGAGGAACCGGTCCGCGCCGGGCTGCGCGCGGTGCTCGACGCCGACCCCGGCATCACCGTCCTCGGCGAGGCCGCCGACGGCGCCGCGGTCCCCGGCCTGGTCACCCGGCTGCGGCCCGACGTCGTGCTGGCCGACGTCCGCATGCCCGCCGACGACGACGGCACCGCGGCCCGGGTGCTGCTGCGCCGCCCCGACCCGCCCCGGGTGCTGGTGCTCACCACCTTCGGCCACGACCGGTACGTCCTGGACGCGCTGCGCGCCGGGGCCGGTGGCTTCCTGCTGAAGCGGACCCCGCCGCGCGACGTGCTCCGGGCGGTGCGCACCGTCGCCGCGGGGGAGTCGCTGCTGTTCCCGGCGGCGGTGCGCGAGCTCGTGGCCGGGTTCGCCGCCGACGACGGCGACCGGCTCACCGCCGCCGGGCTGACCGCACGGGAGGGCGGGGTGCTGCGGCTGATGGCGCGCGGGCTGTCCGACGCCGAGATCGCCGGGGAGCTGGCACTGGGTGTGGCGGTGGTGCGGACCCACGTCGCCGCGGTGCTGGCCAAGACCGGGTCGCGGGGCCGGACCCAGGCGGTCGTCGCCGCCTACTCCTCGGGGTTCGTCGACCCCAGGTTCCCGGTCAGGTAGCGCTGCACGGTCGGCCCGACCGCGGCGACGACGTCCTCGCGCGGCGCCGAGGCCAGCGGCTCCAGCCGCACCACGTAGCGGATCATGCCGATCCCGATCAGCTGCGCGGCGACGAGTGCGCCCCGCTCGTCGGGCCGGTCGGGCGAGTGCACGCGGGTGACCGGCACCAGGATCGCCTTGCCGACGAACTCGCGCAGCATCCGGGCCGCGGCCTCGTGACCCGCGACGCTGCGCAGCATCGCCGCCATCGGGGCGCCGCCGCCGGTGTCCCACACGGTCAGGAAGGTGCGCACGATCCGCTCGCCGACGGCGTCGTCCGGACCGCGCAGCACGCGCTCACGGACCTGCTCGGGCTCGATGGGCAGGTCCAGCGCGGCGAGGAACAGCTTCTCCTTGCCGCCGAACCAGTGGTTCACCATGGCCGGGTCGACCCCGGCCCGCTCGGCGATCCGGCGGACCGTGGCGCCGTCGAAGCCGCGGTCGGCGAACTCGGCGCGGGCGGCCGCGAGCAGCCCGGCCCGGGTGTCCGCGCCGCCGGACCGGCGGCCACGACGCCGTGGCGGCGCCCCCGGGTCCGGGGGTGCGGTGGCGCTCGGTTCGGTCATGCGCCCCATCCTCACCCGCGCGAGGGCGGCCGTCACTGCTCGGGGACAATGAGTCGCATGACCCAGCGGACCCAGAACGCATCCGGTGGCGCGACGACGACCGGGGCCCCCGCCCCCGCGGTTCCCGCGGCCGCCGCCCTGGGCGCGGTGAGCCCGACCCGTGAGGAGTTCCGGGAGCTGGCGCGCGCGCACCGGGTCATCCCGGTGACCCGGCGGCTGCTGGCCGACGACGAGACCCCGGTCGGGGTCTACCGCAAGCTCGCGGGCGGGACCGCGGGCACGTTCCTGCTGGAGTCCGCCGAGAACGGCCGGTCCTGGTCGCGGTGGTCGTTCGTCGGGGCCCGCAGCGCCGCCGCGCTCACCGCCGTCGACGGCGAGCTGGTCTGGACCGGGGAGGTGCCCGACGGCCTGCCCACCACCGGCGACCCGCTCGACGCGCTGCGCACCGTGGTCACCGAGCTGCACTCCGAGCCGCTGCCCGGGCTCCCGCCGCTGACCGGCGGCATGGTCGGCTACCTCGGCTACGACATCGTCCGCCGCGTCGAGCGCATCGCCGACCCGGACGACCCGGCCGTCGACGACCTGGCGCTGCCCGAGCTGGTCATGCTGCTGGCCACCGACCTGGCCGCGCTCGACCACCACGAGGGCACCGTCACCCTGATCGCCAACGCGATCAACTGGGACGCCACCGACGAGCGCGTCGACCAGGCCTACGACGACGCCGTCGCCCGGCTCGAGCGGATGACCGGGGAGCTCGCCGTGCCCGCGCCCAGCTCGGTCGCGGTGTACACCCCGACCCGCCCGGAGTTCCTCCGCCGGCGCACCCCCGAGCAGCACCACGCCGCGATCGAGGACGCCAAGGAGCAGATCCGCGCCGGTGAGGCGTTCCAGATCGTGCTGTCGCAGCGCTTCGAGATGGAGTGCGACGCCGACCCGCTCGAGGTCTACCGGATCCTGCGCACCACGAACCCGAGCCCGTACATGTACCTGCTGCGTCTCGACGACGCGGCGGGCGGGCCGCCGTTCTCCATCGTCGGGTCCAGCCCGGAGGCGCTGGTCAGCGTGCTCGACGGGCGCGCCACCACCCATCCCATCGCGGGTACCCGCTGGCGTGGCGCGACCGACGAGGAGGACCGGCTCCTGGAGAAGGAGCTGCGCGGCGACGAGAAGGAGCGCGCCGAGCACCTGATGCTCGTCGACCTCGGCCGCAACGACCTGGGCCGGGTGTGCGAGCCCGGCACGGTGACCGTGCGGAACTTCTTCGAGATCGAGCGCTACAGCCACGTCATGCACCTGGTGTCGACGGTGACCGGGCTGCTGCGCGGCGACCGCACCGCGTTCGACGCCGTCGTCGCCTGCTTCCCGGCCGGCACCCTGTCCGGGGCGCCGAAGGTGCGGGCCATGCAGGTCATCGACCGGCTGGAACCGACCCGGCGCGGCCAGTACGGCGGCATCGTCGGCTATCTCGACTTCGCGGGCAACGCCGACACGGCGATCGCCATCCGCACCGCGATGATCCGCAACGGGACCGCGTACGTGCAGGCGGGCGGCGGGATCGTCGCCGACTCCGACCCGGCCGCGGAGGACATGGAGTGCCTGAACAAGGCCCGGGCGGTGCTCTCGGCCGTCGCCGCGGCCGGGTCCGTGTCACCCCCGCCGGCCCTGGGCAGCGCGTGACGGCGCCCGGCGACGACGGGGCCACCGCGCCCGCGGCGGACCGCACCGACCGGCGGGCACTCGGCCTGACCGTGCTCGGGCTGCTGCTCAGCGCCGGGGCGCTGTGGGGCGCCGGGGCGGCCGAGTGGTTCGTGCTGGAGGTGCCCACCACGACCCGCGGCACCGTCGAGCTCGGCGCCACCGGCGCGCAGCTGCAGCCCGCGGTCACCGCGGTCGCGGCGCTGCTGGTGGCGGCCGTCGCCGCGCTGGTCGCGCTGTCCGGGATCGCCCGCCGCGTGCTGGGCGTGCTGGTCGGGCTCGCCGGGGTGGCCGCGGTGGTGCTGACCCTGCGGCTGGTCGCCGTGCCGCCGTCGGCGGTGGAGCTGGCCTCGGCCCGTTCCGGGTTGACCGCCCCGAACGCCCCCGCGGGCTCCGGCGCGGTCTCGGCGACGCCGTGGCCCTGGCTGGCCGTCGCCGGCGGGGTCGTCGCGCTCGCCGCGGCGGTGCTGCTGGTGGTCCGCGAGCCGCGGCTGCCACGACTCGGCGCCCGGTACGCCGCACCGGGGACGCAGGCGGCCACGACACCGACCGACCCCGACCGGGCGGCCTGGGAACGGCTCGACGCCGGCGGCGACCCGACCGTCGGCCCGCGTGAGGGGGAGAACTAGCATGACCTCGACGTCCGGGCGACGCGCGAGCGGAGGAGGAGTCGGCCCTGTGAGCACTACGGGCACTGCCGGTACTGCCGGACACCCGAACGGGACGCCGGGTCGCGTACCCAGCGTCCTCGAGTCCATCGTGGACGGGGTCCGGGAGGACCTCGCCGGGCGCGAGAGCGTCGTCGACCTCGCCGAGATCAAACGGCGGGCCGCGGCCGCGCCGCCGCCGCGGGACGCGATGGCGGCCCTGCGCGAGCCGGGTGTCGGCGTGATCGCCGAGGTGAAGCGGGCCAGCCCGTCGAAGGGCTCGCTCGCCGACATCCCCGACCCGGCCGACCTCGCCGAGGCCTACTCCGCCAACGGCGCGCGGGTGATCAGCGTGCTCACCGAGCAGCGCCGCTTCGGCGGCTCGCTGGCCGACCTCGACGCCGTCCGCGCCCGGGTCGACACCCCGCTGCTGCGCAAGGACTTCGTCGTCACGCCGTACCAGGTCCACGAGGCCCGTGCGCACGGTGCGGACGTCGTGCTGCTGATCGTCGCCGCGCTGGAGCAGCCGGTGCTCGCCTCGCTGCTCGACCGTATCGAGTCCCTCGGGATGACCCCGCTGGTCGAGGTCCACACCGAGGAGGAGTGCGACCGCGCCCTGGAGGCCGGCGCCACGCTGATCGGCGTCAACGCCCGCAACCTGCACACCCTCGAGGTGAACCGGTCGGTCTTCGGCGAGATCGCGCCGGGCCTGCCGTCGCACGTGCTGAAGGTCGCCGAGTCCGGCGTCCGCGGCCCGGGGGACCTGCTCACCTACGCGGGCTGGGGTGCCGACGCGGTGCTGGTCGGCGAGGGCCTGGTGACCAGCGGCGACCCGGCCGCCGCGGTCCGCGGGCTGGTCGCGGCCGGGTTCCACCCGTCCTGCAGCCGCAACGGCGGCTGAGCGTGCTCGCCACGCTCGCCGCGAGCCTGCCGGCCTCGATCCCCAGCCCGGACCGCGGTGTCTGGCACGTCGGCCCGATCCCGATCCGGGCCTACGCGCTGTGCATCATCGCCGGCATCGCGGTCGCGCTGTGGTGGGGCGAGCGCCGGCTGCAGGCCCGCGGTGGGCGGGCCGGGACGGTGCTCGACGTGGCGGTCTGGGCGGTGCCGTTCGGCCTGCTCGGCGGGCGCCTCTACCACGTCGCGACGGACTGGCGCACCTACTTCGGCCCCGGCGGCGACCCGTGGGGCGCGCTCGAGATCTGGAACGGCGGCCTGGGCATCTGGGGCGCCATCGCGCTCGGCGGGGTCGGCGCCTGGATCGGCTGCCGCCGCCACGGCGTCCCGCTGCCGCTGTTCGCCGACGCGGTCGCCCCCGGCATCGTCGTCGCCCAGGCGATCGGGCGGCTCGGGAACTGGTTCAACCAGGAGCTCTACGGCGGCCCGACCACCCTGCCCTGGGGCCTGGAGATCTACCGCCGGGTCGACCCGGCAACCGGGCTGGAGGACCCGCTCGGCGGGGTCGCGCTCGACCCGACACCGATCGCGGTCGTGCACCCGACGTTCCTCTACGAGCTGCTGTGGAACCTCGTCGTCGCCGCGCTGATCGTGCTGGCCGACCGCCGGTTCCGGCTGGGCCACGGCCGGGTGTTCGCGCTCTACGTCGCGGGCTACACCCTCGGCCGGTTCTTCATCGAGATCATGCGGACCGACCCGGCGACCCGGGTGTTCGGCGACATCCGGATCAACGTCGTCGTCGCGGCCGTCGTGTTCGTCGGGGCGGTGCTGTACGTCGCGTTCGCCCGGCGGGGCCGCGAGGAGTACACCCCGCCCGACCCGGAGCCGGACGCAGCCGGGGTGTCGAGCGGTGGCCCGGACACGCCCCAGGAGCGCGAGGACGCGTGAGCGCCTTCGCGGGCTTCGGCGAGGGCGCCGTCGAGTTCTACGACGGCCTGCTCGCCGACAACTCCCGGGCGTACTGGACCGACCAGCGCGCGGTCTACGAGAACGACGTCCGCGGCCCGATGACGGCCCTGCTCGCCGACCTCGAACCGGAGTTCGGTGCGGGCACGGTGTTCCGCCCGTACCGCGACGTCCGCTTCGCGGCGGACAAGACGCCGTACAAGACCCACTGCGGCGGCTTCACCGAGCCGTTCTACGTCGAGGTGTCCGCCGACGGGATGCTCGCCGCGGGCGGCTACTACTACATGGCGCCCGACCAGCTGACCCGCTACCGCGAGAGCGTCGACGACGAGCGCCGCGGCGAGGACCTGCGGGCCCGTCTCGACGCCGCCCGCGCCACCGGGCTCACCGTCGACGGCACGACCCTGAAGACCCGCCCGCGCGGGACGGCCCCCGACCACCCCCGGTTGGACCTGCTGCGGCACAAGGGGATCTACGTGTCCCGGCGGTGGCCGCCGGGCGACGTGCTGCACGGCCCGCGGGCCCGGGACCGGGTCCGCACGGTGTGGCGGGCGTCCCGGCCGGTCACCGAGTGGCTCGACGACCACGTCGGTCCCAGCGAGCTCCCGCGCCGCTGACCCGCCGCGGCCGTGCCGTTCCCCGTGCCGTTCCCTGCGCCGTCGGGCCGGTCGTGCCGCCGCCGGGCTGCTGCCGCGCCGCCGCCGGGCCGTGTCGCCGGACCGAGTCGCCGGGCCGTGTCGCCGGGCCGTGCCGCCGTGCCGCGCGGACGGTCCGGACAGCGCCGGGCGGTCTTCCGTGACACGGTCGACAACGGCGCGGTGATCCGGACGACGGCCGGGGTACGAACACCGAGGACGGACGGGCGTCGTCCGGGTCGACGCACGGGGGAGTGGCCATGGGAGTGCAGGGGCGGACGCGGGACCGGCACACCCGTGACGTGCTGCTGGCGCTGGTGACGGCGGCGTTCGTCGTCGCCGGGTGCACCGCCGCCGGGCCCGCCACCGCACCGCCGCCCGCCGGGGCGCTGTCCGAGCAGGTCACGGGCGCCGCGACCGGTGAGGCCGCGGCGCCGCACCTGCAGGTCCTGGAACGCATCGCCGACGACAACGGCGGCAACCGCGCCGCCGGGACACCCGGCTACGACGCGACGGTCGACTACGTCGCCGGCGTGCTGCGCGACGCCGGGTTCGACGTCACCACCCCCACCTACGACGCCGGGGACGGCCGTGAGCTGCGCAACGTCGTCGCCCGCACCCGCGGCGGCGACCCCGCCCGGATCGTGCTCGCCGGCGCCCACCTCGACTCCGTGCGGGCCGGCCCCGGCATCAACGACGACGGCAGCGGCATCGCCGGGCTGCTCGCCGCGGCGACCGCGCTCGGTCCGCAGCCGGGCGTCGGCGCCACCGTCTCCTTCGGGTTCTGGGGCTCGGAGGAGGACGACCTCCAGGGCTCGACCGGCTACGTACGGTCCCTGTCGGAGGAGGAGCGCGAGCACCACCTGCTCTACCTCAACGCCGACATGCTCGGCTCACCCAACGGCGGCTACTTCGTGCAGGGCGGCCGCGGCGAGGACGACGAGGAACGGGGCCCGTCCGGCTCCGGTGTCGTCGCCTCGGTGCTGGCCGAGGAGCTGGCCGCGGCGGGCGCCCCGCAGCCGGAGACCATCGGCCTCTACGGCGACGACGACGGCCCCTTCGCCGAGGTCGGCATCCCGGTGGCGGGCGCGGTCACCGGCGACGAGGACACCAAGTCCCGCTCCCAGGCCCAGCTCTGGGGCGGTGAGGCGGGCCAGGCCTACGACGGCTGCTACCACGCGGCCTGCGACCGGATCGGCAACGTCGACACCGTGAAGCTGGACCGCTACACCCGCGCGATCGCGGCGACCCTGGCCCGGTTCGCCGACGCCACCCAGCGCCCCTCCGGCTGAGCCGGCCCGACCGGGTCCCGCGCGCGGCCGCCGGGCCGGGGGAGGCCGGCCCTCCTCAGAGCCGCGACGACGTCTCGTGGCCCGGCCGGCGGCGCGCCACCAGCACGGCCAGCCCCACCCCGAGCGCCGCCCCGGCGACGTCGACGAGCGCGTCGAGGACGTCCCCGCTGCGCCCGATCGGCAGCAGGGCCTGCGCGACCTCCGACGCCGCGGCGTAGACGACCAGCCCGCCCAGCAGCGGCCACACCCGGATCCCGGCGGCCCGCCCGGTCCACGCCAGCAACGCGAACAGCAGCAGGTGGACGAGCTTGTCGGTGCCCGGAGGTGCCGTCGGGACCCCGGACGCCGGAGTGAACAGGACCACCAGGCTCAACAGGACCGACAGGACGAACGGCTGGACGCGCACGCCCCCAGTCTGCTCCACCGGTGACCGCCGGGACGAACACCATCGGACCGGACCCGACGGGCCGGGTTCCCGTCGTCCTGATCGTTCCAGACAGCGCTACCCTGATAGCCGTGACCCGTCGAACCAAGATCGTCTGTACCATCGGTCCGGCCACGGCGAACCCGGACCGGATCCGTGACCTCGTGGAAGCGGGCATGGACGTGGCCCGGCTCAACTTCAGCCACGGGGACCGCGCCGACCACAAGCGCGTCTACGACATGGTCCGCGACGCCGCCGACTCGACCGGGCGCGCCGTCGGCATCCTCGCCGACCTGCAGGGCCCGAAGATCCGGCTCGGCCGCTTCACCGACGGGCCCACCGAGTGGGCCACCGGCGAGGAGGTGCGGATCACGGTCGACGACGTGGCCGGCACCCGCGACCGCGTCTCCACCACCTACAAGGGCCTCGCCCAGGACGCCCAGGTCGACGACCGGATGCTCGTCGACGACGGCAAGGTCGGCCTGCGGGTCACCGCCGTCGACGGCAACGACGTGGTCTGCCGGGTCACCGAGGGCGGCCCCGTCTCGGACAACAAGGGCCTGTCGCTGCCCGGGATGAACATCTCGGTGCCCGCACTGTCGGACAAGGACATCGCGGACCTGGAGTTCGCGATGTCGCTGCGGGTCGACGTCGTCGCGCTGTCGTTCGTGCGCAGCCCCGCCGACATCGACCTCGTCCACAAGATCATGGACAACACCGGCGCCGGCCGCGTCCCGGTGATCGCGAAGCTGGAGAAGCCGGAGGCCGTCGACAACCTCGAGGCCGTCGTGCTCGCCTTCGACGGCATCATGGTCGCCCGCGGTGACCTGGGCGTGGAGCTGCCGCTGCAGAACGTGCCGCTGGTGCAGAAGCGCGCGGTGCAGATCGCCCGGGAGAACGCCAAGCCGGTCATCGTCGCGACCCAGATGCTGGAGTCGATGATCACCAGCTCGCGCCCGACCCGCGCCGAGGCCTCCGACGTCGCGAACGCCGTCCTCGACGGCACCGACGCCGTGATGCTGTCCGGTGAGACCAGCGTCGGCCGCTACCCGATCAAGACCGTGCGGACGATGGCCGAGATCGTCGAGGCCGTCGAGGCGGGCCCGGCCGACGTACCGCCGCTCAACCACGTGCCCCGCACCAAGCGTGGCGTGCTGTCCTACGCCGCCCGCGACATCGGCGAGCGGCTCTCGGCGCGCGCGCTGGTCGCGTTCTCCCAGTCCGGTGACACGGTGCGCCGCCTGGCCCGGCTGCACTCCCGGCTCCCGCTGCTGGCGTTCACCCCGGAGCCCGCGGTGCGCAGCCAGCTCGCGATGACCTGGGGCGTCGAGACGTTCCTGGTCGACAAGGTCGACTCGACCGACGCGATGATCCGCCAGGTCGACCACGCGATCCTGTCGATCGGCCGGTTCAAGCCGGGTGACCTGGTGGTCGTCGTCGCCGGGACGCCGCCCTCCACGGTCGGTTCCACCAACCTGATCCGGGTGCACCGCCTGGGCGAGGACGACCACGCCTGAGCCCGGTTGGGCATACTCACCGACCGTGAGCGCCGATTCCGCAACCGCGCAGACCGCAGCCGACGGTGAACCGCGCGGCCAGGCCGTCCTCGACGACCTGGTCGCGCTGCTGGACCTGGAGCGGCTGGAGGACAACCTCTTCCGCGGGGTGAGCCCGCCGGTGTCGCTGCCGCGGGTGTTCGGCGGGCAGGTCGCGGCCCAGGCGCTGGTCGCCGCGGGCCGCACGGTGCCGGCCGAGCGGGGCGTGCACTCGCTGCACGCCTACTTCGTCCGGCCCGGGGACCCGAGCATCCCGATCGTCTACGAGACCGAGCGGGTCCGCGACGGCCGGTCGTTCACCACCCGCCGGGTGCTCGCCATCCAGCGCGGCGAGCCGATCTTCTCGCTGTCGGCGTCGTTCCAGCTGCCGCAGAACGGTCTGGAGCACTCCCAGCCGATGCCCTCGGACCTCCCCGCGCCGGACGCCGTCGACGACCTCGGCACCCGCGCCGCCCGCGGCGACGGCGGCTGGATGGCCGGGCTGCCGCGCCCGCTGGACATCCGGCTGATCGACGAGCCGTCCTGGTCGCAGGACCACCCCGGTCCGTCCGACGACCCGATGCGGCTGTGGCTGCGCGCCGACGGCGAGCTGCCCGACGACCCGCTGCTGCACGTGTGCCTGCTCACCTACGCCAGCGACCTGACCCTGCTGGGGTCGGTCGTCGCCCGCCACGACGTGCCCCGGACCGGGCTGCAGATGGCGAGCCTGGACCACGCGATGTGGTTCCACGCGCCGTTCCGCGCCGACGAGTGGCTGCTCTACTCGTGCTTCTCGCCTGCCGCGTCCGGCGGGCGCGGCCTCGCGAGCGGCCGCTTCTTCACCGCCGACGGCCGTCTGGTCGCCACCACCATGCAGGAGGGACTCGTCCGGGTCCCGCGCGCCGGGAGGGACGCACGCCCATGACGGTCGAGTCCGAGATCTCACTGCCCAGCGTCAACGGCGGCAGGCTGCCCGGCTTCCTGGCCCGCCCCGAGGCCACCACCCCGGGCCCGGCGATCGTGATGATCTACGAGATCTTCGGGATGACCCCGGAGATGCGGCGGGTCGCCCGCGAGCTGGCCCGCGAGGGCTACACCGTGCTGATCCCGGACCTGTTCGCCCGCGGCCGGGTGACGCCGCTGTGCGTCGCCTCGACGGTGGCGACGACGGCCACCGGCCGCGGCGCCGCGCTCGGCGACTGCGAGTCCGCGCGGCGCTGGCTGGCCGACCAACCCACCGTCGACGCCGACCGGATCGGGGTCATGGGGTTCTGCATGGGCGGCGGGTTCGCCATGCTGCTGTCCCAGAGCGGTCTGTACCGGGTCGCGGTGCCGTTCTACGGCCGCGCCGGCGTCGAGGTGGAGCCGGTCTGTCCGGTCGTCGCCAGCTTCGGTGGGCGGGACGCGCAGTTCGCCGACGGCTACCCGCAGCGCCTGGAGGCCGACCTGACCGAGCGGGGGATCCCGCACGACGTCGTCGTCTACCCCGAGGCCGGGCACTCGTTCATGACGCGCACGCCGGGTGTGAAGGGCGCGGTGGCACGCCGGACACCGCTGCACGCCGAGTACCACGAGCCGTCGGCGACGGACGCGACGGAGCGGGTGCGGGCCTTCCTGCGCGACCACCTGTAGCCGGGGCAGGATGGGGGTGTGAGCGAGCTTGCGAGCGAACCGTCGGGACCGCGCGGCGACCGACCGGACCGGACCTGGGGCTTCCGCACCCGGGCCGTGCACGCGGGGACGGTGCCGGACGCCGCGACCGGCTCCCGGGCGGTGCCGATCCACCAGACGACCAGCTACGTCTTCCGCGACACCGACGACGCCGCGGCGCTGTTCGCGCTGCAGAAGTACGGGCTGATCTACTCCCGGATCGCCAACCCGACGGTGGCGGCGCTGGAGGAGCGCCTGGCCAGCCTCGACGGCGGCATCGGCGCGGTGTGCACGGCCAGCGGGCAGGCCGCCGAGTTCCTCACCTTCGCCGCGCTCGCCGGGGCGGGGGACCACGCCGTCGCCGCGGCCGGGCTGTACGGCGGCACCATCACCCAGCTCGACGTGACGCTGCGCCGCTTCGGCGTCGACACGACCTTCGTGCCGGGCACCGACCCGGCCGACTACGCCGCCGCGATCCGCGACAACACCAAGTTCGTCTTCGCCGAGGTCGTGTCCAACCCGGGCGGCGAGGTCGCCGACATCGCCGGGCTCGCCGAGGTCGCGCACGCGGCCGGGCTCCCGCTGATCATCGACGCGACGCTGGCGACGCCCTACCTGTGCCGACCGCTGGAGCACGGCGCGGACATCGTGATCCACTCCGTGACCAAGTTCCTCGGCGGGCACGGCACCACCCTCGGTGGCGTCGTGATCGAGTCCGGCCGCTTCGACTGGGGCAACGGCCGCTTCCCCGGGATGACCGAGCCGGTCCCGTCCTACGGCGGGCTCACCTGGTGGGGCAACTTCCAGGAGCTCGGGTTCCTCACCAAGCTGCGTGCCGAGCAGCTGCGCGACGTCGGCGCCACGCTGTCCGCGCACTCGGCGTTCCTGCTGATGCAGGGCGTCGAGACGCTGCCGCAGCGGATGGAGGCCCACGTCGGAGGAGCGCAGAAGGTCGCCGAGTGGCTCGAGGCCGACCCGCGGGTGGAGTACGTGACCCACCCCGGCCTGCCGTCGCACCCTCACCACGAGCGGGCTCGCCGGTACCTGCCCGCAGGGCCGGGCGCGGTGTTCGCGTTCGGGGTGCGTGGTGGCCGGGCGGCCGGGCGCGGTTCATCGAGTCGGTGCAGCTGTGCAGCCACCTCGCCAACGTCGGCGATGCCCGCACCCTCGTCCTGCACCCCGGGTCCACCACCCACCAGCAGCTGACTACCGAGCAGCTGGAGCACGCCGGCGTCCCCGAGGACATGATCCGGATCTCGGTCGGGCTGGAGGACCCGGACGACATCGTCTGGGACCTCGACCAGGCACTCACCGCCTCGCAGAAGGAGACCGCGTGACCTGGGAGAACCCGCCCGCGTGGCGGCGGCAGCAGATCCTGCGCGACACCCGCACCGTCGCCGTCGTCGGGGCGAGCCCGAACCCGGCCCGGGCCAGCAACTTCGTCGCCACCTACCTGCTGGCCTCGACCGGTTTCGAGGTCTACTTCGTCAACCCGAACGCGACCACGATCCTCGGGCGCCCGGTGTACCCCTCGCTCGCCGAGCTGCCGGTGGTGCCGGACCTGGTCGACGTGTTCCGCCGCCCCGAGGACCTCGACGGGGTGCTCGACGAGGTGCTCGCCCTGGACCCGGCACCGTCGACGTTCTGGCTCCAGTTCGGTCTGTTCGACGAGGAGCTGGCCCGCCGCGCGGAGGCCGCCGGCCTGACCGTGGTGATGGACCGGTGTCTCAAGGTGGAGCACGCACGCTTCGCCGGCGGGCTGCACCTGGCCGGGTTCGACACCGGAGTGATCACCGCGCGGCGCCGGGACTGACCCGTCGCGACCGGCCGACGGCGATCGGCCGGTCGCGGCCGTCCCGATGTGACGTCCCGATTCGGCCTGCCCGACTCGGCCTGCCCGTCGCGGGCGGCCCGTCGCGATCCGCCGGCTGTGGCCGGTCCGGTGTGATCGGCCCGCCGGGACCGGCGCGCTGTACCGGCCGGAACCGGCCCGGTGTGCCGACCGGCCGGGACCGGCGTGCTTTACCGGCCGGAACCGACCCGGTGTGCCGACCCGGCCGGGACCGGCGTGCTGTACCGGCCGGGACCGGCCCGGTGTGCCGACCGGCCGGGACCGGCCCTGCCGCTGCGGTCAGATGCGCTCGGGGGCCCGCCCGCCGTCGTCCTCGATGACGTCGTCGATCGCAGGTTCCGGCCCGGTCGGCGGGTCGATCTCGGCGCGGGCCCGCTCCGCCGCGTCCTCGGCCTCGTCCCGTGAGGCGTACTGGGTGAGGACCCCGCACCCGCAGTCGCACCGCACCACCCACCGGTCGGCGACGTCGGCCATCTGCAGCACCTGCGGGTCGTGACCGTCCACCAGGACCTCCTCGGCGATGAATGAGTGATCGGCATCATTGCGCGACGCAGTATCCCGGCGCCATCCGTGGCAGGGGGTCGTCGGCCGACGGTCCGGGCGCGACGAGCTGCGGCATCTCCCGTGCGACGGCCGCCTCGGCGGGTGCGGCGCGGGGCGTTGCGTCCGCGTGGTCACGACCACCGGACCGCGACGCCCGACGCCGGGGTCGCGGGTGACCCGCCGGACCGGGCGTGGGGAGCGGCGGGGTGCGCACCGCCCGCGTCCGGTGCGCCGGCGCACCGCTCGTGCGGTCGTCGCACCCTCCCCGGTGGGTGCGACGGCCCCGCGCGGGGTGCGGTGTCCCAGGTGGAGCGCGGCCCCTGTGTGGGTGCGGTGTCCCTGGTGGAGTGCGGAGTGCGGCGCTCCTGCCCGGGTGCGGTGCTCCCGCCCGGGTGCGGTGCCCCGGTGGGGTGCTGCGTCCCCGGAGGGCGGGGCGCCCGCGGCGGGGACGTCAGCGTGCGGTCGGTTGGATCGTCGCGGGTCCCCGGGCCGGCTCCGGAGGGCACGGTGCGACCGGGCCCGGCGGGGTCCCGCCGAGGTCGGCCGGTGCGCCGGCCCCGGGGGGCCGGTCTCACCAGCCGAGCAGACCGACCAGGAGGGCGTGGACCAGCCAGAACGGGGCGAACGCCAGCGCCACCAGCCCACCGGGGCCGACCCCGCGCCGCGCCGGGAACACCAGCGCCAGGGCCGCGAGCCCCCACGGCACGACCAGCGCGAGCCCACGCAGCGGCCACGACCCGACCCCGGTGAACAGGGCCGGCAGGAGCGCCACCGCGACCCAACCGGCCACCGTGGCGACGCAGCGGGGGAGCACGGCGGCGACGCCCGGGGGCTGCGGGGACCGGTCGGCGACCGCGGCACGCTCCGGCTCCGTACCCGGTGGGTACGGCGGCGCCCCCGGCAGCGGGGCGTGCGGCGGGACGGAACCGGGGTCGACCCCGGAGAACCCCGGGGCGCCCTGCCACGACGGCGTCGCTCCGGCCGCCCCGGGCGGGTCCGGCCGCGCCGGCTCGTCCGGTCCGGGCCGGTCGGCGGGGTCGGTGCCGCTCATGTCGGGAGCCTAGACCGCCACCCGCCCCGCGAGCCCGGCCGCGCCGCACGATGATCGCCGGGAGTGGAGTGCGGAGCGCAGCGGAGTGCGTCCGGCGCTCCACTCCCGGCGATCATGGTCCGGCGGGGCGGCGTGCCGGAGCCGGGGATCGGCCGTAGGTGAGCCGGCGCAGCAGCACCTCGGCCGGGCCGCGGTGGCCACGGCGCTCCGCCACCACGGCGACGACGACGGTCACCAGCCACACCCCGGCCGCGCACAGCGTCGCCGCCCACAGCGGCAGGCCCGCACCGAGCCCGAGCGTCCAGGCCGGGAACAGGGTCACGAACGCCACCGACTGCGCCAGGTACCCGCTCAGCGAGCGCCGCCCCAGCGCGACCAGCGCGCGGGCGACCCACCCGCCCGGCACCGGTCCTGCGTCGCCCGGGAACCGGTACACGGCCCCGGGGCCGTCCGGCACCGCGCCGGCGGACCGTGTCCACCGCGCGACGACCAGCCCGGCCAGCGCCGCGTACCCGGCGCCCGCGGCGTAGCCGGTCACCGCGTGCAGCACCCCGACCGCGAGGGCCACCGGCTCCGACGGCGTCCACACCGCGGCGGCGACCAGCCCCAGCGGCAGGCCGCCCACGACCCCGGCCCCGATCCCCGCGACGGCGACCCGGCGCAGCGTGCGACGGTGCCGGGCCGGGGCGTCGAGCCACCCGGCGCGGGCGACGAGGACCCCCGCGACCGCCGCCCCCAGGAGCCCGACCGCGCTGATCAGCAGGTTGCCGAACAGCCACTCGCCGAAGCGCTCCACCGCCGCCGCCAGCACGTCCGGCGCGACCAGCGACGGCGACGCCGACGCCGCGTCGGACCGGGTCAGCGCGACGGGGGCGTAGAGCAGCGCCAGCAGTGTCGTCGCCGCCACCCCGGTGAGCACCAGCACCGCGGTCGACCCGCGGACCAGCACCGGCGCGAGCACCACTGCGATCAGCCCGTAGGCGGCGACGAAGTCCCCGTGCCACAGCAGCACCGCATGCACGGCACCGACGGCGAACAGCGCCCCGCCCCGGCGTCGCACCAACGCCAGGACCTGGTCGGGCCCGGCACCGGCGTGGACCGCACGGCAGGCGAGCCCGGCGATGCCGTAGCCGAACAGCAGCGCGAACAGCGGGTAGGCCCGGCCGTCGACCAGGGTCGGCTGCGCCGCGGCGAGCCAGGCGTCGACGCCGGTCGGGTCGAGCGGGTAGGCGCGCACCCCGATGCCGCGGTGGGTGACGAAGGTGTGCACGTTCGCGACGGCGATGAGCAGCAGCGCCGCACCGCGGGCCAGATCCGGCGCCGGTGCACGACCGGTCACCGGGACGTCACGCATCCCGGCCCACGCTACCGGCGGTGTGGTTCCCGCCACGCGCGGCGGTGGGTGTGCTCCCCGTCGCGGTACGCGGGCGCGATCAGGGCTAAGGTCCGTGGCGTGTCTGCTACCCCCGTTACCGTTACCGTCACCGGAGCCGCTGGCCAGATCGGTTACGCGCTGCTCTTCCGGATCGCCTCCGGGCAGCTGCTGGGGCCCGACACCCCGGTCAAGCTGCACCTGCTGGAGATCCCGCAGGCCGTGAAGGCCGCCGAGGGCACCGCGATGGAGCTCGACGACTGCGCCTTCCCGCTGCTGCGCGGCATCGACATCTTCGACGACGCGAACGCCGCGTTCTCCGGCACCAACGTCGCGCTGCTCGTCGGCGCCCGTCCCCGCAGCAAGGGCATGGAGCGGGGCGACCTGCTCGAGGCCAACGGCGGCATCTTCGGCCCGCAGGGCAAGGCGATCAACGCCGGTGCCGCGGACGACGTGCGCGTCCTCGTCGTCGGCAACCCGGCCAACACCAACGCCCTGATCGCCCAGGCCTCCGCGCCCGACGTCCCGGCCGAGCGGTTCACCGCGATGACCCGCCTCGACCACAACCGCGCGCTGGCGCAGCTGTCGACGAAGCTCGGCGTCGGCCTCGACGAGATCAGCAAGCTCACGATCTGGGGCAACCACTCGGCCACCCAGTACCCGGACCTCTTCCACGCCGAGGTCGGCGGCAAGATCGCCGCCGAGCAGGTCGAGCGGGAGTGGCTGGAGAACGACTTCATCCCGACCGTCGCCAAGCGCGGCGCCGCGATCATCGAGGCCCGGGGCGCGTCCTCGGCCGCGTCGGCCGCGAACGCCGCCATCGACCACGTCCACGACTGGGTCAACGGCACCCCGGCCGGCGACTGGACCTCCGCCGCGATCCCGTCGGACGGCTCCTACGGCGTCCCCGAGGGCATCATCTCCTCGTTCCCGGTCACCTCCGAGAACGGTGAGTGGAAGATCGTCCAGGGCCTGGAGATCGACGAGTTCTCCCGCGGGAAGATCGACGCGAGCGTCGCGGAGCTGGTCGAGGAGCGCGACACCGTCGCCAAGCTCGGCCTCATCTGAGCCGACCGCACACGGACCGCGGCCCCGCACCCGTCACGGGTGCGGGGCCGCGGTGCGTCCAGGTCATGCCAAGCGAGCGTCGGTGCCGTCGTCGAGCGGGTGGGTGCAGTCCGGGTCTGGGCCCAGGCGCGGGGATCCCGCACTCCGGAGGGGGCGCGCATTGACCCGGACGGTCAGCTGCTCGTCGCCGCATGACGTGGCGGAGCCGCAGACAATCACGCGGCCCATCAGGACCCGCCGACGCAGCCCACCTGACGCCGACCGCGGCGTGTGGTCCGGCAGCTCCGCGGTTCGAGGATCCTCGCGGCGGGGATGCCTGCGCACGATCGCCGAGGCCAGTGGTCGGGGTGCACCGCTCCGCTCCCAGGGGTCTCAAGCTCTCTCGGTCAGGCCCGGACGACACCCCCCCAGGCCGCCGAGTTCGATCCTGTCGGCGCGGATGGCCTCGATGGGCTGCCGGGCGAGATGCTGTTAATCGGTCCGGTCCGGTCCTGGTCTGTTCGAGTCGGGCAGGTTGAACTGGAGATCGGCCGGTCTGTCGACAGACCGGCCCTGCCGCGTATCCGTCGAGGACATGGGCGTCGACATGGTGGGGGTGCTGACTGGCCACCCCCACCACGGACGTGATCACGACAGCAACAGCAGTAAGAGCAGGGCGATGATCAACGTCAGCCATGCGGTGCATCTGATGATGGTGCGGAGTGGTACCAGGACGATCATGTCGGGTTCTCCTTCCCGGGATCCGCCGCTCAACGCCCTTCGATCGGGTGAGCGTTCGGTCTCATCAGAGTCAGCCCAGTGACAGCGTGTCGAACCTGGCAGGTTCCTGCCGCGACGGCTACTTTGCTGAGCGGTGTGGAGAGGGCAGAGCTGGGCCGACGCCGTACGTCGCGGAATGCGGAGCAGGAACGTCTCGATGGAAGAAGCCGCTCGGCGGCTGGGGATCGCTACGGGCACCTTCCGTTCCTGGCTCGATGGACGTCATGTACCGAAAGTCTCGATCTTCGACTATTGGACCGGCTTGGCTGACCTGGCTCGCATGTCGGAGGTCGAACTATTGGCCACCGCGGGCGTGGTGCCTGAGCAGGTCATCAATGCGATTTCGCTCAGTCAGGCTGCGCGCGAATTGCGTGACGGCCTAGAGCGCACGCGACAGTCGCTTTCTCAAGCATCCATGCTCGTGCACTCGTCGCTTGTCGCGCAGGTGGTCAACGAGTTGTCCTTGTCAGGCGTGGAATGGGAGATCCGACTCCGGTCCGCCCATCGAGGTAGGGCTTTTCGGGTGACGTATCACCACTATGTTGGCCTGATCCGTCCGGACGAGCTGGATAGTTGGACGTACGAGGAGACCAGGTCGTATGTCCAGAGCGACCTGCTCGGCCACGTCTGGGATTCACTGGGATTGTACTGGAGAGTGGCCGAGGTGCATGACTGGCCAAATCCTCCCGATCTCGTGATTCAAGTTCCCGAGCAGGAGGCGTGCCGGCCCCCGCTGGTGACGAGTCCCATGATGGGCGAACGGACGATCCTCGTCTGCTCTCCACCGTGGGGATACGGTGAGCTACTGGGGTCGATGGTGGCGGATGCCATCGGTCACGGGAATGTCGACTTCAGGTATCGGGGCGGGATCCCTGACGACGCTTCGAAGAGGGTGGCGACCATCCAGGCTGATGTGGACGGCACGACAAGAGATCATGTGATCGGAATTCCGCCCCTGAGTCTGTTGGAGGGCCTACAGCTCGGTCGTCGCCAACTCGACGGACGAGTAGTCGTGGTCATCTCCTACGGCGCGAATATCGAACGTCGCGCGGCCGTCGTCTATGCTGACGCCTTACGCGAGCTCGCAAGATCTCCCGAGGCGGGCGTGCGGACCGTCATCGGCAATATCGCGACAGCGTTGGAAGAGCTTCCTGCGGGCAGCCCCTACTATGCCGTCCACATCGCTGACGCGGATGTCGAGGTGTGCGGGGTCGTCGACCGACACCTTCTCAACGACACCGTCGGCAGACTGGCGCTCTCCCTGGCGAGAATGATTCTTCTGGATCACGGGCGGCCGCCGGTTCCTGTAGGAGGTCCGTTGAGGGACTACATGCGCTCCGGGGTCAGACCCGGAACCTTTGCGACGATGAACAGCACAGTCGTTCGCGCGACGACCGGGCGCGGCGCGCCGCAGGCGGACTCGGCTAGCTAGCCACGCGGCAGATGGCGAACGCCTCCGCCGGAACGGTGAACGAGGAGCCGTCACTCGTCGTCGGCTCGGACGCCAGCAGGATCCGGGTGATCTCCGACCCGAGCGACAGCGTCACCGGTTCCGGACCGAGGTTCACCACCACCCGCATCCGGCCGCGGGCGACGACGAGCGTCCGCGCCTGCTCGTGGACGTCGACGCCGATCCGGTCCAGCCACGGGTCCGACAGCTCCGGCCAGGCGCGGCGCAGCGCGATGAGCTCGCGGTGCATCCGCAGCAGCGTCGCGTGCGGCTCCTGCTCGGGCTCGGACCAGTCGAGCCGGGAGTCGGTGAAGGTGGACCCGGCGTTCGGGTCGGGCACCTCGGCGGCGTCGTCCCAGCCGTGGTCAGCGAACTCGGCGCGACGGCCGTCGCGGACGGCCTTCTGCAGGCCCGGGTCGCCGAAGCGGGAGAAGAACTGCCACGGCGTCCGCGCGCCCCACTCCTCGCCCATGAACAGCATCGGGGTGAACCCGGAGGTGAACAGCAGCGCCGCGCCGCAGGCCAGCAGGCCGGGGGACAGCGTGTGGGTGAGCCGGTCGCCGGTGGCGCGGTTGCCGATCTGGTCGTGGTTCTGCAGGTAGGTGACCAGCCGCGAGCCGGGGATGCGGGCGGTGTCGATCGGGGCGCCGTGGCTGCGCCGCCGGAACGACGACCAGGTGCCCTCGTGCAGGAACCCGCGGGTGAGCACGTGCGCGAGCCCGTCGAGGCCCGCCTCGGCGAAGTCGCCGTAGTAGCCCTGGGACTCGCCGGTGAGCACGGTGTGCAGGCAGTGGTGGACGTCGTCGGCCCACTGGGCGTCGAGGCCGTGCCCGCCGCCCTCCCGGGCGGTGATCATCCTCGGGTCGTTGAGGTCGGACTCGGCGATCAGCGACAGCGGGCGGCCGACGTGTGCCTCCAGCGCGGTCACCTCGACGACGAGCTGCTCCAGCACGTGCTGGGCCCGGGTGTCGCGCAGCGCGTGGACGGCGTCGATGCGCAGCCCGTCGACGTGGAACTCGCGCAGCCACATCAGCACGTTGTCGATCATGTACCGGCGGACCTCGTCGGAGCCCGCGGCGTCGAGGTTCAGCGACGGGCCCCAGATGTTGGAGCCGGCGAAGTACGGGCCGAACCGGTCGAGGTAGGCCCCGGACGGGCCGAGGTGGTTGTAGACGACGTCGAGCACCACGCCCAGGCCGCGGGCGTGGCAGGCGTCGACGAAGCGCTTGAAGGCGTCCGGGCCGCCGTAGTTCTCGGTGACGGCGTACCAGCCGACGCCGTCGTAGCCCCAGTTCACCGGGCCGTCGACGGCGTTGACCGGCAGCACCTCGACCAGGTCGATCCCGAGGGAGACCAGGTGGTCGAGCCGGCCGATCGCCGCGTCGAACGTGCCGCCGTCGGTGAAGGTGCCGATGTGGCACTCGTAGAGCACCGACCCGGCCAGCGCCCGGCCGGTCCAGGTCTCGTCGGTCCACCAGAACGCGTCGTGGTCGTAGACGCGGGAGCGCTCGTGCACCCCCTTCGGCTGCCAGCGGGAGCGGGGGTCGGGCAGCGGCGTGGCGTCGTCGTCGAGCAGGAACGCGTAGTCGGTCCCGTGCCCGTGGTCGGGCTGGTCCGTGTGCCACCAGCCCCCCGGGGCGGGGTCGAGCGCGATCCGCTGCTCACCCACCAGCACGCTGACGCGGTTCCTGTCGGGTGCCCACACGGCGAACTCCGTCACGGACGACGATCCTTCCGCACCCGGTGGGGTCCGCGCGCGCCCGGCGGGGGGTGGGCCGGGTCACGCGCCGCTAGGCTGCCCCGATGAGCGACCCCGACGCAGGCGACGACCTCGACCAGGACGCGCAGCTCCAGCCCGAGGACACGCTGGAGTACGGCGGCGTGACCGACGTGCTCGACGAGGGCTACTCGCCGCCCGAGCGGCCGTGGAACGCCCGCGACGACGAGAGCCTCGACGAGCGGCTGGCCGACGAGGTCCCCGACGCGTGGGACACCACCGACCCGGCGGCCCCCGAGCGCCCGGACCGCGACGTCGACGACGCGACGGGGGAGTACCTCGGCGACGCCCCCGGCACCGACGGCGAGCTGCGCGACGACGAGGTCGGCGACGCCCGGGCGGGCAGGCTCACCGTCGACGACGCGTCCTTCGACGGCAGCGACGGCGGCGAGAAGGACCTCGTCGCGGGTGACGCCGGCATCGACGGCGCCGGTGCCTCGGCCGAGGAGGCCGCGGTGCACGTCGTCGAGGAGCCCTGAGCCCCGGACACGCGCGTGCCCCGGTCGCCGACGGCGGCCGGGGCACGGTGGTCGCGGGTCAGGCCGGGCGCACCAGCAGCGCGACCGGGTAGCGCGAGAGCAGGTCCGACAGCGCGGGCGCGGGACCGTCCACCGGGCGGTTCGCGATCATGTCGTGCCAGTCGTCGAAGCCGCCGGGCAGCGGCAGCCGGGTGTCGCCCCACCCGCCGCGACGGGCCAGCCCCTCGGGCAGCCGGGTCGCGACGGCGACGAGCGCGCCCCCGCCGCGGGAGAACGCGACGGCGTGCTCCGCCGCGGTGCCCTGGGCGTCGACCCGGCCGTAGCCGCTGAACAGCTCCGGGCGGAACCGTCGCAGCCGCGCCGTCGCCGAGGTGACCAGCAGCTTCGCCGCACCGCCTCCGTCGACCGGTGGCTGCTCGCCGGTGTCGAGACGCTCCAGGATCGCGCGCCGGGCGTCCCAGTCGACCGGGCGCCGGTTGTCCGGGTCGACCAGCGAGTACTCGAACAGCTCGGTGCCCTGGTAGACGTCCGGCACGCCGGGCCCGGCCATCTGCAGCAGCTTCTGGGCCAGCGAGTTGGACCAGCCGGGCTCGGCGATCTCCGCGACGAACGCCTCGATCTCGGCGACGAGCTCGGTGTCGGCGAGCACCTGCCCCGGCCAGGCCGCCACCGCCTCGTCGACCTCGGCGACGGCGTCGATGTGCGAGGTCACCAGCTTGGCCTCCTTGGCGGCCTTGCCGAGGTAGCCCGCGAGCCGGTCGGCCGGGATCGGCCACGCCCCGACCAGCGACTGCCACGCCAGCAGCTCCAGCGACCGGTCCGGCAGCGGGTGGCGCACCGACCACTCACGGACCTTCGCCGCCCACGACGCGGGACGCTCGGCGAGCACGGCGAGCCGAGCCCGGACGTCCTCGGAGCGCTTCGTGTCGTGCGTGGACAGCGAGGTCATGGTGCGCGACCGCCCGGCCTCCCGGCGGGCGAGCCCGGTGTGGAACTCCCCGGGCGTCACCCCGAACCGGGCCGGGTCGCCCCCGACCTCGTTCAGCGCGACGAGCCGGTTGTACCGGTAGAAGGCGGTGTCCTCGACGCCCTTCGCGGTGACCATCCCGGAGGTCTGCTGCAGCCGGGTCGCGTAGTCCGACCCGGGCTCGCGGACCAGCCCGGAGTGCAGCGCGCCCAGCACGGCGGCCAGGTCGGGGCGACGGGTGCGCGCCACCGCGACCGCGGTGTCGGCGGCCGCCCGGCCCTCGGTGATCTCCGGGGTGAGGTAGGAGCGGTAGACCGGGAACCCGCACAGCAGCTCGGCGACCGCGTCGTGCAGGTCCTCGGCGGCGACGTCGGCGAGGTCGAGCCCGGTGGTGCCGGAGTCGGCGCCGGGGCCCGCGCGGAAGGCGTCGGCGATCCGGCGCACCTCCGCGACCAGGACCTCCCGGACGACGAGGTGGCGACCGTCGTCCTCGACGGCGTGCGCGGAGCGCTTCTCCCCGGTGTGCTCGGCGGCGAACTGGGTGAGCAGCCCCGCCCCGTCCGGGTCGACGAGCACCCCGCAGACCTCGCGCAGCGCCTCGTAGCCGGTGGTGCCGTCGACCGGCCAGGAGATCGGCAGCTCCTCGCCGACCCCGAGGATCTTCTCGACGAGCAGCCACCGGCCCGGGCCGAGCTCGGCGCGCAGCCGGCGCGCGTAGCCGCCCGGGTCGGACAGCCCGTCGGGGTGGTCCACCCGCAGCCCGACGATCGTGTCGTCGGAACGCACCAGGTCGAGCACGGTGCGGTGGGCGTCGGCGAACACCGCCGGGTCCTCGACCCGGACCGCGGCGAGGTCGCTGACGTCGAAGAACCGCCGGTAGGTCAGCTCGGCGGCGCCGCGCCGCCAGGACACGAGCCGGTAGTGCTGGCGGTCGTGCACCTCCTGCGCGGTGCCCTCGCCGGTGCCGGGCGCGACCGGGAAGCGGTGCTCGTAGTAGCGCAGCTCGCCGTCGGTCACCGAGAGCTCCGTGAGCGCCTTCTCCTCGTCGGCGTCGAGCACCGGCAGCAGGATCGGCCCGGCGCCCCAGTCGACGTCGAAGTGCCCCGCCCACCGCGACGCCTCGCCGTGCGTGAGCACGTCCCACCACCACGGGTTCTCCGCGGGCTTCGCGACGCCGACGTGGTTGGGCACGATGTCGATCAGCATCGTCAGCCCGTGCTCGCGCAGGGTCCCGAGCAGCGACCGCAGCCCCTGCTCGCCCCCGCGCTCACCGGAGACCCGGGTCGGGTCGGTCACGTCGTAGCCGTGGGTGGAGCCGGCCGTGGACTCGAGCAGGGGCGAGGCGTAGAGCGCCCCGATCCCCAGCCGGTCCAGGTAGCCGGTCAGCGCGGCGGCGTCGGCGAAGGTCTGGTCGGCCGACAGCTGCAGCCGGTAGGTCGATCCCGGAAGGCGGGTCACGCCTCAGCCCTTCGATCGCAGGACGAGCAGGGAACGGGCGGGCAGGGTCAGCACCGAGCCCGCGGAGACCGGGTCGAGGTCGGGCGCGGTGACCCCGGTGCCGTTCGGCGGGTGCACCTCGCCCGAGTGGGTGTCGACGACGATCTCCCACGCCTGCCCGAACTCGGCGGGCGGCAGCGTGGTGTCGATGTCCTCCCAGAAGGAGTTGAAGCAGAGCAGGAACGAGTCGTCGGCGATCCGCTGGCCGCGCTGGTCGACGTCGGCGATCTGGCTGCCGTTGAGGAACACGACCACCGAGCGGCCCAGGTCGTTGTCCCAGTCCTCCTCGCTCATCTCCCGCCCGGCCGGGGTGAACCAGCCGATGTCGGCGACGTCCTCGCTGGTGGAGGACCGGCCGATCGGGCGGCCCGCGAAGAAGCGGCGCCGTCGGAACACCGGATGCGCGTGCCGCAGCGCGGCGACGCCCGCGGTGAAGGTGGTCAGCTCGTCGTGCTTGCCCGCGACCTCCCAGTCCTGCCAGGCGATCTCGTTGTCCTGGCAGTAGACGTTGTTGTTGCCGCCCTGGGTGCGGCCGGCCTCGTCGCCGTGCAGCAGCATCGGGGTGCCCTGGGAGAGCAGCAGCGTCGCCAGGAAGTTGCGCTGCTGGCGGGCGCGGAGCTCCAGCACGGTCTCGTCGTCGGTGGGGCCCTCGACGCCGCAGTTCCAGGACCGGTTGTGGCTCTCGCCGTCGTTGCCGTCCTCGCCGTTGGCCTCGTTGTGCTTGTCGTTGTACGAGACGAGGTCGGCCAGGGTGAACCCGTCGTGCGCGGTCACGAAGTTGATCGAGGCGAACGGGCGGCGCCCGTCGGCCTGGTAGAGGTCCGAGCTGCCGGTGATCCGGGACGCGAACTCGCCGAGCGTGCCGGCCTCGCCGCGCCAGAAGTCGCGCACGGTGTCGCGGTACTTGCCGTTCCACTCGGTCCACAGCGGCGGGAAGTTGCCGACCTGGTAGCCGCCGGGACCGACGTCCCACGGCTCGGCGATCAGCTTGACCTGCGAGATCACCGGGTCCTGCTGGACGAGGTCGAAGAAGGTCGACAGCCGGTCGACGTCGTAGAACTCGCGGGCCAGGGTCGAGGCGAGGTCGAAGCGGAAGCCGTCGACGTGCATCTCGGTCACCCAGTACCGCAGCGAGTCCATGATCAGCTGCAGGGTGTGCGGGTTGCGGACGTTGAGCGAGTTCCCGGTGCCCGTGTAGTCCATGTAGTAGCGGGCGTCGTCGTCGACCAGCCGGTAGTAGGCGTGGTTGTCGATGCCGCGCATGGACAGCGTCGGACCCATGTCCGAGCCCTCGGCGGTGTGGTTGTAGACCACGTCGAGGATGACCTCGATGCCCGCGTCGTGCAGGTCGCGGACCATCGCCTTGAACTCCGCGACCTGCGACCCGGACCGGACCGAGCCGGCCGAGTAGGCGTGGTGCGGGGCCAGGAAGCCGATGGTGTTGTAGCCCCAGTAGTTCGACAGGCCCTTCTCGGTGAGGTGGTGGTCCTGCACGAACTCGTGCACCGGCATCAGCTCGACGGCGGTGACCCCGAGCCGCTTGTAGTGCTCGATCATCGCCGGGTGCGCGACGCCGGAGTAGGTGCCCCGCAGGTCCTCCTCGACGTCCGGGTGCCGGATCGTCAGGCCCCGCACGTGCGCCTCGTAGACGACGGTCTCGTTGTAGGGGATCTTCGGCGGGCGGTCCGAGCCCCAGTCGAAGAACGGGTTCACCACGACCGACTTGGGCACGTGCGGCGCCGAGTCGGTGTCGTTGCGCGAGTCCGGATCGCCGAAGTTGTAGCCGAACACGGCCTCGTCCCAGTCCACCGGGCCGTCGAGGGCCTTGGCGTAGGGGTCGATGACCAGCTTGTTCGGGTTGCAGCGCAGGCCCTGGGCGGGGTCGTAGGGGCCGTGCACGCGGTAGCCGTAGCGCTGGCCGGGCTCGATGCCGGGCAGGTAGCCGTGCCAGACGAAGCCGTCGACCTCGGTCAGCGCCACCCGGGTCTCGGCGAGGCCGCCGGGGGCGTCCGGGTCGGGCTCGAAGAGACACAGCTCCACGGCCTCGGCGACCTCGGAGAACAGCGCGAAGTTGGTGCCGGTGCCGTCGTAGCTGGCACCCAACGGGTAGGCGTGCCCGGGCCAGGCCTGCATCGTCTGCGTCCTCTCGTCGCGCGCCCCGGCCGCAGGCCGCGGGCACGCTCACACTGTGTCGGGCGGGCACCGTTGCCACATGGTGGACGGGACCGTCGGCGGTCCACGCCACATCACCTCCGCGTCCGCAGCAGCTCCGGACGGGGGCGGTCGATCGTCCCAGGAACGGTCAGGAGTCGGCGAGTCGGGCGGGGAAGCCGCCGGTGGCGACCGGGCTCCACCGGGTCGGGGTGATGCGGATCAGGGCCTTCCCCTGGTCGGACATGGCGCGGCGGTACTCGTCCCAGTCCGGGTGCTCGCCGGAGACGGCACGGAAGTAGTCGACCAGCGGCTCGAGCGCGTCCGGCAGCGTGATGAGCTCGGCGTCGCCCTCGACCTGCACCCAGGCGCCGTCGAACTCCTCGCTCAGCACGACGACCGCGGCCCTGCCGGCCTTCGCGACGTTGGCCGACTTGGCGCGCTCGGGGTAGGTGGCGATCACGATGCGCCCGTCGTCGTCGACGCCGCCGGTGACCGGGGAGGCCTGCACGCCGCCGTCGGATCGGGTGGTCATCAGCACCATGTGATGCCGGGGACGGACGAACTCGAGCAGCTCGTCCCGGTCGACGCGGTCACTGCGGGCGATGGTGCGGGGCATGCCCGAAATCCTAGGGCGGCCGGGGGGCCCGCGCCCGCCGTTCCTCACCCGGCGCCGCGGGCCACTAGGGTCCGGATCCGTGACCACCGTCTTCACGAAGATCATCAACGGCGAGATCCCGGGCCGGTTCGTCTGGGCCGACGAGCAGTGCGTCGGGTTCCTGTCGATCAACCCGCTCGGCCCGGGGCACACCCTCGTCGTGCCGCGCGCGGAGGTCGACCAGTGGGTCGACGCCGACGCCGGCCTGGTCGCCCACCTCACCGAGGTGTCGCGGACCGTCGGGCTCGCGGTGCGGGAGATCTGGTCGCCGCCCCGGGTCGGGCTGCTGGTCGCCGGGTTCGAGGTGCCCCACGTGCACGTCCACGTGTTCCCGGCCTGGGACATGCGGGCCTTCGACTTCGCGAACGCGGCCGCCACCGTCGACGGCGCCGAGCAGGACGGGCACGCCGAGGCCCTGCGCTCGGCGCTGCGGGCCGCCGGGAACGACGCGCACGTCCCGGGCTGAGCGGGTGCACCTGCTGCTCGTCCGGCACGCGCTGCCCGAGGCCGTCGAGCACGACGACGGCACCCACGCCGACCCGGGCCTCGCGCCGCGGGGCCGGGACCAGGCGGCCCGGCTGGTCGACGCGCTGGCCGGCACCCCGGTCGACGCGCTGCACACCAGCACGATGCTCCGCGCGGTCCAGACCGCCGAGCCGCTCGCACGCGAGCGCGGTCTCACCCCGCACACCCGCTCCGACCTGCGCGAGTACGACGCCGAACGCTCGCTCTACATCCCGGTCGCCCGGATGGCGCAGGCCGATCCGGCGGCGTGGGGGCGGATGCGGGCCGGGCACCTGCCCGAGCACGTCGACGGCGCCGCGTTCCGGTCCCGGGTGTGCGCCGGGATCGAGGAGGTCGTCGCGGCGCACCCGGGTCGGGCGACGGTGGTCGTCGTCGCGCACGCCGGTGTGGTCAACGCCTACCTCGCCGAGGTGCTGGGCGTCGGACGGGACCTGCCGTTCCCGCTGGACTACGTCGGGATCTCGCGGGTGGTGTGCGCGCGCGACGGGATGCGCAGGGTCCGGACGGTGAACGAGACGGTCCACGTCGCGGACCTGCTCTGAGTCCGGTGCGGACCGTGGCGTGACGATCACGTCGACCGCTTGCCGTCGACCGTCCGCCGTCGAGGGCGGCGCACGTGGCGGATCTGTGACGCCGCTCATACGCCGTTCGCCGCCGTGGTTGCGCCGCCCGGCTTCACGCGGATGATCCGGGGCGACGACCGGGCGGGGGGTACCTAGTCTCGACGGGAACTCCTGCCCGCCGCCGACGCCGAGGTGGTAGGCCCCGCGCCGAGGTCGGGTGCCGGTCCGCGGCGGGCCACCCACGCCGGACTCCGAAGGGACCCCACGCCGATGGCCGAGCGCGGCGGCTCCGGGACGGGGGACGACGGCCGTCGCGGCCCCGCCGCCGCCCGCGGCCCCTTCTCGGTGCGCGACTTCCGTGCGCTGTGGACCGCGGAGGTCCTCTCGGTGGCCGGCGACCAGGTCGCGCGGGTCGCGCTGACCGTCCTGGTCCTGAACGAGACCGGCTCGGTCGCATGGTCGGCGGGGGTCTACGCGCTGACCTTCCTGCCCGCTCTGCTCGGCGGGCTGCTGCTCGGGCACCTCGCCGACCGGTGGCCCCGTCGCCGGCTCCTGATCGGGACCGACCTGGTCCGGGCCGGTCTCGTCGTCGCCATGGCCGTGCCCGGTCCCGGGCTGCCGGTCCTGGGGGCGCTGCTGGTGCTGGTCGTCCTGCTGGGCGGCCCGCACACCGCGGCCCGCTCGGCCCTGCTGCCCGACCTGCTGTCCGGTGACCTGCTCGCCCGCGGCCTGGCGCTGCGCCAGGTCTCGGTGCAGGTGGCGCAGGTGGTGGGCTTCGCGGGGGGCGGTCTGCTCGTCGCGACGCTGACCCCGCGCGGCGCACTGCTGGTCGACGCCGCGACGTTCGTCGGCTCGGCGGTGCTCGTCGCCCTCGGTGTCCGGTCCCGGCACGCGGCGGTCGCGGCCGGACCCGTCGCGGCGTCCGCGGCGGTCGCGGCCGCCGCGGGGCCCGGGTCGGCGACGCTGTGGGCGGCCCGGTCCGGCGCCTGGTGGCGGTCGGCGCTGGCCGGCCTGCCGGTCGTGTTCGGCCACCCCCGGCGGCGCTCGCTGGCCCTCATGGCCTGGATGCTCGGCATCTTCGTGCTGCCCGAGGCGCTGGCGGCGGCCTACGCCGTCGCGATCGGGGCGGGTCCGGCGTCGACCGGGCTCCTGATGGCGGCCGACCCGGCGGGCAGCGCGGTGGGGGCTCTGGTCGTCGCCTACGTGCTGCCGGCCCGGCTGCGCGAGCGCGGCCTGGTGCCGCTGGCCGTCGGGGCGGCGCTGCCGCTCGCGCTGACGCCGCTGGCGGTCGGCCTGTGGCAGGCGGTCGCGCTCTGGGCGGTGTCGGGAGCCTGCGCCACGGCCTGCCTGATCGCGGCCCAGTCGGGCTTCGCTCGGGCCACGCCGAGCGCGGTGCGCGGGAGCGCCGTGGGCGTCGCGGCGGCCGGGCTCGTGGCGACCCAGGGGGTCGCGGTCCTCGTCGGCGGGATGCTGGCCGAGTGGACCGCCCCCGCGACGGCGCTCGGTGTGTTCGGTGCGGTGGGGATCCTGCTCGCCCTCGGTGCCGTCCGGATGCTCCGGTCGGCCGGTCCGGGGGCGGTCGCATGACCCGGGCACGCGTGGTTCCCGGTGGTCACCAGCCTCGGTTGCGCACGACGTCACCTCCTGTCGTCCGGTCTGGCAGCACCGCTGCCTTTCTCGTCACTCATCGTGACGAATCGACAACCAGCATACCCGTTCGGGTGACATCGACGATGTCGGACGCACGCGATGTGCCCACCGGACCCGTCCGTTCGGCCACCTCTCCGTGACCGGGATGCGGAGCGGGGCCCCCGAACGTCCCCGCTGGCCCTTCCGCGGCCTGCCGGCGCGGGTGCTCGCCGTGGTGGTGCTCGTCGAGCTCACCGCCGTGGTGCTCGTCGTGACCGACGTGGCCCGGCTGCCGTGGGACCGCGACACCGGCCTGCTGGCACTGGGCGCACTCGGCCTCGCGGCGCTCGGCGCGGTGCACACCGAGATGGCGACCGGCATCGAGCGGGTGCGCCGGCGGGTCGCGCACGTCTCCTACTTCGACCTGTCGACGGTCTGGACCTTCGCGGCCGCGCTGCTGCTGCCGCCGGGGGTGGCGGGCCTGGTGGTCGTCGTGGTCTACGGCCACCTGTGGTGGCGGGTCTGGCGCCCCGCCGGTGCGCAGCTGTACCGGCACGCCTACACCACCGCGACCGTCGTGCTCGCCGCGATGGCCGCCTCGGTCCTCGTCCCGCCCGAGTCGCTCACCGCGGCCGCGGGGGTCGGCGGCGGGAGCCAGGTGGTCGGCTACCTGTCGCTGCTGCTGGCCATGGTGGTCTACGGACTGGTCAACCAGCTGCTCGTCGCGACCGCGCTGGCGCTGTCCTCGCCGCACCGCCCCGACTGGCGACTCCTGGTCGGCGACGGGGACGACTACGTTCTGGAGGGTGCGACGCTGTGCCTGGCGGTGCTGGCCGCGCTCGCCGTGCAGCGCCAGGTGCTGCTCGTGCTGCTGGTCCTCCCGCCGCTGCTGGTGCTGCACCGGGCGGTGCTGATCCGGCAGCTGGAGGAGCGGGCGAACACCGACGCCAAGACCAACCTGCTCACCGCCGTCGCGTGGCGCGGCCGGGCGCACCGGGCGCTCGCCCGGGCCCGGCGCCAGCGCGGTGCCGTCGCGGTGCTGATCCTCGACCTGGACCACTTCAAGGCCGTCAACGACGGCTACGGCCACCTCGCCGGCGACCAGGTGCTCTCCGCCGTCGCCGGGACGCTGAAGGCACAGGTCCGCGAGGTCGACCCGGTCGGGCGCTTCGGCGGGGAGGAGTTCGTGGTCCTCCTGGCCGGGCTGCCGGTGGGGCCGGAGGGGCGCGAGCTGGCCCACAACGCGGCCGAGCGCATCCGGCGGACCGTCCGGTCGCTGGCCGTGCACGTCGACGGCCCGGGCGGCGGCATCACCATCTGCGACCTGTCGGTGTCGGTGGGGGTCGCGGTCACCGGCGGCGACGGCGAGTCCCTCGACGAGCTGCTGCAGATCGCCGACCACGCCCTCTACGCGGCCAAGCGGGCCGGGCGCGACCAGGTCCGGACCGGGCGCGACGGGAGCGTCCCCGGCCGCTGACCTCCGGCGACCGGGTCGGCCGTGGCAGACGCCGGGCCACCGTGCAGGTCGGTCACCGTGCAGGCCGGTCACCGTGCAGGCCGGGCTGCCCTGCCGCCGGGTCGCAGCGGCCGCCGGGCCGCCGGGTCGCAGCGGCCGCCGGGTCGTGACGGCCGGTCGGCGCCGTCCCGGACGGGACCGGCGTCGGTCGGGGGAGCGTCAGGCGTGCTCGGGCTCGGCCGGGAAGGTGTGACGCCCGATCCGCACGGCGTCGCGCCCGGCCCGCTTGGCCGCGTAGAGCGCGGAGTCCGCGACCTCGAGCAGGCCGGTCAGGGCGTGGCCGTCGTCGGGGAACAGCGCCCCGCCGATCGAGACGGTGATCCCGGTCCCGGTCCGGGGGGACGGACGACCGTCGGTCCCGGGAACGCCCGCGGACGGTGCGGGCAGGCGCTGGGCCGGGACCCCGTCCGGCGGTGCCACCGAACCGGAGTCGCCCGCGATCCGCCTGCGCAGGCGCTCGGCGATCTGCCGGACCTCCTCGCGCCCGTCGTGCCCGGAGAGCCGGGGGAGCAGCACGACGAACTCCTCCCCGCCGAACCTGCCGACGAGGTCGTGGTCGCGCAGCTCCTCGCGCAGCAGCTGGGCGGTGGCGGCGAGGACCTGGTCGCCGTAGAGGTGGCCGTGGGTGTCGTTGATCTCCTTGAAGTGGTCCAGGTCGAGGATCAGCAGCGCCGCGGGCCGACGTTCGCGTTCGGCGAGGGTCAGCTCGTGGGTCCCGCGCAGGTGCCAGGCCGCATGGTTGAGCAGCCCGGTCTTGGAGTCGGTGTCGGCGCGTTCGCGCAGCTGCCTGACCAGGATCGTGCGGTGCAGAGCCAGGATGGGCGGCACCGCGAGCAGCGCGACGAACGGGCCGCTCGCGGCCAGCGCTCCCGCCGTCAGCGCCCCCAGGCAGAGGGTCGCCAGCTCCAGGGTGAGCTCGTCGCCGCCGAACAGGATCCGCACCACCCGGGTGTCCGGGCTGGCCACCGCGACCACGCCGAGCACCAGGCAGGTGTTGACGACGGTGTAGGTCAGGAGCGCGAGCAGCAGTGCGACGGTGCCGGGCAGGCTGCCGTAGAGCTCACCGGGCCGGGTCGCGGCGAGCACCCCGGCCGCGGCGTGCACGGAGAGGATCACCGTCGCGGTGCTGTAGACCTCGCGGTAGACCGGCCTGCGGTCCGGGGGCGGCACCGGCCGCAGCACCCGGACGTAGAGGTGGGTGTAGACCACGACCACCACGAAGGCGCCCAGGACCGGTGGCAGCAGAAGGGCCGAGGCGAAGGTCCAGACCGAGGTCAGGTTCACGTGGTGGGTCTCGGCGGTGTAGCGCCGGATGCGTTCGACGCCGGCCACGACCTCGGTGTGCAGGATCCCGGCCACCGTCAGCGTGGCCAGCAGCACCAGCGTGGAGTGGTCGAGCCGCGGCGGGTCCAGCAGCCCGGCGAGGACGAGGCAGACCGCCAGCAGCTCCACGGCCAGGACCGGTCCGAGCAGCCGTCCGGGGATGGACCAGACGGGCCAGCGGGTGACGTGGTGCAACCGGACCGGTTCCGGGGCCATACGTCCCTCCCTCGCCGGCGTCGTTCCACCCGATCCTGCCCGTCCGCGACCGGGACGGGCGTCCCGGTCCTCCGTGATCCTAGCCGCACCCGTCGCTTTCAGTGATCGATACGGCTTCGTCATCGCGCCGTAGCAGCTCGAACGAGTGTTCCGATCACGCTCGGTACAGGCCGTACGGCCGAGCCGGTGATTGTTGATATCGCAATGGTGCCCCCTGGTTTGTTCGTCCGTCGACGGCGGGTCACCCTTTTCGGCGGCGGCACCGGCGAATACGTGCGAGACCATGTCGGTATGCCGGTAATTGCCGTGTCGTCACGTCACCACGGCGCCACGACGTGCGGGATGTCGATCAGGAAAGGGGTGCTCCATGCGCAACTGGGGTTGGTGAACGCGTCCGTGGTAAGTGCCGCGGCCATTGTGTCGATCAACTGTGGGTCCGAGTGCGAAAGGAGATCGACAATGCGCAACTGGGGTTGGTGAGAACCGTGGACGTACCGCGTCGCAGCACGGGACGCGGCGGGCCCCGTTCGGGTGACGGACGACGCCCGCCGCGCCCGGCAGTGCCATCGGGTCGCCTCGGCTACCGGTCCGTAGAGTGGGACCACGAGTCGATGCCGGTCCTCCGTGGTGGAGGACGCCCGAGCAGGGCCGGCGGCGAGGAGGCAGTACGTGACGACGAACCGGGGACTCTCGGCGATCCGGCGCCCGGCCGATCTGCGCGGCCTCGGGCCGGAGGAGCTGACCTCGCTCGCGGCCGAGATCCGTGGGTTCCTGATCAAGGCGGTGTCCCGCACCGGTGGTCACCTGGGGCCCAACCTGGGTGTGGTCGAACTGAGCATCGCCCTGCACCGGGTCTTCGAGTCCCCGCAGGACACGCTGATCTGGGACACCGGACACCAGGCCTACGTGCACAAGCTGCTGACCGGCCGTCAGGAGGGCTGGGACCGGCTGAAGAAGGCCGGCGGGCTGTCGGGCTACCCGAGCCGCGTCGAGTCCGAGCACGACCACGTGGAGTCCAGCCACGCGTCGTCGTCGCTGTCCTGGGCCGACGGGATCGCCCGGGCACACGCCCTGACCGGTGTGGACCGGCACGTCGTCGCCGTGATCGGGGACGGCGCGCTGACCGGTGGCATGGCCTGGGAGGCGCTCAACAACATCGCGGCCGGCGAGGACCGGAACGTGGTGATCGTCGTGAACGACAACGGCCGCTCCTACTCGCCGACCATCGGCGGTCTCGCCGACCGGCTCGCGTCGCTGCGGCTGCGGCCCGGGTACGAGCGCGTGCTGGAGGCCGGCAAGCGGACCGTCCGCGGCACCCCCGTCGTCGGGCCCGCGCTCTACGCCGGCCTGCACGCCTTCAAGGCCGGGGTGAAGGACGCCCTCGCCCCGCAGGAGCTGTTCTCCGACCTGGGGCTCAAGTACTTCGGTCCGGTCGACGGCCACGACATCGGCCAGCTCGAGTCCGCGCTGCGCCGGGCCAAGCGCTTCGGCGGCCCGGTGATCGTGCACGCGGTCACCCGCAAGGGCAACGGCTACCCGCCCGCGGAGAACGACGAGGCCGAGCAGATGCACAGCCCGGCCGCGTTCGACCCGGAGACCGGCCTGCCCACCGGCACCCCGGTCACCGGCTGGACCGACGTGTTCGCCGAGGAGATGGTGGCGCTGGGGTCCCGGCGCACCGACGTCGTCGCGATCACCGCGGCGATGCTCGGCCCGACCGGGCTCGCGCCGTTCGCGGCCGCCCACCCGGACCGGATCGTCGACGTCGGGATCGCCGAGCAGCACGCGCTCACCACCGCCGCCGGGCTCGCCCGGGCCGGGCGGCACCCCGTCGTCGCGTTGTACTCGACCTTCCTCAACCGCGGCTTCGACCAGCTGCTCATGGACGTCGGGCTGCACCGCGAGCGCGTCACCCTGGTTCTCGACCGCTCCGGGGTGACCGGCAGCGACGGCCCGTCGCACAACGGGATGTGGGACCTGTCGCTGCTGGGCATCGTGCCCGGCATGCGGGTCGCCGCCCCGCGTGACGAGGCCACGCTGCGCGAGGAGTTCGGCGAGGCCACCGCGGTCACCGACGGCCCCACCGCGCTGCGCTACCCCAAGGGGTCGGTCGTCGCGTCGGTGCCCGCCGTGCGCCGCCTCGACGGGCCGGCCGGGGTCGACGTGCTGCACGAGCCGTCCGACGGGCGCTCGCAGGTGCTGCTCGTCTGCGTCGGGGCGTTCGCGACGTCCGGTGTCGCCGTCGCCCGGCGGCTCGCCGACCAGGGCGTCGACGTCACCGTCGTCGACCCGCGGTGGGTGCTGCCGGTCCCGCGGGAGCTGCTCACCCTGGCCGCCGACCACCAGCTCGTGGTCACCGTCTCCGACTGCGGCACGCACGGCGGGTTCGGCTCCGCGCTGTCCGACGCGCTGCGCGCCGCCGAGTTCGACGTGCGCCAGCGCGACCTCGCGCTGCCCCAGGAGTACCTGGAGCACGGCAGCCGCGACGACGTGCTCGCCGCGACCGGGCTGACCGAGCAGGACATGGCCCGCCGGATCATCGAGTGGGCGGCCGCCGCGGTCCCCTCGACCCCCGAGGGTGCCGTTCCCGGGCGGGAGCGCACCCGCTGATGCGCGTCATCGTCGTCGAGGACGAGCCGGCGATGGCCGACGCCGTCGTGCGCGGCCTGCGCCGGGACGGGATGGCCGTCGACGTGGCCTACGACGGCGACGAGGGCTCGGAGAAGCTGTCGGTGACCCGCTACGACGTCGCCGTCCTCGACCGGGACCTGCCCGGCCGCAGCGGCGACGACCTGTGCGACGAGCTCGTCGCCGCGGGCGGCCTGACCCGGGTGCTGATGCTCACCGCGTCGGGCACCCCGGCCGACAAGGTCGAGGGCCTGTCCCGCGGCGCCGACGACTACCTGGCCAAGCCGTTCGACTTCCCCGAGCTGGTCGCCCGGGTCCGGGCGCTCGGTCGTCGGGCGACCCCGGCGGTGCCGCCCACGCTGCGGGCCGGCGACGTCGTGCTGGACCCGGCCCGGCGCACCGTGCTGCGGTCCGGGCGGCCGGTCGAGCTGACCCGCAAGGAGTTCGGCGTGCTGGAGGTCCTGCTCGCCGCGGGCGGGGCCGTGGTGTCGTCGGAGGAGCTGCTCGAACGCGTGTGGGACGAGAACGCCGACCCGTTCACCACCACGGTGCGGGTCACCGTCATGACCCTGCGCAAGAAGCTCGGCGCGCCGGGCCTGATCGACACCGTCGTCGGTGCGGGGTACCGGGTGCCCGCCGACGGGACCCCCACGGCGTGACGGCGTGGGCGCCCTCCGGCCGCGGCTGACGCTGCTCGCGACCGCGCTCGTCGCCGCGGTCGCCGCGCTGCTGCTCTGGCTCGGCTGGATGCTGGTCGGAGCGGTGGTCGCGGGCACCCCGGCGCTGCCCGGGACGGTGGTCGTCGGCGGCGTCGCGGTACCGGCCGAGACCGCCCGCGACGCGGTCGCCGCGGCGGCCCGCGCGGAGGTGCTGCGGGCCGGGCTGATCGCGTTCCCGCTGGTCGTCGCGGCCGGAGCGGTCACGTCGTGGGTGCTCGTCGGGCGGGTGCTGCACCCGCTGCGCCGGGTCGTCGAGACCACCTCGCGGCTCTCGGCCAGCTCGCTGGACGAACGGGTCGCGCTCGCCGGTGCCCGCGGCGAGGTCGCCGAGCTGGCCGCCGCCGTCGACGCGATGCTCGACCGGCTGCAGGCCGCGTTCGACGCGCAGTCGCGGTTCGTCGCCAACGCCGGGCACGAGCTGCGCACCCCGCTGGCCGTGCTGCGCACCGAGATCGACGTCACCCTGGCCGAGCCCGACGCCGACGCCGACGAGCTGCGCCGGATGGCCGGGGTCGTCCGGGAGGCGGGCCGCCGCTGCGACGAGCTGGTCAGCGGGCTGCTGCTGCTCGCCCGCACCGAGGCCGGGGGAGCGATGCCGGGCTCCGACCGGGTGCCGGTGGACCTGGCCGCGCTCGTCGCCGCGGAGCTCGCGGCCGTGACCGGGGACGTCGCCGTCCGCGGGCTGGTCGTGCGCACCGACCCACGGCCCGCGACGACCCGGGGCAACGAGCCGCTGCTGCGCCGGATGGTGGCGAACCTGCTGGAGAACGCGGTCCGGCACAACCGCGACGGCGGCTGGATCGAGGTCGGCTGCGGCACCGGGACGCCCGAGCCGGGGGTCGTGCTGCGGGTCGCGTCGTCGGGGCCGGAGCTGGCCCCGGACAGGGTGGCCGAGCTGTTCGAGCCGTTCCGGCGGGGCCCGGTGGCCCGCACCGCCCACACCCGCGGCTCCGGGCTGGGGCTGTCGATCGTGCGGTCGGTCGCCACCGCGCACGGCGGGTCCGTGCACGCCGAGGCGGTACTCGGAGGGGGACTGGCGGTGCACGTCACGCTGCCCGACGACAGCACCGTCCCGGCGCCCTCCGGCGGGGCCCCGGTCCTCGCCCGCTGACCCGGGGGCCGACCCGTTCCGGCGTGGGGCACCCGGGGCGGGTGGCTCCACCGGGATGCGGGCTCGGCCCGCTCGGGTGGCTCGGCCGCTCGGGTGGCTCAGCTCGCGCGGGTGGCCAGGGCCGGTTCGAGCAGGGGGGCGAGGAGATCGACCTGCCAGGGGCGGGCGCCGCCGGCGACCAGGGCGGCCGGCAGGTCGCCGTCGGTGGGCGGGGTCCAGCAGACCCGGCGCAGCAGGTCGGGCTGCAGCAGGTTCTCCACCGGCACGTCGTGCTGCTCGGACACCGTGGTCAGCGCCGCGCGGGCGGCGGCGAGCCGGGCCGCGGCGTCGGGGTCCCGGTCGGCCCAGCGCGACACCGGCGGCGGGCCGTCGGTGGTGGCGGCGCCGCGGGGCAGCTCGGCCTCGGGGAGGTCGGTGGCCCGGCGCAGGGCGTCGAACCAGTAGCGGGCCAGCCTGCGCTGGGAGCGTCCGCGGAACACCGGCAGCTCGGCCAGTGCCTGCGGGGAGTCGGGGTTGCGCACCGCGGCGTCGACGATCGCGGCGTCGGGCAGGACCCGGCCGGGGGCGATGTCGCGCTCGGCGGCGAGGGAGTCGCGGGCCTGCCACAGCTCCCGGACCGCGGCGAGCGGGCGGGGGCGGCGGACCTTGTGGATGCCGGAGGTGCGCCGCCACGGCTCCGCGCGCGGCGCCGCGGGGGGAGCCGTGCGGACCGCCTCGAACTCCTGGCGGGCCCACTCGAGCTTGCCCTGCTCGTCGAGCATCCGGGTCAGGACCGCGCGCAGGTCGACGAGGACCTCGACGTCCAGCGCGGCGTAGACCAGCCAGTCCTCGGGGAGCGGGCGGCGTGACCAGTCGGCCGCGCCGTGCCCCTTCTCCAGCCCGAGGCCCAGCAGGTTCTCCACCATCGGGCCGAGCCCGACCCGGGGCAGCCCGGCGAGCCGGCCGGCGAGCTCGGTGTCGAACAGCGACGCCGGCCGCAGGTCCAGCTCGGCCAGGCACGGGAGGTCCTGCGAGGCCGCGTGGAGGACCCACTCCGGACCGCCGAGGGCCTCGGCGAGCGGGCCCAGCTCGCCGCGCAGCGGGATCGGGTCCACCAGCGCGGACCCGGCCCCGGCCCGCCGCAGCTGCACCAGGTAGGCGCGCTGGGAGTACCGGAAGCCGGAGGCACGCTCCGCGTCGACGGCGACCGGGCCGCTGCCCCCGGCGATCGCCGCCGCCACGCGGGCGAGGTCGTCGGGGGTCGCGGTGACCGGGGGGAGGCCGTCGGCGGGACGGAGCAGCGGTACCGGATCGGGTGAACCGTCCGGAGTCGCCGAGACCGGCGGCCGGGTCGTGTCCGTACCGCCGGCGGCGCCGGTTCCGGAAGTCAGCGAATGACCCCCGCGCGCATGGCGAGCGCGACCATCTGGGCGCGGTCGCCGGTGCCGAGCTTGCGGCCGATCCGGGAGAGGTGGCTCTTCACCGTGAGAGCGGAGAGGTTCAGGGCCTCGCCGATCTCCTTGTTCGACTGGCCGTCCGCGACGAGCTGCAGCACCTCGACCTCGCGGGCCGAGAGCTCCCGCGGGGTGTTGTCGGTGCCCGGCACGCGGGACCCGGTGGCGAGCAGCGGGGCGACCGTCGGGTCGGCGTAGACGCCGCCGTCGAGCACCCGCTTGACGCCGTCGGTCACGACCGAGGGCGACGCCGACTTGAGCAGGTACGCCTGCGCGCCGGCCTGGAACGCCGAGCGGACCGCGTACGGGTCGTCGGAGGAGGCGAGCACGACCAGCCGGTTCCAGCCGAGCGAGCGGAGCTCGCTGACCAGGTCCAGCCCGCTGCCGTCCGGCAGGGTCAGGTCGAGGATCGCGAGGTCGCAGGGACCCGCGGCGTGGGCGCGTGCCCGCGCCTCGGTGACCGAGGCGGCCTCGTGCACGGTGCCGGCTCCCATGGAGCGCAGCCGTCCGGCGATCGCCTCCCGGAGCAGCGGGTGGTCGTCCACGACGAGAACCGTGAACAGCTCCTCCCGCGGCTGCGGGACGATCCCCGGCGAGAGCACTGCTCCACCGATCGGAGCGCCACCTGGGGTGGTGCTGCCGGAGCTCTGCGCCGGCACTTGCTGGCCAAGTACAGCCACGTCGTCAACCTTCCTGGAGTCGGTCGTACGCCCCCGACCAACACCGGAACCCGAGGGACGGAGAGTGGCGCTCGGCCGCCCGGGCGGGTGCCATGGAAGAGATGGTATCCCTCCATGCGGCCTAACGTCTGGTGTGCATTCGTCTTTCCGGCCTGGAAAGTTACATGCATGTGGGCGCGGTCCCACCCCTCCGGGTGAAAGATCTCCGACGCATGCCGTTGACCTGCGACGTTCAGCCGGGTGATCGGCTCAACGGCACTGCGCCGACCGGCGGCAGACCCGCAGCGGTCGACACCAGGGACGCGAACGCGACGGCGTGTCGGGACAGATCACCGTCGCTCTCCGTGGGCGACCAGGAGGCGCGCAGCTCGACGTCGTCCTCCCGCGGCGGCCCCTCGCCGGGGCCGACACCGCCGCCGCTGAGCCCGCCGAAGCGGACCGACGAGGTCTGGGTGACGGTCCCGCCGAGCGCGGTGAACCCGGCGCCGGCGTGCTCGAGCGCGTCGGTCAGCCAGGACCAGCCGATCCGCGGCAGCATGTCGTCGCCGAGCTGGCCGGGCTCCAGCCGGGCCTGCACGAAGCAGACCAGCCGGAAGGTGCCCTCCCAGCGTTCCTGGCCGTCGGGGTCGTGGAGCAGGATCAACCGGCCGGAGGTGTCCGGCTCGTCGAGGTCGTCGGTCCCGTCGCCGCGGTGCCCGATGTCGGCCTCGACGCTGGTCGCCCAGCTGTACGGCGCGAGCCGGGGCGGGGCCTCGAGCGGCCGCACCACGAGCTCGGGGCGCGGTCGGACCGACGCGAGCGAGCGGACCGCGCTGCGGAACGCTGCTGGTGGTGGTGAGTTCGGGTCCGGCACGGCGTCGGACTCTAGGGTGCGATACCCGTCGTCCCTGGCAGGCGCGCCGGGGCGCCCGAGCACCGGCCCGGTCCGCGTGGGATCATCAGGAGGTCATGACTGCAGGCATCGTCTCCGCGCCCCCCGCCCGCCGCGACCTCGCGGGAGCACCGTTCCTCGACGCAGCGCGCGGTGCGACGCCGTCGCGGTTGCCGGTCTGGTTCATGCGCCAGGCGGGTCGCTCGCTGCCGGAGTACCGGGCCCTGCGCCGGGACAACGCGATGCTCGAGGCGTGTCTCACCCCGGACCTGACCTGCGAGATCACCCTGCAGCCGGTCCGCCGCCACGACATGGACGCGGCCATCCTGTTCTCCGACATCGTGGTGCCGCTGTACCTGGCGGGCATCGGGGTGGACATCGTGCCGGGCACCGGGCCCGTCGTGGACTCGCCGGTCCGCACCGCCGCCGACGTCGCGGCGCTGCCCGAGCTGGCGCCCGAGCAGGTGGCGCGCGTCACCGAGGCGATCGGCCTGCTGCTGCCCGAGCTGGGCCGCGTCCCGCTGATCGGGTTCGCGGGCGCCCCGTTCACCCTCGCCTCCTACCTCATCGAGGGCGGCCCGAGCCGCAACCACGAGCGGACCAAGTCCCTCATGCGCTCGGCCCCCGACGTGTGGCACGCCCTGCTCGGCAAGCTCGCCGTGCTCACCGGCACGTTCCTGCAGCAGCAGGTCGCCGCCGGGGTGGACGCGGTCCAGCTGTTCGACTCCTGGGCGGGCGCGCTGTCCGAGCGCGACTACCGCGAGTTCGTGCTGCCGCACTCCGCCGCCGTGCTCGGCGCGCTCGCCGGGGCCGGCGTGCCGCGGATCCACTTCGGGGTCGGCACCGCCGAGCTCCTGGGCGCGATGACCGACGCCGGCGCCGACGTGATCGGCGTCGACTGGCGGACCCCGCTCGACGTCGCGGCCCGCCGGGCCGGTGGCGCGGTGCCCGTGCAGGGCAACCTGGACCCGGCCGTGCTGTTCGCCGGCCAGGACGCCGTCGACGCCGAGGTCGTGCGGATCGCCGCCGAGGGGGCCCGCACCCGCGGGCACGTGTTCAACCTCGGCCACGGCGTCCTGCCGCCCACCGACCCGGACGTGATCACCCGGACCGTCGAGACGGTGCACGCCCAGCCCGTGGCCGGGCCGACGGGCGACCGTCCGTCACGATGACCCGCGTCGCCGTCGTCGGCGGCGGTGTCTCCGGTCTGTCCTGCGCGCAGCGGCTGCGCACGCTGCTCGGCCCGGCCGCCGAGATCGTCGTCCTGGAGCAGCGTGACCGGCTCGGCGGGGTGCTGCGCACCGTCGACCTCGCGGGGGCACCCTTCGACGTCGGCGCCGAGGCCTTCCTCGCCCGTCGCCCCGAGGTCCCCGCGCTGCTGGCCGAGATCGGGCTGGCCGACGCGCTCACCCACCCCACCGCGGCGACGGCGACGATCCGTGCCGGCGGACGCACCGTCGGCCTGCCCCGCGGCACCCTCATGGGCGTGCCCGGTCGTGACGCCGACCTCGGGGGAGTGCTGTCCGACGCCGGACGGGCCGCGGTCGCCGCCGAGCCGTCCATGCCGCTGGACTGGGAGCCCGGCACCGACGTCGCGCTCGGTGCGCTGCTGCGCCGCCGGTTCGGACCCGAGGTCGTCGACCGGATCGCCGACCCGCTGCTGGGCGGTGTCTACGCCGGGCGGGTCGACCGGCTCGGCCTGCGCGCCACCGTCCCGGCGCTCGCCGCCGCGCTCGACGCCGGGGCCGGGTCGCTGACCGAGGCCGCCAGCGCGGGGATGGCCGGGTCCGGCCAGCGCGGCGGGACCCTCGCCGCCGGGACGCCCGCCGCGGGGACCGGGGGTACCGCGCCGCCGCCCGCCGGGAGCGGCACCACCGCGCCGCCGGCCGCCGGGAGCGGTACCACCGGGCCGCCGGCCGCCGGGGCCGGTACCACCGGGCCGCCGGCCGCCGGGTACGGCACCGGGGCCGAGCCGTCCGCGGTGCCGCAGCCGGTGGCCGCCGGACCGGTCTTCGGCGCGGTGCGCGGCGGCTACCGCGAGGTGGTCGCCGCACTCGTCGCGGCGTCCGGGGCCCGGGTGCGCACCGGCGTCACCGTGCGGGAGCTGCACCGCCGCCCCGAAGGCTGGCGGCTCGTCCTCGGACCGGTCCCGCAGCCGGAGGCGCTCGACGTCGACGCCGTCGTCCTCGCCGTCCCCGCACCCGCCGCCCGCCGGCTGCTGGAGCCGGTCGCACCGGCCGCCGCCGCCGCGGCCGGGCGGATCGAGCTCGCCTCCTCCGCCGTCGTCGCGCTCGCCTTCCGGGCGGCCGACGTGGCCGGCATGCCCGGCACCTCCGGCTGCCTGGTCGCCGCGGACGAGCCGCTGTCGGTCAAGGGCGTCACCCACGCGTCGACGAAGTGGGCCCACCTCGGCGAGGACGGCCTGGTCCGGCTCCGGGCCTCGATCGGCCGGTTCGGCGAGGAGACGAGCCTGCAGGTCGACGACGCCGAACTCGTCGCCCGTGTGCGTGCCGACCTGGCCGTCCTCGACGGCGTCGACGCCGTCCCGGTCGCGTCGGTCGTGCAGCGCTGGGGCGGCGGACTGCCGCAGTACGGCGTGGGGCACGGCGCGGTCGTGAACACGCTGGAGTCGGCCGTCGCCGCCGTCGGGGGCCTGGAGGTCGCCGGGTCGATGCTGCACGGGGTCGGCGTCCCCGCCTGTGTCGCGACCGCCCGGGCCGCCGCGGAGCGGCTCGCACCCGCAGTGGCCACCGGTCGCTGAGGGCACCCTCACCGGCCGCGTACCATGCCGGACATGGCCCGCGTGGACGTCAGAGCGATCAACGACACCATCCGCTACACCATGTGGTCGGTCTTCCGGGTCGAGCCCGGCCGCCTCGGCGACGACCGCTCGGCCGCCGCCCGCGAGGCGACCGAGTACCTCGACTCGCTCGCCAACAAGGACGTCACCGTCCGCGGCGTCTACGACCTCGCCGGTGTGCGGCACGACGCCGACTACATGATCTGGTGGCACGCCTCGGAGATCGAGTCGCTGCAGGCCGCCTACTCCGACCTGCGCCGCACCACCGCGCTCGGCCGGGCGAGCGTGCCGGTCTGGAGCCAGACCGCGCTGCACCGCCCGGCGGAGTTCAACAAGAGCCACGTCCCGGCGTTCATGGCCGGCGAGGACCCGAAGCGCTACGTGTGCGTCTACCCGTTCGTCCGGTCCTACGAGTGGTACCTGCTGCCCGACGCGGACCGGCGGAAGATGCTCGCCGACCACGGCAAGGAGGCCCGGGACTACGCCGACGTGCGCGCCAACACCGTCCCGGCCTTCGCCCTCGGCGACTACGAGTGGATCCTCGCCTTCGAGGCCGACGAGCTGTACCGCATCGTCGACCTCATGCGGCACCTGCGCGGCACCGAGGCCCGCCGCCACGTGCGCGAGGAGATCCCGTTCTACACCGGCCCGAGGGTCGAGGTCGGCGACCTGGTCGCGTCCCTGCCCTGAGCCCTCGAGGTCCTGCCCGTTCGCCCCGCCGCGCCCGCCCCGGCATCGCACTCATGGAGCTTTGGTTCGGTGCCGCCGAACCGAAGCTCCATGAGTGCGACGCAGGGGGTTACTCGGCGGGCTCCAGGGTCAGCGACACCGAGTTGATGCAGTACCGCAGGTCGGTGGGGGTGCCGTAGCCCTCGCCGGCGAACACGTGGCCCAGGTGGCCGTGGCAGGTGGCGCACAGCACCTCGGTGCGCGTCATGCCGAGGGTGGAGTCGGTGCGCTCGATGACGGCCTCGCCCGCGAGCGGGGTGAAGAACGACGGCCACCCGCAGTGCGACTCGAACTTGGAGTCGCTGCGGAACAGCTCGGCCCCGCAGGCCCGGCAGCGGTAGACGCCGGTGGTGGTCGTGTCGGTGTACTCACCGGTGAACGGGCGCTCGGTCCCGGCCTTGCGGAGCACCTGGTACTCCTCCGGGCTGAGCTGGGCCCGCCACTGTTCGTCGGTCTTCTGCACCGGCGCCGCCGGGAGCTCGGCGTCGGAGGTGGTGGTGTTGCGGCTGAACAGACCCATGCATCCACGGTAACCCGTTGATCGGTCGTGTGCCGCTGGTCGTCAGACCCAGGTGGCGACGACGAACCCGGCCGCGTTCGCGATGACCCAGGCCGCGACGAGCAGCAGCAGCACCGTCACCCCGACGGCGGCGGCGCGGTGCGGCCCCCGGAGCCGGTTCGCCGACTCCGCGAAGTCCCCCACGCCGCGGATGTAGCCCTCGACCGAGCACGACGGCACCCGCTGCATGCGGTCGAGGTGCTCGGCGAACGCTCGCGCCTCCGGGTCCTCGGGGTCGAGGCCCAGCAGGTCGTCGTCGAACCGGGGGGACCGGTCGGAGGTCATGGGCACACGATAGTCGTCAGGAGTAGGTTCGCCCGCGTGGAGAGCCGTGAGGTCGTGATGCTGCAGGTGGACGGGCCGGACGGCCCCCGCGACGTCCGCCTGACCAGTCCGGACAAGGTCGTGTTCGGCGAGCTCGGCATGACTAAGCGCGAGGTGGTCGAGTACTACGTCGCGGTGGGGGAGCCGATGGCCGCCGCGCTGCGGGACCGCCCGACCAACCTCAAGCGCTTCAACTCCGGGGTGGACGGCGAGCCGTTCTTCGTCAAGCGCGTCCCGAAGGGCGCCCCGGACTGGGTGCGCACCTGCACGGTCACCTTCCCCAGCGGGCGCACCGCCGAGTCGGTGTCGATCACCGAGCCCGCGACGATCGCGTGGGCGGCGAACCTCAACACCCTCGACTTCCACCCGTGGCCGGTCCGCTGCGCCGACACCGACCACCCCGACGAGCTGCGCATCGACCTCGACCCGCAGCCGGGCACCGACTTCGGCGACGCCGTCGTCGTCGCGCAGACGCTGCGCGAGGTCCTCACCGAGGCCGGGCTGACCGGGTGGGCCAAGACCTCCGGCGGGCGGGGCGTGCACGTCGCCTGCCCGATCCGGCCCGAGTGGGACTTCGTCGAGGTCCGGCACGCCGTGATCGCGCTCGCCCGCCGCGTCTGCCGGCGCATCCCGGAGCTGGCCACCGTGGACTGGTGGAAGGAGGAGCGCGGCGAGCGGGTGTTCCTCGACTACAACCAGGCCGCCCGCGACCGCACCATCGCCTCGGCCTGGTCGGTGCGCGGACTGCCCGCCGCGACGGTCTCCATGCCCGTCACCTGGGACGACCTCGGCGAGGTCGACCCGGCCGCGTTCACCCTGCGCACCGTGCCCGGGCTGCTGGAGCGCCACGGGGACCCGCACGCCGGTGCGGGCGAGGAGCGGGGGAGCTGCGCGACCGCGCTGGAGTGGTACGCCGAGGACGAGGCCGAGCGGGGGCTGGGGGACCTGCCGTACCCGCCGGAGTACCCGAAGATGCCCGGCGAACCGCTGCGGGTGCAGCCCAGCCGGGCGCGCAGGCAGGACTGAGCGCCCTCACCGCCGCGGGTCCACCAGCCCGCTGCGGAAGGCCAGGATCACCGCGTTCGTCCGGTTCCCCGACCCGGTCTTCATCAGGATCCGGTTGACGTGGGTGCGGACGGTCGCGCCGGACAGCACGAGCCCGGCGGCGATCTCGTCGTTGGACCGTCCGTGCGCCATGAGGGTCAGCACCTCGCGCTCACGCGCGGTGAGCCGGGCCAGGAGCTGGGGCGGGTCGTCGCGGTCGGGGTCGGTGTCCACCAGCGCGGCGATCACCCGGCTCGCGACCGCCGGGTCCAGCCAGGCGTCGCCCGCCGCGACCCGGCGCACCGCCGGGACCAGGTCGGCCGGGGCCGCGTGCTTGAGCAGGTAGCCGCTGGCACCCGCGCGCAGGGCGCCGTACACGGCGTCGTCGTCGTGGAAGGTGGTCAGCACCAGCACGCGGGTCAGCAGGTCCGGGTCGTCGGCCCGGTCCGCGGTGATCGCCCGGGTCGCGGCCGTCCCGTCGGTACCCGGCATCCGCAGGTCCATCACGACGACGTCCGGGCGGTCGCGCCGCACCAGCCCGACCGCGGCGGCGCCGTCGGCGGCCTCACCGACCACGGCCAGGTCCGGGGCGCTGCGCAGGAGCATGCCCACGCCGGTGCGCACGAGCGGGTCGTCGTCGGCGACGACCACGGTGACGGTCACCGTGCCCCCGCCCCGGAGCCGTCGAGCGGGAGCTCGGCACGCAGCACGAACCCGTCGCCACCCGGGCCGGACTCGATGTGCCCGCCGACCAGCGCGGCGCGTTCGGCGAGCCCGCGCAACCCGTGCCCGCCGACCGGCAGCCCGTGGTCCGGGCCGGTGATCCCCGGCGTGCTGCGCACGGTGATCCGCAGCCGTCCGGGCTCCCACAGCTCGTGCACCCGGACCAGTGCCCCGGCGCCGCCGTGTTTGATCGCGTTGGCGAGCCCCTCCTGCACGACCCGGAAGGCGGTCAGCTCCACGCTCGGGTCGGCCCGGCCGGGAGTGCCGTCGACGACGTGCTCGACGTCGAGCCCGGACGCCCGGGAGGTCTCCAGCAGGTGCGGCACGTCGGCCAGCCGCGGTGCGACGACGCCGTCCCCGGCCGGGTCCGGGTCGGGCACGTGCGCACGCAGCAGCCCCAGCATCCGGTGCATCTCGGTCATCGCCGTCACCCCGCTCGCCTCCACCGCCGCCAGCGCTGCGACCACCTCGGCGCGTGCCGGGGCGTCCCCGGGGTCCGCGGTCAGCCGGGCCCGGGCCCCCGCGGTCTGCAGGACCATCGCGCTGACGGTGTGCGCCACGATGTCGTGCAGCTCCCGGGCCAGGCGCAGCCGCTCGGCCCGGACGGCGTCGGCGGCGTCGCGCTCGCGCAGCTCCTCCAGCAGCCGGGTCCGCCGCTCGGCGAGGTGGGTGCACCGGCCGACCGCCCAGACCGCTGCGAGGACGACGGCCCAGGCCAGGCAGAGCGCGGCGAAGAAGCGCGTCCCCACCCCGCCGGCGGCGTTGGCGTTGCTCACCGCCAGCGGTACCAGGCCCGCCGCGAGCACCGCGAGCGAGTACCGGGCCGAGGCCCGGCAGGCGACGGCGTGCAGTGCCACGAGCAGTCCCGCGAACGGGGCGAACCCGGGCAGCACCAGCCCGGCCAGCGCCCAGCACCACTGGACCGCGACCACCCGGTACGGGTACCGCCACCGGAGCAGGAGGGTCGCCAGCACGACCACCTCGACGACCGGCACCACCCACGGCGGGAGCTCCCCGCCGCCGCGCAGCCTGCTGTCGCCGCCGTGCACGTAGAGGTCGGCCCCGATCGCCAGCCCGACGACGACGATCTCGCCGACCGCGCGGCGCCGGGTGGTCATCGCGTCCCTACCGGCAGAAGATCCCGAGGAAGCTGCACAGGATCGACGGGGACTCCGGCGGTGGCCGCCGCACGCCCTCCCCGTCACCCGGGCCGAACGGCGGCTCGGGGCCGTCGCCCGTGCCGTCCTCCTCCACGTCGCCGGACTCGGCGGGCCGATCGCCCGGGGCACCGCGACCGGGCGACGGGTCACCGTTCCCGGTGGTACGCCCGCCGGGAACGCGGCCCGGGTGGACGGCGGCCGGGCGGGCCACGGCGTCGTGCGGGGCGAGCAGGTGGGCCGCGACCGCCTCCTCGCTGCCGAAGCCGTCCGTCCCGGCCCGCGACGACGGCGTCGCCAGCACCAGCCCGACGACCGGCTCGTCCGCCCCGGCCGGGGACCGCCCGCTGACCTGCACCCCGGCGACGTCGATCACCTCGGTCCCGGCCGGGTCCCAGCCGCACACGGCGACCCGGACGGGCGCAGGGCCTTCGCCCGTCCCCAGCCGTCGGCTGAGGGGCGGGTGGACGAGGACGGCGGAGGGGGTCACCAGCGTCCCGGTCCCGCCGAGCTCCGGACGGCCGTCGGCGCCCGGCAGGAGGATCGCCACGAGTGAGTCGGTCATGTCGATCAGCCTCGCGGGCCCACCGACCGGTGTCATCAACTCTCTGCGGTACGTGCGGTCGAACCGCTGCGGCAGCGACGGGATACGGCGCCGCACCGATTCCGCGGGCGCCGCCGGTGCCCAGGATCGGACGGCACCGGGACACGGCGACACCGCCGGCGGAGCGCCCGGGGTGAGGGGACACCCACGATGACGACACCCACGACGACGACACCCGCGACGACCACCGGCCGGCCGGTCGGAACCCGACGGCCCCGGGCGGCGCTCGGTGCCGTCCGTCGCCTCGGCGTGACCGCGGCGCTCGGTGCCGCGTTGCTCGCCGGCGGCGCCGGGACCGCGCTCGCCGCCCCGCCGGCGGCGCCCGCCCCGGCCGGTCCGGCGCCCGCCGCGCTGCCCTACGGCCCCTACACCTGCAAGAGCGGTTTCGTGTGGCGGGAGATCGGGCCGAGCGATCCGGTGTGCGTGAGCGTCGCCTCGCGCACCACCGCCCGCGCCGAGACGGCGGCGGGCCCCGCGAACCGCGCCGGGTCCGGACCGTACGGCCCGGACACCTGCAAGCCGGGCTTCGTGTGGCGGGAGGCCCAGCCGTCCGACCACGTGTGCGTGTCGTTCTCCGGCGCGGCCCGGGACCGGGTGAAGAACGAGAACCGCAACGGCGTGCTCAACCTCGCCGACCCCGCCGGTGTCCCGGCCGGGCGGGTGTCGATCACCAACAGCCGTGACCAGCTGTCCTGCTACATGTACGGCAGCGGGCGCGCCACCCCCGGTGCCGAGCAGTGGTTCTGGAGCGTCGGGGTCCCCGGGTACGGCACGATCCGGGCGGGCGTCGCGCGGGCCGACGGCGCCGGGGTCGTCCCCTGGACCAAGCTGCGCGACGTGTACCGCAACGGCAACGGTCCACTGGGGATCCCGGTCGTCGTCGTCGACACCGCCACCGGGGTGGTGACCCGCGCCGGCACCACCAACTCCTACGGCAACTGCTGAGCCCACGTCCCGCCCGGCCCCCTCGTCCGACGGGGCCGGGCGGGACGCCCGGGGTGGCACAATCGTCTGCCATGTACGCGGTCCTCGACGACGGCCCCTACGCGGGCGAGCAGGTGCGCATCGACCCCGACGCCACCGGCCGTCCGCCGCGGACGATCGAGCTGTCCGACCCCGGCGGGGACCCGAGGGGCTACGTCCTGGTCGGACCGCACGCCGACGCCGACCGCTGGATCTACCGGCGCGCCCGCGGCGACCTCGACGAGTGATCACCGGTTGTGGAGCACAGCGCCCGCGAGGCGGGCCGGATCCTCCACAACGGGTGATCACTCACCGCGTTCGCGGGCGCGTTTGCGGCGCTTCCCCTCGTGCATGGCCGCGACCCGCGGCACCGGGATCGCCCGGCCCTCGGTGAGCAGGACCGCCGGCAGCGGGGCCGGCCCGGGCCGCAGCTCCCCCCAGGTCGGACGGCACGCGAGCAGCCCGGCCACCGTGCCCACCGTGAAGTCGGCGGGCGAGACCCGGTCCAGCTCGTCCCAGGTGAGGGGGAACGAGACCGGCAGGCCGGGGCGGGCCCGCGGGCTGTAGGGCGCGGCGAGGGTGGCCCCGCCCACGCGGGTCGGGTCGAGGAAGACCCGGCCGCCGCGGTCGTCCCGGATGAACGCGGTCGTCGCGACGTCGGGGGCCAGCGCCGCGGCGCGGGCGCACACCGCGCGCGTCGCGGCGAACGCGTCGTCGATCGGGAGCGGCTCCGACAGCGGGACCACCAGGTGCAGGCCGGTCGCACCGCTGGTCTTCACCGCTGCGGCGAGACCCAGCTCGGCCAGCGCCGCCCGGACCGGGTACGCGGCGGCGACGACCCGGTCGAAGCCGGCGCCGTCGGGCGGGTCGAGGTCGACGACGAGCTCGCCGGTGGTCGTCGCGCCGTGCGGCACGAGGGTGGGGTGGAACTCGACGGCGCGCTGGTTGCCGAACCACAGCAGCGTGCGGCGGTCGTGGCAGAGCGGGTAGTGCACGGTGCGCTGCGACGAGTCCGCCCACACGTCCACGGTCGGGATCCAGTCGGGCGCCCCGCGCGGGAGGTTCTTCTGCATGAACGGCGCCTGCCCGGGGCGGGCCCGCACCACCGAGAGGGGCCGGTCGGTCAGCGCGGGCAGCAGTAGCGCGGCGACGGCGTCGAGGTGGTCGAGCAGGGCCCGCTTGGTGACGCCGGCGCCGTCGAAGGCCTCGGCGTCGAGGCTGGTGAGTTCCACGCCGTCGCGGACCTCGTCGACCTGCCGGCGCGCCACGGCTCAGCTCCCGATGAACCCGCGCTCGGACAGCCAGGCCCGCGCGACGTCACGGGGGCTCTGCCCGCCTGCGGAGACCCGGCCGTTGAGCTGCTGCATGGTCTGCTGGTCCAGGGCCGCGGTGATCGGGGCGAACAGGTCGGCGACCTGCGGGGCCCGGTCGAACACGTCGGCCCGGAAGACCGGGACCGCGCTGTAGGTGATGTGGTAGCCGCGGTCGTCGGTGAGGACCTTCAGGCCCAGCGCCGGGATGCGGCCGTCGGTGGCCGCGACCTCCCCGAACAGGCAGACGCCGTCGGCGGTGGACTGGAAGATCAGGCCCTGTTCGAGGGTCTCGCGGCGGTCGCGGGGGAGCTCGAAGCCGTAGGCGCGCTGGAGCCCGGCGAGGCCGTCGGCGCGGGAGGCGTACTCGGTCTCGACGCAGACGTCGCCGGGCTGCCCGGAGCGGACGTAGGCGGCCATGTCGCTGATCGTGTTCAGGTTCAGCCGCGCCGCCGTCGCCCCGTCGACGACGAAGGAGTACGTGTTGTCGAACCCGGCGCGGTCCAGCCACACCACGCCGTTCTGCGCGCGGTCGCGGGTGCGCAGCTCGGCGAGGACCCGGTCGTCGGGGAGGGTGCGGGTCTCGCGCAGGTACGACGCCCACGCCGTGCCGGTGTACTCCCAGTAGGTCGAGATGTCCCCGGACAGCAGCGCCTGCCGGGTCACGTCGGAGCCCCCGACGTTGCACCGGTCGGTCACCGACGCCCCGGCGGACTCCAGCGCCGCGATCGAGATCTGGCAGAGGATCTGCTGCTCGTCGAAGTTCTTCGACCCGACGACGTAGGTCGCGCCGGACAGGTCGACGCGCGTGGCGAGCGACCCGGCGGAGGCCCGCGGCCCGCCTCCGGCGAGCCCGGTGCAGCCGCCCGCCAGCAGCGCGACGGTGAGCAGGGCCGGGACCAGCGTCCGCAGCCTGCGGCAGGGAAAGGGGCTCACGGGATCGTCCTGGTTCGCACGGGATGGGGTGGTCCGGCCAGCCGACCACGATCCGTCCGTCGGCGCAACGCCCACGCGCACACGGTGATCGACCCGGAACACACCGCGGCCCCGCACCCGGTGGAGCCGGGGGCGGGACCGCGGTGGGCGTACCGGGACACCTCAGCCGATGAAGCCCTTCTGGGTCAGCCACTCACGGGCGACGTCGCGCTCGTTCTGGCCGAAGGAGGACACCTTGCCGTTCAGGTCGAGGATGGTGTTGTAGTCCAGGGCCTGGGCGATCGGCGCCAGCACCTGCCGGACGGCGGGGTTGGCGTTGTAGACGTCGGCCTTGATGGTCGGCGCCGCGTTGTAGGTGACGTGGTAGCGCTTGTCGTCGTCGAGGACCTTGAGCTTCAGGCCGGGGATGCGGCCGTCGGTGGTGAAGACCTCGCCGAACAGGCACTTGTCGTCGGCGGTCGCCTGGTAGATCACACCGGTGGCGAGCACCTGCGGGTTCTGGGCGGTGAAGCCGTAGGTCTGCTCCAGGCCGCGCAGGCCGTCGTCACGCGAGTTGTACTCGGTCTCCACGCACACCGAGCCGGCCGGTGCCTTGCCCGCCTTGATGTAGTCCGCCATCTGCGACAGCGTCGTGATGCCGAGCTCCTGCGACTTCGCCTCGGTCATGGCGAAGGCGTAGGTGTTGTTGAAGTTGGCCTTGTCCAGCCACTGGATCTTGTTCTGCTCCAGGTCGCGCTGGGCGACGAGGTTGTAGAGCTCGTTGTCGTCGGTGATCCGGCGGGTCTCCTTGAAGAAGGACGCCCAGGCGGTACCGGTGTACTCCCAGTAGATGTTGATGTCCCCGGCCAGCAGCGCCTGGCGGGTGACGTCGGTGCCACCGGTGTTGCAGCGGTCGGTGACGCTGCCGCCGGCCGACTCGAGCGCGGCGACGGTGATCTGGCAGAGCACCAGCTGCTCGTCGAAGTTCTTGCCGCCGACGACGTAGTTCTGTCCGCTCAGGTTGCCGGCCTGGGCCAGGGAGCCGCCGGAGGCCGAGGGGCCGCTGCCGCTCAGGCCGCCACAGCCCGCGAGGGCGAGCGCCGCCGCGGCGGCCATCGCCGTCAGGGCGAGACGCCGGGATCGTCCGAACTTCACGTGTCCTCCAGGGAATGCGGTACTGCGGGGATGCGGGGGCGAGCGGGGCGGCGTCAGCCGGCGTTGCGGCGGACGGCGTACTCGGCGAGACCGGCGAGCCAGTCCACGATCAGGGCCAGCGCGGCGACGATGGTCGCCGCGACGAGGGTTCCGGTGGGACGGCCGAGCTCGAGCATCCCCTTGATCGGCTCGCCGAGACCGCCGGCGCCGACGTAGGTGGCCAGGGCCGCGGTGCCGACGTTCAGCACGAGCGCGACGCGGACACCGGCGACCATGACCGGCGTCGCCAGCGGCAGCTCGACGCGCAGCAGCGTCTGCCGGGCCGACATCCCGATGCCGCGGGAGGCCTCGATCAGCGCCTTGTCGACCTGCTGGAGTCCGACGACGGTGTTGGTGAGCACCGGCAGCAGCGCGGCCAGCGCGAGCGCGACGACGGCGGTCGGCAGGCCGAGCCCGAGCGGGGAGAACGCGAGCAGCACGATCACACCGAACGCGGGCAGCGCCTGCATGAACCCGGTGAAGGCCAGGATCGGACGCTGGATGCGACGCGCCGCCGGGCGGCTGATCGCGATGCCGGCCGGGATCGCCACGATGATCACGACGAGGGTGGACAGCCCGGTCAGGATCAGGTGCTCGCCGAGCCGCTGGCCGAGCGACCCCGCGTTGATCACCGAGGCCTCGACGTCGTCGAGGCCCTGGGACGCGGCGTAGAGGATGACCAGCACCACGCCCGCGACGGCGATGAGCGGGTTGACGACGAGCGACCGGTCCAGCCGCCGCGTCGTGCGGGCGACCGGCTCGGCCGAGGGCGACCCGGACGGCGCGGCCGCGCCGGTCTCCTCGGCGGCGGGGGCGCTCACGAACCGGCCTTGGTCTTGAGGCCCTCGACCAGGTCGCGCCACCAGAGCGCGCCCTGCAGCTTCTCCTGCTCGTCGACCACACCGACCAGCTCGGTCTGGGAGTCGAGCATGACGTCGACGGCGTCGTAGACGGTCCCGGTGCGCGGCACCGTCACCAGCTTCGGCAGGTCGGCGGTGCCCGGCAGGTACGCCCAGCGCACCGGGCGGCCCTCGGCGTCGGCCTCGTAGGTGGGGGAGCCGTTGCGGGCGGCGGTGCCGTCGAGGTCGACCGACTGCAGCTCCAGGCGGGACAGCTCCAGCAGCGACAGCCGTCGTACCGCGGCGCCGGCGCCGACGAACTCGGCGACGAACTCGTTGGCCGGGTGGGTCAGGATCATGTCGGGCGTGTCGTACTGCTGCAGCGTGCCGCCGGGCCCGAACACCGCGATCCGGTCGCCGAGCTTGACCGCCTCGGTGAGGTCGTGGGTGACGAAGCAGATGGTCTTGGCGATCTGCTGCTGCAGCTCCAGGAACTCGTCCTGGATGCGCTCGCGGGTGATCGGGTCGATGGCGCCGAACGGCTCGTCCATCAGCATCACCGACGGGTCCGCGGCGAGCCCGCGGGCGACGCCGACGCGCTGCTGCTGGCCGCCGGAGAGCTGGCGGGGGTAGCGGTCGCGGTACGTCTTCGGCTCGAGCCCGACCAGGTGGAGCAGCTCGTCGACCCGGGCGGTGATCCGGTTGCGGTCCCAGCCGAGGATCCGCGGGACGACGGCGATGTTGTCGCCGATCGTGAAGTGCGGGAACAGGCCGACCTGCTGGATGACGTAGCCGATGCGGCGGCGCAGCTCGTCGGCGTTGACGTCGGTGACGTCGTCGCCGTCGAGCAGGATGCGGCCGGTGGTGGGCTCGATGAGCCGGTTCATCATCTTCAGCGTGGTCGTCTTGCCGCAGCCGGACGGCCCGATGAACATCGAGATGGTGCCCTCGGGTACGTGCAGGTCGAGCTCCTGCACGGCCGGGGTGGTGGACTTCGGATAGGTCTTGCTGATGCCTTCGAGAGCGATCATCGGCTTGCCGGAATCAGACACGGATCCCCCTCGGGGTGGTGAAACGCTGCACGATCCAGAAGACGACCTCGTAGACCGCAGCCACGACGAGGCAGCCGAGCGTGGCCGCCAGAACCTGGTTGAACGAGTTGACCGATCCCAGCCGTTGCAGGCCGAGGAAGAGCGAGGAGCCGAAGCCCGGGCCGTTGATGGCGCCGGCGACGACCGCGATACCGATGATGATCAGGACGGCGACCCGGATGCCGGACAGGATCACCGGCCAGGCCAGCGGCAGCTGGATGGTGAACATCCGCCGGACCGAGCCCATCCCCATCCCGCGGGCGGACTCGAGTACGGCGTCGTCCACCGAGGAGAGCCCGGCGACGACGTTGCGCAGCACCGGGTAGATCGCGTAGATCGTCAGTGCCGTCAGTGACGGCGTGACGCCGAGCCCCAGGATCGGCTGCAGCAGACCGAACAGCGCCAGCGACGGGATCGTCAGCGCGGCGGAGAACACGATCAGCAGCGCCTCGCGGGACCCCGCCCGGACCGGCCGGCTCCAGGACTCGGGCGTCAGCCGGTTGGTGTGCAGCAGCGTGCCCGCGACCAACGAGATGACGACCGCGATTCCGACCGAGATCGCGACCAGCAGGAAATGCTGCTGACCGTAGAACACCAACTGGCTCAGCTGGGTGCCGACATAGGTGAAGAAATCCACCGTGCTCCTTCCGCCCGGGTCCGTGCCCGCCGTGTGGGGCAGGAGCACGGTCCTTCCGCACCACTCGTCGTCGGGTCCGTTCGGCGTTACACCCACCCGAACGACGTGACCGGGAGTTCGCGTCAGCCCACCGGCGCGGTGGGCACGACCTGCGGTGTCCCGCTCGCCGGACGGAGCCTAGCCGCAGAACGGTGGCCCCGGTAAGCCGAACGGACCGTTCCGCGACGATGGCGTAGCCATTCCGGAAACGTTTCGTACGCCCGTTGTCGCAGGTGGGGATGGGCGACAACGCTGTTCCCGCAACCACAACGGAAAACGGTGGATACGCAATCGTGACCTTCTGCGCCGGTTTCGTCGCATCCCGACCACGGTCCGGCCCTACCCAGGGTGAGCCGCCCGGAGCACGCGGTTACGGCGGGCAGACCACGGGCTGGGACGGTGCCCGGCCGGTCAGCAGAGCCCGGTCGACGACGTCGGTGACGCACGGGGTGCGCGGGTAGGCCCCGGTCCCGCTGCCCTGCCAGCGCACCAGCCGCCCCGTCGCGAGCTGCTGGGCGGTCCGCTCGGCGCCGCTCTGCGGCGACCGCGGGTCCTGCGCGGTCCCGATCACGACGACCGGGGGCGGGGGAGCGCCCCGCGGCGCCGCCGGGGTGACGGGCCCGCCCGAGGGCCACGGCCCGCAGGCCACGAGCTCCTGCGCCGCCGCGACCCCGAACAGCGGGAAGCGCTGCGCCCACTGCCCGGCCAGGTCCGCGGCCTCACCGGGGGTGACCCGCACCCGGCTGTCGTTGCAGCGGGTGGCCAGGGTCGCGTCGAAGCGGCCCTGCGGGCCCCCGAGCGGGGCGAGGATGCGGACCAGGCCCGCCGGGTCGCCGTCGCCCGCCGCGACCAGCGCGGACTGCAGCTCCGGCCAGCGCGCGGGCTGGGACATGACCGAGCGGACCGCGCGCAGGGTCGCGCCCGCGGTGACCGCGTCGCCGTCGCCGACGGGTAGCGCGGTGCGGGACAGGCGGAACACGAGCTCGCCGACGTAGCCGCGCGGGTCGGGGCCCAGCGGGCAGGTCGGCGAGGCGGTGCAGGCCCCGGCGAAGGCGTCGAAGGCCTTCTCCGCGGCCGCGGTCGTGGTCTCGGTCCGGGCCGGCTCGTCGAGGGTGGGGTCACCGGGGCCGTCGAGCACGACCCGCCCGGCGGAGCCCGGGTGGGCGCCGATCCAGGCGGCCGCGGCGTCGGCGCCGTCGCCGACGGCGAGCAGGTCCAGCCGGGCCGCGCCCAGCACGGACCGCAGCGACTCCAGGTCGTCGGCGCCGCTCGCGGCGCGGTAGCTGTTCACCGTGCCCGACAGCAGCAGGTTGCAGTCCTGCACGACCTCGCGGGCGCGCTCCAGCAGTGCCGTCATGGCGGGCTCGTCGCGGCGGTCCGGTCCGGCGTCGAGCAGGGCGGCGCGGGCGTCGACCGGGGCGCAGTCGAGCAGGTCCTCCCCGGCGCCGCGGCGGTCCATGCCGATCACCTGGTAGCGGTCGAGGACGGCGGCGGGCAGCCGGGCGGCGAGGCTCACCGCGGCCCGCGCGGACCCGTCGGTGCCGGTGTCACCCAGCACGACCAGCGCCGGGCGCCCGTCCGCCGCGCCGGGTGCGGTGACCCGGGTCAGACCGAGCCGGGCCGGGCCCAGCTCGGGACGGTCCCGGTCGGCGGGCACGGTGAGCCGCGCGCAGCCGACGGACAGCACACGCCCGGCGGGCAGCGGGGTACCCGCCGCGGTCAGCGCCGCGGCCGTGTCGGCGGTGCAGTCGATGAACCCGGTGGTGCGGACCGGGTCGGAGTCGGGCAGCAGGTCGGGGTCGGCGGGCGGGCCCGTGGCCGACGTCGGGGGGGCGGCGGGCAGCTGTTCGCCGCGCACCGCCACCGGCGGCCGCTGCGACGGCCCGACCGCACACCCGGCGAGCAGCAGTACGGCGAGCAGCAGTACCCCGAGCACACTCCACCGCCGCACGAGCACCGATCATGCCCGTACCGGGGTGTGGCCGCGGTGAGCGGCCCACCCCTAGCGCGCGGTCCAGCCGCCGTCCTGGGACAGCGACGTCCCCGTGATCGACGCCGACGCCGGCCCCCACAGCAGTGCCGCCAGCTCCGCGGTCTCGGCGGGCTCGATCAGCCGCTTCACCGCCACGGGGGTGAGCATGATCTTCGTGACGACCTCGTCCTCGGAGATCCCGTGCGTGCGGGCCTGGTCGGCGATCTGCGCCTCGACCAGCGGCGTGCGCACGTAGGCGGGGTTGATGCAGTTGCTGGTCACGCCGTGCTCGGCGCCCTCCAGCGCGGTGACCTTCGACAGGCCCTCGAGCCCGTGCTTGGCCGAGACGTAGGCGGACTTGTACGGCGAGGCCCGCAGACCGTGCGCCGAGGAGATGTTCACGACCCGGCCCCAGCCGCGGGCGTACATGTGCGGCAGCGACCGGCGGATCAGCCGGAAGGGCGACTCCAGCATCAGGCGCAGGATGTTCGAGAACACCTCCGGGTCGAACTCCTCCAGCCGCGAGACGTGCTGGCGGCCGGCGTTGTTGACCAGGATGTCGACGTCGGTGGGCAGCTGCTCCACGGCGTCGAGGTCGGACAGGTCGCACCCCAGCGGCGTGACCAGGTCGCTCTCGGCGGCCAGCGGGGCCACCCGGTCCTCGGCGAGGTCCACCGCGTACACCCTCGCCCCGTCGGCGACGAGCCTGCGGGCCACGGCGGCCCCGATCCCGCTGCCCGCCCCGGTGACGAGGGCCGTCCTGCCGTCCAGCACTGCGCTCATGCCGACGACCGTACGGTCGCCGACCGGCCCGGCCCCTGTGAGCCGGGTCACGGACCCGGCCGGTCGGTCAGGAGACCCGCGGGCGGTCGTCGCGGCGGGCCGCGTCCAGCTCCAGGCGCACCGCGACGGGCAGGTCCGCCATGCCCAGCGCGTCGCGGATCCCGGGGAGGATCTCGGCGTCGAGGCGGCGGCAGATCTCGGCGACCTCCCCGTCGGCGACGTCCTCGCCGACCCACACGGTGGCGCGCACCGCGGGCGCGGAGACGCTGCCGACCATCCGGGCGCGGGCCCGGGTCACCCCGGGCAGCGTGGCGGCCCCGTCGGCGACGGCGTCGGCCGCGGCGGAGGCGCCGATCCGGATCTCGGTGTCGGGGCCACCGTCCAGGACCAGGTCCGGCCGGGTCTCCGGGCGCAGCGATCGCGCGGTCCACCAGAGCCCGAGCAGTACCAGCACGAGACCGGCCAGGATCGCGACCAGGCGGGCGGCGGTGCCGTTGGCCACGAGGAACTGTTCCACCATCGGGTCCAGCAGCGGGCGCTGCGGGCGGCCCTGCCCGAAGACCCCGGTCACCAGCAGGACGGTGAGCACGCCGACGGCGAGCAGCACCACACCGAGCAGGACGAGCCCGCCGCGGGCGCCGCCCGCGGAGCGGTACTGGGCGCGTCGCGCGGTCCGGGCGGCGCGACGCGGGTTCGGGCCGGAGGTCCCCGGTGTGCTCCCCGTCGAGGTCGCGGCGTCGGCCATCACTGCACTCCCTTCGAGCCCGGCTGCTCCGGGGTGGCGCGCACGGTCAGGCGCGGGCGCCGCGCGAGGGGCAGCGCGTCGAGGACGCCGGAGGCGGCACCGCGGGCCGCCTCGCGCAGCGCGTCGGTGTCGCCGCGGCCGCGGGCGTTCACCACGACCGACCGGGCCGACGCGGTCACCGACGCCGCGGTCACCGGGTCCGCGGCCCGGACCCGGGTGCCGACCAGCCGGGCCAGGACCCGCGGCGCGGTGGCGACGGTGAGTCCGGGCGAGGGGGCGTCGAGGGCGACGTCGTGGCGGCGGGCGAGCAGCCCGACGAGCAGCAGCACGGCGCCGACGACGATCACCCCCACGGCGATCCAGAGCACCGGCTGGGCGGTCCACAGGGTGTTCTGGACGGTGGTGCGCCAGTCCCGCCAGGGGACGAGCAGCCCGGCGCCGGAGACCCGGCCGATCCAGGCGGCCACCACCTCGACGACGACGAGCACGCCGATCGCGGCCACCACCAGGCTCAGCAGCGGCGCGAGAACGCGGAGCAGGACACGCACGGGCCCGGCCTCCCTCTTCCGACTCGTTCAGGATCCGACGGTTCTACTGCACGCGCGGGGTGTCCGGGCGCGGCCCGGCGTCCTCGGGCCGGAGGGCCTCGACCTCGACGGTCAGGCCGCGCAGCCGGTGCCCGGTGGTGCGACGCAGGTCGGCGTCGATCCGCTCCCGGACGTCGGCGACGGCGGCCCGCACCGACCCGGGGTGGGCCAGGGTGAGCCGCAGCCGGACGTCGACCTCACCGGCGTCGCCGGTCGCGGCGCCGACGGCGGCCCCGACCGTGCCGCGTGCCGGACCGGGCCGCCGGGTCACCCGGGCGGTCGGCCCGGACTCGCCGACGTCGAGCCCGGCGACCCGCCGGGCGCGGTGCCGGGTGGCCGATGCGGTGTCCGCGGCGTACTCGACGATCTTGCGCAGCACCGACGGGTCGATCTCCAGGACACCGCGCTCGGCGGGGTCGGGGAGGGTGCTCACCGGTCGCGGCCCCGGCCGAGGCCGGACAGGTCCAGCTCGCCGTCGAGGAGCCGGCCGACGAGAAGGCCGATGATGCCGAGCACCAGGGTGATGACGAAGGCCAGGAAGCCGCCGGTGGCACCGGCGACGCCCAGCAGGAGGCCCGCGAGCAGGCCGGTCTGGGTGGCGTTCATGAGATGTCCTCTCCGGGACGGGTGGAGCGGTGGGCGTGCCGGCCGGGCCGGTCGACCCGGGGGTGCGTGCGACGTCGGACGGTGCGGATCAGGGCCACCAGGACCCGGGTCGGCAGCGGCAGGTCGGGCACGATCTCGATCGGTGCGTCGTAGCGGCGGTCGTCCGGGTCGGTCGTCCGGCCGGAGTGCGGGTCGGCCGCCAGCGCGCGGAAGCGGGCCAGCCCGGCGCGGAAGACCTCCGGGTCACCGCCGCGGTCGGGGTGGTGGGTACGGACGAACGAGCGGTAGGCCGATCGCTGCGCGGGGGTCAGCCCCCCGTGCCCGCCGGGATCCGGCTCGTCCATCCCGTTCCCACCTCCACCTCAGGGGACCTCCACGTCCGCGACCGTCACGTCGACGGGAGCTCCGTCGAGCAACGGCGCGAGGGACGCCCGCAGCGCCGCGACGGTAGCCGGGATCGGCCGGTCCAGACGCAGCACCACCCCGATCTCGACCGGTTCGTCGGTACGGCCGACGAGCACGCCGACCAGCCGCCGCCCGGACAGCCAGGTCGCGACGGTCCCGAAGGCGCCGCCGTCGAGGCGCACCACCGACGGGTGCGCGACGACCGCCTCGGCGACCAGCTCGGCCAGCGCGGCCGGTGCCGGTTCCCGGCGCCGCTGCGCGGCGACCTCCGCCGCACCGGGCGGGCCGGTGACGACGGCGGCGGGGGACCGGGCGTCCCGCGGGGTCGGCTCGGGCACCGTCACTCCACGACGCGGCCGGTCGGGGCGGGAGCCACCGGGACCTCGTCGCGGTTGTCGTCCTCGCCGGCCAGGTGGATGTCGTTCACCGAGATGTTGACCTCGATGACCTCCAGCCCGGTCATCCGCTCGACGGCGCCGACGACGTTGCGGCGTACCGCGGAGGCCAGGTCGGCGATGGCGACGCCGTACTCGACGACGACGTCCAGGTCGACCGCGGCCTGCTTCTCGCCGACCTCGACGGCCACGCCCGCGACGGTGGAGGCGCCGCTGGTGCCGCCGCCGGGGATGCGCTCGCGCAGCGCACCGAAGGCCCGCGACGCGCCGGAGCCCATGGAGTACACGCCGGAGACCTCGCGCGCGGCGATGCCGGCGATCTTCTGGACGACGGACGCGGCGATGGTGGTGCGGCCCTGGCCGGTGCCCTCGGCGAGGCGTCCCGCGGGTGCCGCGGCCGGGGTCGTGGCGGGGGTGGTGGTCGGGGTGCCGGAGGTCATCGGTGCTCCTCTCACGGGCCGGCCCCGGGTGGGGGCCCGCCGCGGTGCGTGTGTGGTCCCCCGTGGGATGCCCGTCCGCGGCCCTCCCTCACGGTGGTTCACTCGTTCGGCGTAACCGGGGTCCCGGGGGTGGCGCGGACGTAGTGCAGCAGCAGGGTCCCGTCGGCGGCCGCCTCGTGGCCGGCCAGGCGCAGGGCGCGCGGCACGGGCAGTGACCGCGGCCCGGTCGCGATCCGCCCCTCGGGGCCCCCGACCAGCACCGGGACCAGGGTGAGGCGCAGCTCGTCGACGACGTCGGCGCCGACCAGCGCCCCGAGCAGGGTCGGCCCGCCCTCGCAGAGCACGGAGGTGTGGCCGCGGTGGGCGAGCGCGGTGAGCAACGCGGCGGGGGAGAGGTCGTCGAGCAGCACGACCTCGGCACCCGCGGCGCCGAGCGCGGCGCGGCGGTCCGCGGGGGCGGCGGCCGTGGTCAGCACGACCGGTGCCGTGACGGTGTCGGTGAACAGCCGCGCACCCGGGTCCAGCCCGGCCGACCCGCTCACGACGACGACCGGCGGGGGCGGCCCGGGCGGGCGCCCGTCCGGTCCGGGACGGCGCGGCCGGACGCCCCGGTAGTCCTCGTCCCGCGCGGTGCCCGCCCCGACGAGCACGCAGTCGGCCGACCGTCGCAGGGTGCGGAACAGGTCCCGGTCGGCCGGGGTGGACAGGCCGCCGGACCCCGCTCCGCCCGCTGTCACGGCCCCGTCGGCGGAGCTGACCATGACCGCGGTGACCCGCGGCCGGACGGGCGGGGGACCGGACGCGGAGGGCTCGGTGGGCACCTCCCGAGCATCCCGTCGTGCGGGCGACGTGACGCACGGGGGTGTTCTGTCGTAGGGCAGCCTCACTTATGGTGAGCGGAGCCGCACCGGACGGGTGGGGCGTCCGGTCGAGCAGGGGGCCACGAGCAAGGTGAACGCGATCCGCGTCCGACCACCGTCGGTGGAGCAGCCGGCGCCCCCACGGCGGTCGTTGCGGCGCAGGCGGCTGCTCGGCCTCGCCGCCCTCACCACGGCGCTGCTGCTCGCGGTGCTCGCCAGCATCGCGATCGGGACCAAGGTCATCCCGGTGAACGAGGTGTTCTCCGCGCTGGTCGCCCCGACCGGCAGCGAGAACGACGTGGTCATCCGTTCCCTGCGGATCCCACGCACCCTGCTCGGGGTGCTGGTCGGGATCGCGCTCGGTCTGGCCGGCGCGCTCGTGCAGGGCTTCACCCGCAACCCGCTCGGCGACCCGGGCCTGCTGGGCGTCAACGCGGGTGCGGCGTTCTTCGTCGTCATCGGCATCTACGTCTTCGGTGTCAGCACGCTGTTCGGCTACGTCTGGTTCGCCTTCGCCGGCGCGCTGGTCGCCAGCGTCGTGGTGTTCGTGATCGGCACCCGGGCACCCGGCGGCGCCACCCCGGTGTCGCTGGCCCTGGCCGGCGCGGCGGTGAGCTTCCTGCTGCAGGCGGGCACGTCGTCGGTGGTGCTGCTCGACGAGACCAGCCTCGACGCCTACCGGTTCTGGGTGGTCGGCTCGCTCGCCGGGCGCGACGCCGCGGTCGGTGGCCAGGTGGTGTGGTTCATCCTCGCGGGCACGGCGCTGGCGCTGGCCAGCGCGCCCGCCCTCAACGCGCTCTCCCTCGGCGACGACGTCGCCACCTCGCTGGGGCACTCGGTCCGCCGGACCCGGGTCGTCGGCGTCGTCGCGATCACGCTGCTCGCCGGGGCGGCCACCGCCGCCTGCGGGCCGATCGTGTTCCTCGGGCTGATCGTGCCGCACGTCGTGCGGGTGTTCACCGGGCCCGACCACCGCTGGCTGCTGCCCGCCTCCGGGCTCGCGGGGGCGGTGCTGCTGCTGCTCGCCGACGTCGTCGGACGGGTGGTGGCCCGCCCCGGGGAGCTGCAGGTCGGCATCGTGGTCGCGCTGATCGGCGGGCCCTTCTTCATCGCGCTCGTCCGCCGTCGCAAGCTGGGGGCCGTGTGAGCACCGTGACCGAACCCGCTCCCGCGCCGGGCACGGTGGCCGTCCCCGGCCGCCGCGCCGTCCGCGCGGGCCGCTTCTCCGGCGTGCTGCGCGTCCGCACCGCGGTGGTGCTGCTCGCCTGCGCCGTCGCGCTGCTCCTCGCGGCCGCGGTCAACATGGGCCGGGGCGACTACCCGATCGCGATCACCGACGTGCTGGCGACGCTGTTCGGCGGCGGCGACGCCGGCCAGCAGCTCGTCGTGCTGGAGCTGCGGCTGCCGCGCACCCTGGTCGGCGCCCTGGTCGGCGGCGCCCTGGCCGTCTCCGGCGCGATCCTGCAGTCGGTCGCCCGCAACCCGCTGGCCAGCCCGGACATCATCGGCGTCCAGTGGGGCGCCAGCGCGGCGGCGGTGTTCGTCATCGTGCTCGGGGGTGGCGCGGCAGGCGTCGGTGGCGCGTTCGCCTCGCTCGGCATCCCCCTCGCCGCGCTGGTCGGCGGGCTCGTCGCGTCGGTCGCGGTGTACGTCCTGGCCTGGCGCAAGGGCATCCAGGGCTTCCGCCTGGTGCTGATCGGCATCGGCATCCAGGCCGTGCTCGTCGCGGCGGTGCAGTGGCTGCTGACCGTCGCGCAGATCTACCAGGCCGCGCAGGCGCAGGTCTGGCTCAACGGCAGCCTGAACGCGCGCAGCTGGAACGAGGTCGTCCCGCTGTCGATCGCGATGCTCGTGCTGGTGCCCGCGGCGCTGGCCCTGGTGCACCTGCTGGGCGCCCTGCGCTTCGACGACGACACCGCCCGCGGCCTCGGCGTGCGGGTGAACGGCGCCCGCACCGCGCTGCTGCTCGTCTCCGTCGGGCTCGCCTCGGTCGCGACCGCGGCCGCGGGCCCGATCGCCTTCATCGCACTGGTCACCCCGCAGATCGCGCGCCGGCTCTGCCGCGTCGGGACCCCGCCGATCGGGGTCTCGCTCGTGCTGGGCGCGGCGCTGACCGTGCTGTCCGACCTGATCGCCCGCACCGCGCTGGGGTCCGTCGAACTCCCGGTCGGCATCGTGACCGCGGTGCTCGGCGCCCCGTTCCTGCTGTACCTGCTCGCCCGCACCCGCCAGGAGGCCCGTCGATGAGCACCGTCGAGGACATCAGCGTCGCGGAGGCCACCGCCTCCCGGACGACGACGGCGGGCGACCCCGTCCGTCCCGGCGTGGTCCGGCTGTCGGCCGAGCAGGTCACGCTCGGCTACGGCGACCGCACCATCGTCGACGGGCTCGACCTGGAGGTGCCGCCCGGCGCGGTCACCACCGTGATCGGCCCCAACGGCTGCGGCAAGTCCACCGTGCTGCGCGCGCTCGGCAGGCTGCTGCCCGCCCGGGCCGGTCAGGTGCTGCTCGACGGCAAGCGGATCGACCGCACCCCGACCAAGGAGGTCGCGCGGGTGCTGGGGATCCTGCCGCAGTCGCCGCTGGCGCCCGAGGGCCTGACCGTCGGCGACCTCGTCGCCCGCGGGCGACACCCGCACCAGGCCTGGTACCGGCAGTGGTCCTCCGACGACGAGCGCGCCGTCGCCGAGGCGCTGGCCTGGACGGGCCTGTCCGACCTCGCCGAGCGCCCGGTCGACGAGCTGTCCGGCGGCCAGCGCCAGCGCGCCTGGATCTCGATGGCCCTGGCGCAGGAGACCGACCTGCTGCTGCTCGACGAGCCGACCACCTTCCTCGACCTGGCCCACCAGGTCGACGTGCTGGAGCTGGTGCGGCGGCTGCAGTCCGAGGCAGGCCGCACCGTGGTCATGGTGCTGCACGACCTCAACCTGGCCGCCCGCTACGCCGACCGGCTCGTCGCGATGAAGGACGGCCGGATCGTCGCGGCGGGGTCGCCGTCCGAGGTCGTCACCGAGGAGCTGCTGGCCGACGTGTTCGGGCTGCGGGCCCGGGTGCTGCCCGACCCGGTCACCGGCACCCCGCTGGTCGTGCCGGACGCGGGCCCGTCGCTGCGCGCGCCGGAGCCGGTCGCCGAGGCATGATCGGAGCGTGACCTCCGGCGACCGACCGCCCTTCCTCGCCACCCGCGCGGTGCACGCGGGCAACGACGTCGACCCCGGGACCGGCGCGATCCGCCGCCCGATCGTCGCGGCCAACTCCTACGCCCTGCCCGAGGATCCCTCGGAGCTGGACTGGTCGGGCACCGCGACCCGGCTCTACACCCGCAACGGCGGGGCGAACCAGGGTTGGCTGGAGGACAAGCTCGTCGCCCTGGAGGACCCGTCCGGGGTGTCGCCGGGCGGCTGCGGCGCGGTCGCGCTGGCCTCGGGCGTCGCGGCGCTGCACGCGGTGTTCTTCACGTTCCTGCGGACCGGCGACCACGTCGTCAGCTCCGACGTCACCTACGTCGCCACCCACCGGCTGCTCACCGAGCTGCTCCCGGACCGGTGGGGGATCACCGCCACCCTGGTCGACACCTCCGACCCGGACGCGGTGCGCGCCGCGATCCGCCCGGAGACCCGGCTGGTGCACGTCGAGACCCCGGCGAACCCGACGACCCGGATCACCGACGTCGACGCCGTCGCCGTCGTCGCGCACGATGCGGGCGCCCTGCTCAGCGTGGACGCCACCTTCGCGACGCCGGTGCTGCAACGGCCGCTGGAGCGGGGCGCGGACCTCGTCGTGCACTCGCTGACGAAGTACGTCAACGGCCACGGCGACGCCATGGGCGGCGCGGTGCTGGGCCGCCGCGAGCTCGTCGAGCGGATCCGCGCCGACGCGATGGTCGACGCCGGGGGAGTGATCAGCCCGTTCAACGCCTGGCTGATCGCCCGGGGCGCGGTGACCCTGCCGATGCGGATGCGCGCGCACTGCGCCGGCGCGCTGCAGGTGGCCGAGTACCTGGAGTCCCGTCCGGAGGTCGCGTACGTCGCCTACCCGGGGCTGGCGTCGCACCCGCAGCACGCGCTCGCGACCAGGACGCTCGACGGCGGGTACGGCGGCATGCTCGCCTTCGCCCTCGACGGGCCGCCGGAGCGGCAGAACCGCTTCGTCGCGGGCCTGCGGGTCATCACCTCGGCGGTGTCGCTGGGCCACGACGAGTCGCTGATCGTGCACGTCGGCGCCGGCGACCAGGGCCGGGCGGCGCACTTCCCGCCGGAGTTCCGCCGTCTCGGGCACCTGCGGCTGTCGGTGGGGCTGGAGGACCCGCGCGATCTCGTCGCCGACATCGCGCGGGCCCTGGACGGTGCGGGGGCCCCCGTCAGCCGATGAGCGACCGGCCGACGATCTCCTTCATGATCTCGTTCGTGCCGCCGTAGATCGCCTGCACGCGGGAGTCGACGAACGCGCGGGCGATCGGGTACTCGAGCATGTAGCCGTAGCCGCCGTGCAGCTGCACGCAGCGGTCGACGACCCGGTTCTGCAGGTCCGAGCACCACCACTTGGCCTTGGCCGCGTCGGGCACCGACAGCTCGCCCTCGCCGTTGTGCTCGGTGATGCAGCGGTCCACGAAGACCCGCGCGATGGAGACCTCGGTGTCCATCTCGGCGAGTTCGAAGCGGGTGTTCTGGAAGTTCGCGACGGGGCGGCCGAACGCCTTGCGCTCCTTGGTGTACTCCAGCGTCATCGCCACCGCGGCCTCGGCGCCGGCCACCGAGGCGACGGCGATCGACAGCCGCTCCTGGGCGAGGTTCTGCATGAGGTAGATGAAGCCCTGGCCGACCTCGCCGAGCCGGTTGGCGTCGGGCACCCGGACGTCGGTGAAGCTCAGCTCCGCGGTGTCCTGGGCCTTCATGCCGACCTTCTTCAGGCGGCGGCCGCGCTCGAAGCCCTCCATCCCGCGCTCCACCACGAACAGGGTGAAGCCGAGGTGCTTGGCGTCCGGGTCGGTCTTGGCGACGACGACCACCAGGTCGGCGAGGATGCCGTTGGTGATGAAGGTCTTGGAGCCGTTGAGGATCCAGTCGCCGTTCGCGTCCTGCCTGGCGTTGGTGGCGATGCCCTGCAGGTCCGAGCCGGTGCCGGGCTCGGTCATGGCGATCGCGGTGATCAGCTCGCCGGAACAGAAGCCGGGCAGCCAGCGCTGCTTCTGCTCGTCGGTGCACAGCCGCAGCAGGTAGGGCTGCACGACGTCGTTGTGCAGCGGGAAGCCGATCCCGCTGGCCCCGGCGGCGACGATCTCCTCGGCCAGGATCGCGTTGTAGCGGAAGTCGTCGACCCCGCCGCCGCCGTACTCCTCGGGGACCGCGGTGCCGAGCAGGCCGGCGGCCCCCGCCGCGGTCCAGACCGCCCGGTCGACCTGGCCGTCCTCCTCCCACTGCTCGTGGTGCGGGGTGACCTCCTTCGCGATGAAGGTCCGGCACAGGTCGCGGAACGCGTCGTGTTCGTCGTCGAAGATGTCGCGCTGCATGGTCGGCAGTCTCACATACCCGTCGGTAACTCCGGTCGTCCTCACGGGCCGTCGGTGACCCGCGCGTGCCGGTAGGGTGCGGCCGTGGATCTCGTGGACGCCGCCGCCAACGTGTGGGACCGGGCCGTGGTCGGTCACCTCGCCGACCTGCGCCGGATGCCGCGCGACGCGGTGGTCGGCTCCCCGCAGGGGATCCTGTTCCGGTACCGCCCGCTGTCCGGCGTCGACCCCTCCGGCGGTGCCCCGGTGCTGCTCGTGCCGCCGCTGGGCGCCCCCGACTTCGCCTACGACCTGCGCCGCGGCTGCTCCCTGGTCGAGCACCTGCTGCAGCAGGGCCGGACCGTCTACCTGGTCGACTACGGCCCCAAGTCGTTCTCCGACCGCACCCTGGGCATCGAGAGCTGGGTGGACGAGCTGCTGCCGGACATGGTCCGCCGGGTCGCCGAGGAGACCGGTGAGGAGGTGCACCTCGTCGCGTGGTCGCTCGGCGGGATCTTCGCCCTGCTGACCGTGGCCGCAGCCGTGCAGGCCCGCGACCCGCTGCCGGTGCGCTCGGTCGTCGCGATCGGGACCCCGGTCGACATCTCCCGGGTGCCGCTGGTGGCGCCCATCCGGCCGCTCGCGCAGATCACCGGTGGCCGGCTGATCTCCTCGATCTACCGGGGCGTCGGCAGCTTCCCGGCGCCGATGGTGAGCTGGGCGTTCCAGCTGACCGCGGTGGACAAGCTCGTCACCAGGCCGCTGGCGATCGCGTCGCGGATCGACGACCGGGACTGCCTGGCCCAGATCGAGGCCGTCGACCACCTGATGGGCAACATGCACGGCTACCCGGGCCGGGTGTTCGGGCAGATCTTCCACCTGCTCCTGCGCAGCAACGACCTCGCGAGCGGCGGGCTGCGCCTGGGCGGGCGCGACGTGGAGCTGGCCGAGGTCGACGTGCCGGTGCTCGTCGTCGCGGGGCGGGACGACGTCATCGCCCCGCTGCGGGCGGTGCGCGCCGGGGTGCCGCTGCTGACCGGCAGCCCGGAGGTGCGGTTCACGACGTCGCCGGGCGGGCACCTGGGCGTGCTGACCGGGCGCCGGGCCCGGGACACGACCTGGCCCGAGCTCGACCGGGCCCTGGCCGACTGGGACGCCGCCGCGGACACCCCCGACGACGCCGACGGCCCGACCGTCGCCGCCGGGGCCTGACCGGCCCGCCCCGCCCGCTGCCGCTCGAGCGGCCCGGTTCGTCCGCCGCCGACGGCGCCTGACCGTCCCCAGCCCCGAACGCACGGTGATCGCGAGTTCGCGCGGTGATCCGCTGGGCGCGAGCGTCCGGACGCGCGCGAGTGACGGATCAGCGCGCGGGCTCGCGATCACCGGTGCGGTGAGGCGGTGCGGTGAGGCGGCGGGATGAGGCTGCGGTGATCCACGGTGCGCGCGGTGATCCACGGTGCGCGCGGTGATCCGCTGTCCGCGTGCGTCCGGACGCACGCGAGCGACGGATCACCGCGCGGACTCGCGATCACCAGGGTGGGGAGGTGGCGGGGTGAGATCACGGGAGGGTTGACCGCCCAGGTCTCTAAGTGATTTAGTCACTTTATGACCGCAGGGGAGACGCTGTCGGAGCGCCTGGCCGACGACATCATGGACATCATCCGGACCGGGAACCTCGGCCCGGGGGACCAGCTCGCGTCCTCCCGCGACCTGGCGCGACGGTTCGAGGTCACCACCCCGACCGTCCGCGAGGCGCTGCGACGTCTGGAGGCCACCGGCGCGGTCGAGTTCCGGCACGGCTCGGGCACCTACGTCGGCGCCGGGGTCGGGCGGCGGCTGCTCGCCAACCCGCACCGGCCGTCCCGGACCCCCGACGGCGTGCACGAGCTGATCCGCGCCCGGCTCGTCCTGGAGCCGCCGATCGCGGCCGCCGCGGCCCGGGAGCGCGACGCCGCGGGGCTGGCGATGCTCGCGGAGAGCGTCACCAACGCCCTGCACCCGCCGGTCGGTGACCTCCGTCCGGCCGTCCACTTCCACGTCGCACTGGCCGCGACCAGCGGCAACGCGCTGCTCCGGGAGACGGTGGAGGCGCTGCTGCACGTCCGTGCGCACGACCAGGTCGAGATCCGGCACCGCTACGACGACCGCGAGCGCGACCATGCCGAGCACGTCGCACTGCTCGACGCCGTCCGCGGGGGCGACCCTGACCTGGCCGAGCGGCTGTGTCGCGAGCACCTCGCCTCGATCGCCACGGCGGTGGGCGCGTGAGCACCCGGCGCCTGGGGGAGATGACGACGGTCGAGGCCGCGGCCGCCGTCGTCGACAGCCCGGTCGTACTGCTGCCGGCCGGGGCCTTCGAACAGCACGGGCCGGGGCTGCCGCTCGCGACGGACCTGATCCGCGCCGAGGCGGTCTGCGACCGGGTCGCGGAGGCGCTGGGCGGCACCGCGGTCGTCGGGCCGTCGTTGCCGGTCGGGGTGTCACCGCACCACCTGGCGTTCGCCGGAACGGTCAGCCTGACCACCACGACGTTCGCCACGCTCGTGCGCGAGTACGTCGACGGCCTGTACCGGCACGGCTGGCGCCGGATCTGCGTGGTCACGGGGCACGGCGGGAACGACGCCACCCTCGCGACGGTCGCGCAGGACCTCCTCGCGGCCCGTCCGGACCTGCAGTTCGCCCGGAGCCCGCTCACGCCGCTGGCCGCCGACGTCGTCGCCGCGGCCGGGCCGCCCGAGGTCAGCGGGCACAGCGGGCAGGCCGAGACGGCGCAGATGCTCGCCGTCGCACCGCACCTGGTGCGCACCGACCGGCTCGCGGCCGGGACCACCCGGCTCGCCGAGCTCGACGCCTTCGGCGCACTGGCCCGGCGACGCGGCGGTCCGGCGCTCACCGCGCCCTACGACCGCCTGTCCGGCAACGGGGTCCTCGGCGACCCCCGCCGGGCCGATCCGGAGCACGGCGAGGCGATCATCGCCGCGATCGTCGAGCGGATCACCGACTTCGTGACGGCCTGGCTCACGGCCTGACGCCCCCTCCGACCCGCACGGACCCACAGCACTCCCGCGGTGGCGCCACCCGGTGCCCCGTCGCACGACCCTGCCCGCGACCCGGGCGGGGCGACAGCACCGGCCGTCGACGACGCCGTCCGAAGGGAACCCCATGTCCGCACCGAGATCGTCCGCACCGAGATCGTCCGCACCGAGATCGTCCGCACCGAGATCGTCCGCACCGAGATCGTCCGCACCGAGATCGTCCGCAGCGACATCGTCCGCAGCGACACCGTCCGTTCCGGGACGCCCGACCGTGGGCCCGACGCGACGTCCCGGGGGACGCCGCCTGCGTGCCGTGGCGGCGGCCTGCCTGGCCGCGGCCGCTCTGACCACCGGCGCCGCCGTCGCCCCGACACCGTCCGACGCCGCCGTGGTCCCGGCCGCGTCCGGGGCGCCGGCCGGACCCGCCGGTTCCGACGCACCCGCCGGACCTGCCGTCCCCGGCGCGGCCGCCGGACCGGCGGGCGGCCCGGCCGGAGCGCGGAGCCCCGGCTGCGGCGTCACCCCACCGCAGGCACCGGGCACCACCGCCGTCCGCACCGTGGACAGCGGCGGCCTGGCCCGCACCGTGCGGGTCCACCTGCCCGACGGCTACCGCCCCGACCGGCCCACCCCGGTCGTCCTGGTCTTCCACGGCCGCGGCAACGACGGCGCCACCACCGAGGACTTCTCCGGCCTGTCCGGGCTGCCCGCCGTCGTCGCCTACCCCGACGGGGTCCCCGGCGGCGAGGGCAAGCGCTCCTGGCAGGGCGCCCCGTACTCGGCGCCGAGCGTCGACGACGTCGCCTTCACCGGTGACCTCCTCGACGACCTCGAGGCCGGCCTCTGCGTCGACCCCGGCCGGGTCTTCGCCACCGGCAAGTCCAACGGCGGCGGCTTCACCGAGATCCTGGCCTGCCGGATGTCCGACCGGATCGCCGCGATCGCCCCGGTCGCGGGCGCCTACTACCGCGACGGCGAACCGCCGTGCCGGCCCGGCCGTCCGGTCCCGGCGCTGTTCGTGCACGGCACCGGCGACGCGACCATCCCCTACACCGGCGACGCCGACCGCGGCCTGCCCGCGATCCCGGCGAAGGTCGCCGAGTGGGTCGCCCGCGACGGCTGCCGTGCCCGCCCGCAGACCCGCCGGATCGAGCCCGACGTGACCATCGCGACCTGGCGCGGCTGCCGCGACGGGGCCCGGGTGCAGCACGTCGCCGTCGACGGCGGCGGCCACACCTGGCCGGGCGCGACCGCCTACTCCGGCGGCGGCGCCACCACGCAGACGGTCCGCGCCACCGCGCTGGTCGGGGACTTCTTCGGCCTCGGGGGACCGCGGTGAGCACGCCCGCCGCCACCCAGGACCGGGAGCTGCCCCGGCTGGTGCGGGCGATGGCCGTCGTCGAACGGGTCGGGAACGCGCTGCCGCACCCGTTCTGGCTGTTCTGGGTGCTGTCGGCGATCCTCGCCGTGGTCAGCGCCGGGCTGGCGGCGGCGGGCGTCGCGGTCGTCGCACCCGACGGCGAGCCCGTCGCGGTGCGGAACCTGCTCTCCGGCGACGGCCTCGCGATGGCCGTCTCGTCGATGATCGACAACTTCGCGCAGTTCCCGCCGATGGCCACCATCGTCACGGTGATCATGGGCGTCGCGGTCGCCGAGCGCAGCGGGCTGCTCGCCGCGGCCATGCGGGCCGGGGTCGCCCGGGTGCCCGCGTCGCTGGTGGTGTTCGCGGTCGCGTTCGCCGGGACCGTCGCGCACGTCGCGTCGGCCGCGGCGTACGTGATCCTGGTGCCGCTGGGCGGGCTCGCGTTCCGCGCGGTCGGGCGCTCGCCGATCCTCGGGATCGTCGTCGCCTACACCGCCATCGCCTCCGGCTACGACGCCAGCCCGGTCCCCACCCCGAACGACGCGATCTTCGCCGGCATCACCACCGCGGCGGCCCGGATCGTCGACCCGGCGGTCGTGGTGACCCCGGTCGGCAACTGGTTCTTCACCATCGCCTCGTCGGTCGTGCTCGCCCTGGTGATCACGCTGGTCACCCGGGTCGTCCTGGCCGAGCGGCCCGACCTGGACCCCGACCCCCCGGACCCTCATGCCCCGGACCCTGCCGTCTCCGATGACCTCGCCGGGCTGAGCCTGTCCCCGGCCGAGCGGACCGGACTGCGCCGCGCCGGCTGGGTCCTGCTCGGCTGCGCCGTCCTGCTCGTCGCGGTCATGGCCCCGGAGTGGTCCCCGCTGCGCGGCGAGAACGGCTCGGTCGTCGAGTCCCCGCTGGTCGAGGGCATCGGTGCGGTCATCGCGCTGCTGTTCGGCCTGCTCGGCACGGTCTTCGGCCGCGCGGTCGGGACGATCACCACCGCCGCCGACGTCCCGAAGCTGATGGCCGACGGGATCCGGCAGATGGCCCCGGTGCTGGCGCTGTTCTTCGCGATCGCCCAGTTCCTGGCCTACTTCGACTGGACCCGTGTCGGGGACGTGCTCGCGGTCGTCGCCGCGGACGCGCTGCGCACCACCGGTGTCCCGATCCCGGTCGTGTTCCTGATGGTGCTGGCCGTGCTCACCGTGGTGAACGTGATGGTCACCAGCGGGACGGCGATGTGGTCGATCGCGGCGCCGGTGATCGTGCCGATGCTGATGCTGGTCGAGGTGCCGCCGGAGACCACCCAGGCGCTGTTCCGGATCGCCGACTCCGGCTCGACGGCGATCACCCCGATGAGCCCGTACTTCGTGATGGCGCTGGGGTTCCTGCAGCGCTACCGCAAGGATGCGGGCATCGGGACGCTCGCGTCGTACACGCTGCCGCTGGCCGTCGCCATGACGGTGGTCTGGACGCTGCTGTTCTTCGCCTGGTGGGCACTGGGGATCCCGCTGGGCCCGGGGGCCCCGGTCCGCTGAGGGGACGGACGCGGGGCGGGGACCGGGGCGGTCGGGGACACTGGCGCAGGTGCGCTACCTCGACGGCCCCGGTCCCGGTCCACGACGCTGGTCGGTGATCGGCCTGGGCACCTGGCAGTTCGGCACGAGCGAGTGGGGCTACGGCGACGCGCTGGAGGCCGGGCGGATCGTCGCCCGCGCCCGTGAGCTGGGCGTCACCGTGTTCGACACCGCGGAGCTCTACGGCCCGCTGCGCAGCGAACGGATCCTCGGCGACGCGCTGCGCGCCTGCGGCGGCCCCGGGTGGCGCGACGACGTCGTGATCGCGACGAAGTTCTTCCCGGTCCTGCCCCTGGGTCCGGTGCTGCGCCGGCGCGCGGCCGCCTCCGCCGCCCGGCTCGGGGTGACCGAGATCGACCTCTACCAGGTGCACAAGCCGCACCCGCTGGTCGGCGACGCCTCGGCGATGCGCGGGATGGCCGAGCTGCAGCGGACCGGGCTGGTCCGCGACGCCGGCGTCTCGTCGTACACGCTGGACCGCTGGCGGGCCGCGGAGGAGGCGCTGGGCGGACCCGTGCTGTCCAACCAGGTCGAGTTCAGCCTCCTGCGCCGGCGGCCCGTCGCGGCGCTGGTCCCGCACGCCGCCGCGCACGGCCGCATCGTGATGGCCTACAGCCCGCTCGCCCAGGGCCTGCTCACCGGCCGCTACGACGCGGGCCACCGGCCCACGAACGCGGTGCGCCGCAGCAAGCCGGAGTGGCTGCCGGAGAACCTGGCCGCGCTGGCCCCGCTCACCGACGCCCTGCGCGACGTCGCCTCCGCGCACGACGCGACGCCGTCGCAGGTCGCGCTGGCGTGGGTGGTGTCCCACCCGAACACGGTGGCCATCCCCGGTGCGTCGAGCGTGGCGCAGCTGGAGTCCAACGTGGCCGCGGCCGACATCGCGCTGACCTCCGACGAGTACGTCGGCCTCACCGCGGCCGCGCAGCGGGTCCGGCTGCGGACCGGACCCGCCACGCTGCCCGCCGTGGCCCGGGAGCTGCTGCGCTCCCGCTGAGCCGCTACTTGACGTGCTCGCGCAGGAACTGCGTCGCGCGGGCCCACGCGATCTCGGCCTGCTCGACGTCGTAGGTCCCCAGGTGGTTCTCGTCGTTGAAGAAGGCGTGCCCGGCCGGGTACTGCAGGAACTCGGGACGGGTGCCGGACTCGGCCCGGATGCGGTCGGCGAGTGCCTCCACCGCGTCCGGCGGGGCCATGGTGTCCTCGGACCCGAAGTGGCCCTGCACGGCCGCGGTCAGGTCCGCGAACGACGGGTAGTCCTCCTTGAGCACGCCGTAGAACGGCACCGCGGCCGCGACCTTGTCGCCCTGCTGCGCGGCGAGGACCAGCACGAAGCCGCCGCCCATGCAGAAGCCGACCGCACCGACGGCGGAGGAGGTGACGTCGTCGCGCCCGAGCAGGAACTCCACGGCCCCGGCCAGGTCGGTCGCCGCGCCGTTCACGGGCAGTTCGCCCATGAGCGCCCCGGCCTCGTCGGAGTCGTGGGTGGTCCGACCGCCGTAGAGGTCGGGCGCCAGCGCGACGAAGCCCTCGGCGGCGAACCGGTTCGTGACAGCCACGATGTGGTCGGTCAGGCCCCACCACTCCTGGATGACGATCAGGCCGGGCCCGGACCCGGACTCCGGGAGGGCCAGGTAGCCGTGCGCGGTGCCGTCGCCGGAGGGGAAGGTGACGTTCTGCGCGGGGTTCTCGTTGGTGTGTGCCACGCGCGCGATGACATCACGACGGTGCCGGTGCCGCCCGCCGGGAAGATCGTTGCAGCGTGTGACGGAGGACCCTCCGTTAATCATGAGCCTCGCAAACGATATGGGTCTATCGTCGCGGTCATGTCCGCCGGGACCGCCACCCGAACCGCGCACGACGCCGCGGTGGAAGCCCTGCGCCGGGCGCGAACCGGCGCCGGCGCCGTCCAGCTGGGGAAGCCGTCGTCGAACCTGTTCCGGTTCGGTGACCGCGACACCGGTGCCGCCGCGCGCCGCCTCGACACCTCCGCCCTGGACGGTGTGCTCGGAGTGGACCCCGGTCGCCGCACCGCGGAGGTCCAGGGGATGGCGACCTACGAGACCATCGTGGACGCCACCCTCGTCCACGGGCTGATGCCGCTGGTCGTCCCGCAGCTCAAGACGATCACCCTCGGGGGAGCGGTCACCGGTCTCGGGGTCGAGTCGACGTCGTTCCGCGCCGGGCTGCCGCACGAGTCGGTGCTGGAGATGGACGTGCTCACCCCGGCCGGGGAGCTGCTGCACGTGACCCCCGACGGCGAGCACGCCGACCTGTTCGCGGCCTTCCCCAACTCCTACGGGACGCTCGGCTACGCGGTCCGCCTGGTCGTCGAGCTGGCCCCGGTGAAGCCGTTCGTGAAGCTCACCCACCACCGGTACGCGAGCGCGTCCGCCGCGTCGGCGGCGATCGAGCGGTTCGTCGCCGCGGGGGAGGTCGACTTCCTCGACGGCGTCGTGTTCGGACCCGACGAGCAGTACCTGACCACCGGCGAGTTCGTCGACGCCCCGATGCCGGGCGCGCGGATCTCCGACTACACCGGCCAGGAGGTGTTCTACCGGTCGCTGCAGCGCCGCCCGGTCGACCACCTCACCGTGCACGACTACCTGTGGCGCTGGGACACCGACTGGTTCTGGTGCTCGCGGGCGTTCGGCGTGCAGCACCCGGCGGTGCGCCGGTTCTGGCCGCGCCGCTGGCGCCGCTCGGACGTCTACCGCCGCCTCGTCGCCCTCGACCAGCGCCACGGCGCGTCGAACCGGGTCCGCGAGGCCCTCGGCGGGACGGCCGAGGAGATGGTCGTGCAGGACGTCGAGATTCCCGTCGAGCGGCTCCCGGAGTTCCTGGAGTTCTTCCACCGGGAGATCCCGATCGAGCCGGTCTGGCTCTGCCCGCTGCAGCTGCGCGGCGAGCGGACCTGGCCGCTCTACCCGATGGAGCCGGGCCGGCTCTACGTCAACGTCGGGTTCTGGTCGTCGGTGGCGGAGAAACCGGGCGACCGGTGGGCACACAACCGGCTGATCGAGGAGTGCGTCGCCGACCTGGGCGGGCACAAGTCGCTGTACTCGACCGTGCACTACGGCGAGGACGAGTTCTGGGCGCACTACAACGGTGCGGCCTACCGGGCGGTGAAGCAGCGGTACGACCCGGACGGTCGGGCAGCCGACCTGTTCCGGAAGGTCACCGGCCGCTGAGGGCATCGCGGGGATCGACTGGGGAGGGATCGGCGATGACAGGAGTGCTGGAGCGGCGGACCACGACGATCGAGCCGGTGGCGGGGATCCTGTCCCACGTCCTGGGCTCCGCGCGTGAGCTGCGGGTGGAGGCGTTCGACGGGTCACGGGCGGGACCCGACGACGCCCCGGTCACGTTGCGGGTGAACTCGCCCCGGGCACTGGCCCGGCTGGTGAGCGCCCCCGGCTCGCTCGGGCTGGCCCGGGCCTACGTCACCGAGGAGATCGACGTCGACGGGGACCTCCACACCGCGCTGCGCGCAATGTCGGAGGTGACGCTGCACTCGATCCCGCGACGGGAGCAGCTGTGGCTCGCGCGGCGGCTGCTGCCCTACTGGCGCGAGCACCGGATGCCGCCGCCCGACCTGGAGGCGCGCCCCAAGGGGCTGCTGCACTCCAAGCGGCGCGACTCGCAGGCCATCTCGCACCACTACGACGTGTCCAACCGGTTCTACGAGTTCGTGCTCGGACCGTCGATGACCTACACCTGCGCGGCCTACCCCGACGCCGACGCGTCGCTGGAGACCGCGCAGGCCGCCAAGTACTCGCTCGTCGCGACCAAGCTGGACCTGAAGCCGGGGAGGCGCCTGCTCGACGTCGGCTGCGGCTGGGGCGGCATGGTCCGCCACGCCGCCCGCGAGCACGGCGTCCGCGCGCTCGGGGTGACCCTGTCCAAGGAGCAGGCCGCCTGGGCGCAGGAGGCGATCGCCCGCGAGGGGCTGTCCGAGCTGGCCGAGGTGCGCCACCTCGACTACCGCGACGTCCCCGACGGCGTCTACGACGCGGTGTCCTCCATCGGCCTCACCGAGCACATCGGCAAGGCCAACCTGGACTCCTACTTCGCGTCGATGTACGCCAAGCTCCGGCCGGGCGGGCGGATGCTGAACCACTGCATCACCCAGCCGCACCGGCCCGACCACCGCCACACCGACCCGTTCATCCACCGCTACGTGTTCCCCGACGGGGAGCTGGAGCCGGTCGCGGCGCTGGTGGACGCGATGAACGAGGCCGGGTTCGAGATCCGGCACGAGGAGAACCTGCGCGAGCACTACGCCATGACGCTGCGGGACTGGGGTGCGAACCTGGAGCGCAACTGGACCGACGCCGTCGCCGAGGTCGGTGTCGGCCGGGCCCGGGTGTGGCGGCTCTACATGGCCGCGTGCCGGCTGGGCTTCGAGCTGAACAACATCCAGCTCCACCAGGTGCTGGGGGTGAAGCTCGCCGACGGCGGCGCCGCCGGGTTCCCGCTGCGCGGGGAGCACGGGGCGTACTGAGACCGGGGGATCAGCGGAGACGGTGCGCGGCCGCGACGGCCCGCGCGCCGTACCCGCCCCCGAACAGCACGGCGTGCACCAGCAGCGGGAACAGCTGGTGCAGGTCGACCCGCTCGCGCCACCCGTCGGCGAGCGGGGAGTGCTCGTCGTAGGCGGCGAGGACGACGTCGAGGTGCGGCAGCCCGAACAGGTCCAGCATCGCGAGGTCGGTCTCGCGGTGCCCGCCGTGCGCGGCCGGGTCGATCAGCCACGCGGCGCCGTCCCCGTCCCCGTCGCCGCGCGGACCCCAGAGCACGTTGCCCGACCACAGGTCGCCGTGCAGCCGGGCCGGCGGCTCGTCCGGCCCGGCCAGGACGCCGATCCGCCCGCACACGTCGTCGACGGAGGCGGCCCCGGCCGGGTCGAGGGCGCCGCGGTCCCGGGCGGCCCGCAGGTAGGGCAGCACGCGGTCGGCGGCGAACCAGTCGCCCCACGGTCCGTCGTGCGGACGGTTCTCCATCCGCGTGTGCCCGATCCACGCCCGCGCCGGCCCGCCCGGCGGCGGGGCACCGAACGCGTCGGCCCCGGCGGCGTGCAGCGTCGCCAGCTCCCGGCCGAACCGCTCCGCGGCGGCCGGCGTCGCCCGGCCGGGGGCGACGAGCCCGGTGACCAGGAGCGCGTCGTCGGCGCCCAGCACGCGCGGGACCGGCGGACCGCCCGGCACCGCGATCCAGCGCAGCCCCGCGGCCTCGGCGGTGGCCGCCCCCGGGTCGGCCGAGGAGTCCTTGACCACGACGACGGTGCCGTCGTCCAGGGTCGCGCGCGGCGGGTGCCCGGCCGGCCCCTCCCGCACCGCGCGGCCGGTCAGCCGGGCGACGCGGTCCCTCATGCGTTCCGGGTGACGTGCTCGACCAGGCCGGGCACCGCCGCGGCGATCATGGCGTGGACCTCGGCGAACCCGTCCGGGCCGCCGTAGTAGGGGTCGGGCACCTCGGCGCCCGCGGGGGCAGCCGGGTCGAACGAGCGCAGCAGCCGGACCCGCCTGGGATCGGGCACCGACTGCTCGAGGGTCCGCAGGTGCCCCATGTCCAGCGCCACCAGCAGGTCCGCGGAGAGGATCTCCGAGTCGACCTGCCGGGCGCTGTGGGCGGTGTCGTAGCCGTGCTCGGCCAGCACCTGGGCGGCGCGGGAGTCCATCGGCTGCCCGATGTGCCAGTGACCGGTCCCGGCGCTGGTCACCCGCACCCGGTCGGCCAGCCCGGCGGCCTCGACCTCGGCGGCCAGGATCTTCTCGGCGATCGGGGACCGGCAGATGTTGCCGGTACAGACGAAGACGACGTTCACTGCGACGTTCCTCCGGGGAGCGGGGGCACCGACGTCGACCCTGACGCCTCGGGTGGGTGGCCGGGCCATTGTCCACCGCGCACCGGTGCGCGCCGTAGGGTGTCCCGATGCCGTTCGATCACCATGCGGCCGGGACGGATCACGCGGGCGGGCACGACCTGCGGCACCACGGCGACGCCGAGGCCGCCGACGGGCTCGTCGACTTCGCCGTCAACGTGATCGGCGACGGCCCCCCGCCCTGGCTGCGGGACCGGCTCGTCGCGACCCTGGACGGACTCGGCCGCTACCCGCGCGCCGACCACGACGCCCGCGCCCGCGCCACCGTCGCGGCGCGGCACGGTCGCGACGCGGACGAGGTGCTGGTGCTCGCGGGCAGCGCGGAGGGCTTCGCGCTGCTCCCGACGCTGCGCCCCCGGCTCGCCGCCGTCGTGCACCCCGGGTTCACCGAGCCGGAGGCCGCGCTGCGCGGCGGCGGGGTGGACGTGGTGCGGGTGCTGACCGACGCCGCGACCGGGCACGCGCTCGACCCGGCCGCGGTGCCCGAGGAGGCCGACCTCGTCGTCGTCGGGAACCCGACGAACCCCACCGGGGTGCTGCACCCGGCCGCCGCGCTGCGCTCGCTCGCCCGCCCGGGGCGGACCCTGCTCGTCGACGAGGCGTTCGCCGACGCCGTCCCCGGCGAGCCGGAGACCCTCGCCGGCGACGCGGGCGTGCCCGGCCTGCTGGTGTTCCGCTCGCTGACCAAGACCTGGGCACTGGCCGGGCTGCGCGCCGGCTACGCGCTCGGCGCCCCCGAGCTGCTGGCCCGGCTCGCCGCGAGCCGCCCGCCGTGGCCGGTCTCCACCCCCGCCCTGGAGGCGGTCATCGCCTGCTGCGAGCCCGACGCGGTCTCCGCCGCGGACCGGAAGGCCCGCGGGCTCGCCGCGCACCGCGTCTCCATGGCCGCGGCGCTGTCGGGCATCGACGGCGTCGGCGTCTCGGCTGGGCCCGCCCCGTACCTGCTGCTGCACCTGCCCGACGGCACCGGCGAGGCGGTGCGGCGCATGCTGCGCGAGGCCGGGATCGCGGTGCGCCGCGGCGACACCTTCCCCGGTCTCGGGCCCGACCATCTGCGCGTCGCGGTCCGCCCGCCGGAGACGGTCCGCCGCCTCGTCGAGTCCCTCGACGCGGTGCTGCGCCGGCTGGCGGTGTCGGCGTGAGCACGCTGCGCGACGTCGTCGCCGCCCTCGACGCCGCCTACCCGCCCCGGCTCGCCATGGACTGGGACGCGGTCGGCCTGGTCTGCGGCGACCCCGACGACACCGTCTCCCGGGTGCTGTTCGCCGTCGACCCCACCCCGGAGACCGTCGACGAGGCGATCTCCTCCGGCGCCCAGCTGCTGGTCACCCACCATCCGCTGCTGCTGCGCGGGGTGCACGGGGTCGGCGCCGACACCCCCAAGGGTGCCCTGCTGCACCGGCTGATCCGCGCCGGGGTCGCGCTGTTCACCGCGCACACCAACGCCGACGTCGCCGACCCGGGCGTCTCCGACGCGCTCGCCGCCGCACTCGGGCTGACCGTGTCCGGCCCGCTGGAACCGGAACCCGGCCCGGCCCTGGACAAGATCGTCACCTTCGTACCGGTCGGCCCGTCCATCGCCGCCGTGCACACCGCCCTGTCCGAGGCCGGTGCCGGCGCGATCGGCAACTACTCGCACTGCTCGTTCGCCACCGCCGGGACCGGCCAGTTCCGGCCCCTCGACGGCGCCGCCCCGGTCATCGGATCGGTCGGCCGCCTGGAGCGCGTCGCGGAGACCCGGCTGGAGATGGTGCTGCCGCGGTCGCGGCGCCGCGACGTCGTCGCCGCGCTGCGGGCCGCGCACCCCTACGAGGAACCGGCCTTCGACCTGCTCGAGATGGCGCCGCTGCCGTCGTCGCTGGGGCTGGGCCGGGTCGGCGAGCTCGCCGGCGCCGAGCCGTTCGCGGCGTTCACCCGCCGGGTCGCCGCGGCGCTGCCCGCCACCGCATGGGGGGTGCGCGGTGCCGGGGACCCGGAGCGCCCGATCCGCCGGGTCGCGGTCTGCGGCGGTGCCGGGGACTCGGCCCTGGACTCCGCCGCCCGGGCCGGCGTCGATGCGTTCGTCACCGCCGACCTGCGCCACCACCCCGCCTCCGAGCACGCGCTCGCCGGGACCGGTCCCGGTGGCCCGACCCCCGCGCTGGTCGACGTCGCCCACTGGGCCTCGGAGTGGCCGTGGTGCGGGCAGGCGGCCGGGGTCGTGGCCGAGGCCCTCGCAGGTAGCGTCTCGGTCGCGGTCTCGCGGGCCCGTACCGACCCCTGGACCACCGCCGCCCCGAGCCGCGGTTCCGACACGACAGCAGGACAACCGGAGGCGAGTGCATGAAGGCCGATCCCACCGCGCAGGCGAAGCTGGTGACGCTGGCCGAGGTGGACGCCGAGATCGGCCGGCTCACCCACCGGCGCTCGACGCTGCCCGAGCTCGCGCAGCTGGACGAGGCCGAGCAGCGGGTCCGTGCGGCGCGCGACGCCCTGGTCCGCGCCGAGACCCGCGCCGGTGACCTCGACCGCGACATCGCCCGGCTCGAACGCGACATCGACGGCGTCCGTGCCCGCACCGAGCGCGACCACACCCTGCTCGCCGGCTCGGGCATCTCCGCCAAGCAGGCCACCGAGCTGCAGCACGAGCTCGACACCCTCGCCCGCCGCCAGGGCGTCCTGGAGGACGAGCAGCTGGGGATCATGGAGGAGCGCGAGGCCGTGGGCATCGAGCTCGACCACGCCCGCGGCGAGCTGTCCGAGGCCGAGACCGCGGTCGGCGAGGTGACCGCCAAGCGCGAGTCCGCCGAGGGCGACATCGACGCCACCCGCGCCGGGCGCGACCGCGCCCGCACCGAGGTCGTCGCCGCGCTGCCCGCGGACCTGCTCGCCGACTACGAGCGCATCCGCGCCGGCGGCCGGGTCGCGGCCGGGCAGCTGAGCGAGTCCCGCTGCGGCGCCTGCCGGCTCGAGCTCGACCGGACCTTCCTCGGGCAGGTCCGCACGGCGGCCGCCGACGAGGTCGTCCACTGCGAGGAGTGCGGCGCGATCCTGGTGCGTGGCAGGTGAAGCTGGTCGTCGAGGCGGACGGCGGCTCCCGCGGCAACCCCGGGCCCGCCGGCTACGGCGCGGTCGTGCTCGACGCCGGCGCCCGCCAGGTGCTCGGTGAGGTCTACGACGGCCTCGGGACCACCACCAACAACGTCGCCGAGTACCGCGGCCTGATCGCCGGGCTGAGGGCCGCCCGCGACCTGGGGGCCACCGAGGTCGAGGCCCGGATGGACTCCAAGCTCGTCGTCGAGCAGATGAGCGGGCGCTGGAAGATCAAGCACCCGCCGCTGCAGGAGCTCGCCGACACCGCCCGCGAGCTGGCGGCGGACTTCGACGCGGTCACCTTCGTGTGGATCCCGCGCAAGGACAACGCCCGCGCCGACGCGCTCGCCAACCGCGCGATGGACGGGGAGTCGAGCCCCACCCTGGACCCGTCCGGGGCGGCGGGACCGGCGCCGAAGCCGCCCGCGGAGGCGACCGCGTCGACGGACTCCGCGGCCGCCGCGGCCGCGTGGACCGGCCAGGCGGGCTCCCCGACGCGGCTGATCCTGCTGCGCCACGGCCAGACCGAGCTGTCGGTCGAGCGCCGCTACTCCGGCCACGGCGACCCCGAGCTGACCGAGCTGGGCCAGAAGCAGGCCGCCGCCGCGGCCCGCGCGCTGGCGACGCGGCTGTCGGGCCAGGGCGTCGAGCCGGCCGTGGTGCTGTCCTCGCCGCTGCGCCGGGCCCGCCAGACCGCGGCCGCCGTCGCCGAGACGACCGGGGCGGACCTGGAGGTCCGCGACGGCCTGATCGAGACCGACTTCGGCGGCTGGGAGGGCCTCACCTTCACCGAGGCCCGCGAGCGCGACCCCGAGCTGCACGGCCGCTGGCTCGGCTCCGCCGACGTCGAACCGCCGGGCGGCGAGAGCTTCCGCGCGGTGGGGGAGCGGGTCGAGGCCGAGCGTGCCCGGATCGTCGAGGAGTTCGCCGGGCGGACGGTGGTCCTGGTCAGCCACGTCACGCCGATCAAGATGCTGCTCCGCACCGCGCTCGGCGCCGGCGACGCGGTGCTCTACCGCATGCACCTGGACCTGGCCTGCCTCAACATCGCCGACTTCTACCCCGACGGGGGCGCCTCGGTGCGTCTGGTCAACGAGACCTCGTACCTGGACGACGTCCGGTAGCCACCGGTCCGTCACCGCCTGCTGGATCGATACCGTCCTGACCCGATCGGGCGGTGTCGACTCCGGACAGTTGTCCCCGTTCCTCACCTGAGCGATGCTTCGCGTGCACCGTACGGGGTGGTCAACCTACGGAGCGTGAACGACAGTCTCGGTGTCGGCGGGGAACAGGGAGACGGTGAGGACAGCGATGTCGCAGATCCACGAGCACGACTACGGCTACGACCTGGCACACGAGATGAAGGTGATCGCGCGGCTGCCCCAGCAGCGGCGCGGCAGCTCACGCCCGATGGGTGTCCCGGCCCGCGAGATGGACCCGGACACCGACCTCGGCCACGACATGGCCCACGAGTTCTGATCCCTGCCCACCGTCCGCGACCGGCCCCGCCCCTTCCGGGCGGGGCCGTCGTGCTGTCCGGGCCGTGCCGCTACTGCGGCAGCACCGCGAGCGCGGCCCAGAGCGCGGTCGTCGCGGCGAGCAGGCCCAGCGGGACGGTAAGCGCCCCCAGCCGCAGGAACGTGCCGAGCTGGGGCGGGTCGCCGTGGCCGGTGGCGATGCGCCGCCACAGCAGCGTCGCGAGCGACCCGGCGTAGGTCAGGTTCGGCCCGATGTTGACGCCCAGCAGCATCGCCAGCACCAGCCCGGGGTGCGCGGCCGGGCCGAGCGCGGTGAGCAGCACCAGCGTCGCGGGCAGGTTGTTCACCAGGTTCGCCAGCACCGCCGCGACGGCCGCGGTGACCAGCAGCCCGGTCAGGTCCGGGGTGGCGGGCAGCAGCGCACCGATCCAGCCGGACAGCCCCTGCGCACTGAGCCCGGCGACGACCACGCCCAGGGCCAGCACGAACAGGCAGAACCCGGGGGAGGCCGCGGCGACCAGGCGCAGCGGCCCGGTCTCGCGCCGCACCAGCGCCCGCACCGCCGGCACCGTGGCCCCGGCCGCGGCGACCCAGCCCGGTTCGACGCCCAGTGGGGAGGCCACCGCGAACCCGGCCAGGGTCAGCCCGAGCACCGCCAGCGCGACGACCGGTGCCGCCGGGGCGGGCACCGCGGGATCGGCCGGGGCGGGCTCCGGCGCCGCGGCGAGGTCGCGCCGGAACACCCACCGCAGCACCAGGTACTCGACGACGATCACCGCCACCCACGGTCCGACCATCAGCCCGGCGAAGGTCAGGAACCCCACCCCCGACGCCGAGAACGCCAGCAGGTTCGTCAGGTTCGACACCGGCAGCAGCCCCGACGCCGAGTTCGACAGGTGCGCGCAGGCGAACGAGTGCGGCCGCGACGCCACCCCGAGACGGGCCGCCGTCGCCAGCACGACCGGGGTCAGCAGGACCACCGTCGCGTCCAGGCTCAGCACCGCGGTCGTCCCGGCCGCTGCGGCGAAGACGGCGACCAGCAGCCGTCGCGGGGACCCGGCCGACGCCGTCGCCAGCCGCGCGCCCAGCCAGCGGAACACGCCCTCGGCGTCGGCGAGGTGCCCGAGCAGCAGGATCGCGGCGAGGAACCCGACGGTCGGGGCGAGCTCGCCGATCTCGGTCCACGCCCCGGCCGGGGTCACCAGCCCGGCGGCGACGGCGACCAGCGCCGCCGGGACCGCGACCACGGCCTCGGGCAGCCCGAACGGACGCAGCGTCGCGGCGGCCAGGACCGCGGCCAGCAGCGCGACCGCCAGCAGGAGGCTCACGTGAACAGCAGCGCGACGCCGACGGCCAGGCCCAGCAGGACCACGGCCCAGCGCAGCAGGGTCTCCGGCATCCGCCGCGCGACCAGGGCGCCGACGTAGCCGCCGACCAGCGTGGTCGGGGCGAGCAGCGCGACGGCGAGCCGGTCGACCGGGGCGCCGAGGGCGAACACGACGACCGTCACCGTCGCGACGACCAGCGACAGCACGCCCTTGAGCGCGTTGAGCCTGCGCAGCTCGTCGTGGGCGAACAGCGACAGTGTCGAGATCAGCACCACGCCCAGGGCCCCGCCGAAGTAGCCGCCGTAGACCGCGGCGAGGAACATCGCGGCCAGCAGCGCCGGGGTGCGGTCCCGCCCCCGGTCGGCCGGGTCGCCGATCCGGCGCTTGAGCCACGGCCCGACCGCCATCGTCAGGCTGGCCAGGATCACCAGGACGGGCACCACGGCGTCGAACACGCTGCCGGGCAGCACCAGCAGCAGGGTGCAGCCCACTCCGCCGCCCAGTGCCGCGGCGACCGCGGTCACCGCGATCCGTCCGCCCTGCCCGGGCAGCTCGCGGCGGGCCCCGAGCACCAGCCCGGCGTAGCCCGGCCACTGGGCGACCGAGTTGGTGACGTTCGCCGCCAGCGGCGGGAACCCCACCCCGAGCAGCGCCGGGAACACCAGCAGCGACCCGCCGCCCGCGACGGCGTTCACCGCACCCGCGAGCAGCCCGGCCACCAGCAGGAACACCAGCGCCCACGGCTGGGAGGGGTCGATCACCACCGGACGGTATCCCGGTGCAACGCCGCGGTCGTCCCCGGCGGCCGACCCTGCGGGTCCGTAGCCTGGAACCCATGACCGCTGCCACCGAGATCGCGTTCGAGAACACCTTCGTCCGCGACCTGGACGGGCTCTACCTGCCCTGGCAGGCCGCCCCGGCGCCGGCCGCGCGGCTGGTGCTGCTCAACGAGTCCCTGGCCGGTGAGCTGGGCCTCGACCCGGCGCAGCTGCGCACCCCCGAGGGCGTCGCGCTGCTCACCGGCACGACCGTGCCCGACTCGGCGACGACCGTCGCGCAGGCGTACGCCGGGCACCAGTTCGGCAACTACTCGCCGCGCCTCGGCGACGGCCGGGCGCTGCTCGTCGGCGAGCTCGTCACCCCCGACGGCGCCCGCCGCGACCTGCACCTCAAGGGCTCCGGGCGCACCCCGTTCGCCCGCGGCGGCGACGGGAAGGCCCCGCTCGGCCCGATGCTGCGCGAGTACGTGATCTCCGAGGCGATGCACGCGCTCGGGGTGCCCTCCACGCGCTCGCTCGCGGTTACCGCGACCGGCGAGCACGTGCTGCGCGACCGCGGTCCGGAGCCGGGCGCCGTGCTCGCCCGCACCGCGTCGTCCCACCTGCGGGTCGGGACGTTCCAGTTCGCCGCCGCGAGTAGCGCAGGCGGATCGCGCAGCGGCTCCGCGACGGGCGAGGTCGACGTGCTGCGCCGGCTCGCGGAGTACGCGATCGCCCGGCACCACCCGCAGGCGTCCTCGGCGCTCGAGCTCTACCGCGCGGTGATCACCGCCCAGGCCGAGCTGGTCGCGCGGTGGATGCAGATCGGGTTCGTCCACGGCGTCATGAACACCGACAACATGACGATCTCCGGCGAGACCATCGACTACGGCCCGTGCGCGTTCCTCGACGCCCACGACCCGACGACCTGGTACTCCTCGATCGACTCGGGCGGACGCTACGCCTACGGCAACCAGCCCGGCATCGCGCAGTGGAACCTCGCCCGCTTCGGCGAGGCGCTGCTCCCGCTGCTCGCCGAGGACCAGCAGGAGGCGGTGGCCCTGGCCACCGGGGAGCTCAGGGGTTTCGCCGACCTGTACCTCGCCGCCCGCGACCGCGGGTACCTCGCCAAGATCGGCGTCGGCACCCCCGAGCTGCTCACCGACCTGTTCGCGCTGCTGGAGGCGCAGAAGCCGGACCACACGCTGTTCTTCCGGCGGCTCTCCGACGCCGCCCGCGGCGACGCCGGCCCGGTCCGGGCGCTGCTGTCCGACCCGGCCGCGTTCGACCCGTGGCTGGAGTCCTGGCGGGCCGCCGGCCCGGACGCCGGCGCGATGGACCGGGTCAACCCGGTGTACGTGCCGCGCAACCACCTGGTCGAGGAGGCGCTGGGGGCCGCGGTCGTCGACGGCGACCTCGAACCGGTGCAGTGGCTGCTGCAGGTCCTGGCCGACCCGTTCACCGAGCGCGAGGGCTACGAGCGCTACGCCCGGCCCGCCGGGCCGGACTCGCCGCCGTTCACGACGTTCTGCGGGACCTGACCCCGGCATCCGGGCGATGGACTCCGCCCGGATCCGGGTGCACCCTGGGCGGCGCCCACGGCGCGCGGAGGCCACCATGCGGATCGGCATCATCGGTACGGGCCCGGCCGGGCTGTTCCTCGGCGCGACGCTCGCGCGGCGCGGGCACGCCGTCCTCGCCGTGGACCGGGACACCGGCCCGGACCCCGACGGGACGTGGGCACGCCGCGGGGTGATGCAGTTCCACCACCCGCACGGGGTCCGTCCCCAGGTGGGGGAGGGGCTGCTCGCCGAGCTGCCCGAGGCCCACGCGGCGTGGGTCGCCGCCGGCGCGGAACCGATCGTGTTCGTCCTCCCGGACGGCCGCCGGATGACCGGGGGGATGCGGTCGCGCCGCGCGACGTTCGAACGGGCGCTGCGCGACGTCGCCACCCGCGAGCCGGGCCTGGAGATCCGCCGCGGGCACGTCGACGGGGTGGCCGTCTCCGGCGGCCGGGCCCGCGGCCTCGTCGTCGACGGGGTGGGAGAGCCGGTGGACCTGGTGGTCGACGCCTCCGGACGGTCCGGCCGGGCCACCCGCGACCTCACCGGCGGCCCGGCCGTGGAGGGCGACACCGGTGCGGCCTACGTCAGCCGCCAGTACCGGCTGCACGACCCGGCCGACCCCGGCCCGATGACCAACCCGCTGGCCTGGCAGGCCGACCTCGACGGCTACCAGGTCATCGTCTTCCGGCACGAGGCCGGTGTGTTCTCGGTGCTGCTGGTCCGGCCGGCCGGGAGCCTACGGGAGCTGCGGCACGAGGCCGTCTTCGACGCGGCCTGCCGGGCGATCCCCGGGCTCGACGCGTGGACCGACCCCGGGCGGGCCGTCCCGATCACCCCGGTGCTGCCCGGCGGGCGGCTGTACAACCACTACCGCTCCCAGCCCGACGTCGACGGGCTGGTGCTCGTCGGCGACGCCGTCTGCACCACGACACCGATGTTCGGCCGCGGCCTCGCCACCACGATGATGCAGTGCCGCGAGCTGCTGCGGCGCATCGACACCGGCGAGATCGGCGGTTTCGGGGCCTGGTGCGACGCCGAGATGCGCCCCTGGGTGGAGGACCACGTGCGGTCCGACGACCACGCCCGCCGGGCCTGGGCGGGCGGCGACGTGGACCTCACCGGCCCGTTGCCGTCGCCCCTGATCATGGCGGCCGCCGAGGTCGACGGCCGGATCGGGGCCGCGCTCGGGCCCTATCTCGCGATGCTGGCCGGTCCGGCGAGCCTCGACACTGTCGAGCCGCTCGCCCACGCCGTCTACGCCGGTGGCTGGCGCCCCGCCCCCGCCGCCGGGCCCACCCGGGAGGAGTTGGCGACCCTCCTGCGGCGCACCGCCGCCTCCTGACTACCCTCGTCGGTGCGGACGAGTCGGTCGGGCGGCCGCGGCGGGGCCTCCGGGTCCCGCCGAGGAAAGTCCGGACTCCACAGGGCAGGGTGGTTGTCAACGGCAACCCGGGGCGACCCGCGGGACAGTGCCACAGAGAACAGACCGCCACGCGGCTCCCCGGAGCCGCGGGGTAAGGGTGAAACGGTGGTGTAAGAGACCACCAGCACCCCGGGTGACCGGGGTGGCTCGGTAAACCCCACCCGGAGCAAGGTCGAGAGGCCGTACGTGTACGGCTGCGCAGGCGTTCGAGGGCTGCCCGCCCGAGCCTGCGGGTGGACCGCTGGAGCCTGCCGGCGACGGCAGGCCGAGATGGATGGTCGCCGAACGGAGCACCGCGAGGTGCCCGGGAACAGGATCCGGCTTACAGACCGACTCGTCCGCACCCCTCGGTCTGCGCACCGTGCCGGGTCAGGTCGTCGCCGGCCCCGGGCTGAGCGCGGTCCTGACGGCGAACCCGCCGAGCACGGTGCCGGCGACCCGCCGCTGGACCTTCATCGCCCGCGGCCGCGCGGCCGGGAACCCGGACACGGACGCGGCGGTGAGGACGATCAGCCCGTTGACGGTCACCGCGACGGCGATCTGGACCGACCCGAGCTGCAGGAGCCGGCTCCCGGTGGCGCCGTCGGCGGGGTCGACGAACTGCGGCAGCAGCGCCGCGTACATCAGGGCGATCTTCGGGTTCAGCAGGTTCGTGAGCAGTCCCATACCGCACAGGCGCCGGTCACGCTCGGGTGCGAGGTCGCGGGCCTCGAACGGCGACGTGCCGCGGGGGCGCAGCATGCCCCGGGCGAGCCAGGCGAGGTAGAGCGCCCCGCGATCTTCACCGCGGTGTGGGCGGCGGGGACGGCGACGAACAGCGCCGAGAGCCCGGCCGTCGAGGACCGGACCTGACCGCATCGGGCGGCACAGTCGTCCTCGAGCCGCTCCCGCGCACCCGGAGGACACCATGTACGCACCCGCTCGCCACGACGAGATCACCGGCCTCCTGAACTACATCGACCAACAGCTCACGGCGATCCGCTCCGCGCTCCTCGGTCTCACCGAGGAACAGGCCCGTGCGACCCCGTGCCGCAGCGCGCTGTCCGTCGGTGGCCTGGTCAAGCACGCCTCCTACTGCATGCGCGGCGCGGTGGACCGGCTGACGAGCGACGTCACCGAGCAGCCGCTCGACGCGGCCGCGTTCGCGCAGTTCACCGGGAGCTTCACCGTCGGCGACGACGAGACCGTCGCCGCGACCGTCGAGGAGTTCGACCGGGCCCGGGCCGAGCTGCTCGCCACCGTCGCGAAGACCGACCCGGCCGGCGACTCGACCGCCCCGCCCGCCCCCTGGCACGGGATCCACGACGCGCGCCCGATCCACGCCCGCTTCTACCTGGTGCACCTGGTCGAGGAGTTCGCCCGGCACGCGGGGCACGCCGACATCCTCCGCGAGCAGATCGACGGCGTCGCGGTGCCCGCGCTGGTGCTCACCCTCGCCGGGGCGCCCGCCAACGACTTCTTCCAGCCCTACGAGGCGGCGCCGGGCACCCTGCTGGCCTGAGGCGGGCGGTATCCCCGGGCGTGCCCGGTCGTTGATCTCCACGATCGGCTCGGGGAGGACGGATGCGTCGAGGACGACGGAACGGACTGACCGCCACGGCCGCGGCCGTCGTCGCGCTCGTGGGGCTCGCCTCGCTGCAGCCCGCCGTCGCGGTCGGCCCGTTCGCCCCCTCGGGGCGGGTGACCGTCACCCCGGCGGCGTCGAACCGGTTCGCCGGGACCCTCGACGAGGGTTCCGGCAGCCGCGGGTTCACCGCCCGCCACGGCGCCCCGCCCGACGGCGGAAGCGGCGCCCTCGAGCTGCGCACCCCGGGCGACGGGGACAAGCGCCAGTACGTCACCGACGAGGTCGCCGGGCCGCTGTCCCGGTTCACCGACGCGAGCTACTGGGCCTACCGCGACCCGTCGTCGTCGAGCGGGGCGATGCCGTCGTTCGTGATCGCCGTCGACGTGGACGGCGGCACCCTGGAGGCCGGCGACCTGCACGTCCTCACCTACCTGCCCGACCGCGCACCGGCCGGCACCTGGACCCGTTACGACGTCGGGTCCGGCATCTTCTGCACGACCCGGCAGATCGGCCGGGTCGACGCCCACCGGCAGTGTCGCGACGGCGGCGAGCAGCGCACGCTGTCCGACATTGTGGCCGCGTACCCGGACATGACCGCCTACGCCGCCGGGTTCAACCAGGGCGGCGGCGACGCCGGGCTGGTCTCGGCCGTCGACCTGCTCCGGGTCGGCGGGCGGACCTACGACTTCGAGCCCGGCTGAGCCGGTCGCGGCGATCTCAGGTCACGCAGAACTCGTTGCCCTCGGGGTCGCACAGGGTGGTGGTGACCGGGCCGCGGTCGGCCGTCGTCCACAGCACCCGGGCGCCGAGCGCGACCAGTCGCTCCACCTCCGCGGGCGCCTCCTCCGGGCCGACCTGCAGGTCCAGGTGCACCCGGTTCTTGGCCGACTTCGGCTCCGGCACCCGCTGCACGAACAGCCGCGGCCCCGGTCCGCGGGCGGTGGCGACGTCGCGGAATCCGCGGCGGTCGCCGTCGACGAGCACGTCGGCCTCGCCGAGGTGGCCGGCGGCCAGCAGGCCGTCGACGACCGCGGTGTGGTCCTCCACCTCGTAGCCGAGGGCGGCCGCCCAGAACCGCGCGAGGGCGTGCGGGTCGGCGGCGTCGAACGCGATCTGCAGGGTCGGGGTCACGGCGACGATCCTGGCCCCCGATGCGGACAGCGTCCGTCCGCATCGGACGTGTCGACCCGGAGTACGGATCTGCCATAGGCTCGACGGGTGCAGTACGACTTCACCGACCTGCGGCTGTTCCTGCACGTCGTCGCCGAGGGGTCCATCACCGGCGGTGCCGCGCGGGCCAACCTGAGCCTGCCGTCGGCGAGCGCACGGGTCCGCGCCCTGGAACGCCACGCGGGGGTCGGGCTGCTGGTCCGGGAGCGGCGCGGGGTCCGCACCACCCCGGCCGGGCGGGCACTGGCCCGGCACGCCCGCGAGGTCCTCGACCGGGCGGCGCGCCTCGACGGCGCGATCGCCTCCTACTCCCGGCCGGCGAGCGCGCCGCTGTCGCTGCTCGCCGGGAGCTCGGCGATGCACGACCTCGTGCCGCGCGCGGTGACGGCGTTCCTGCTGGCCCGGCCGCACTCCGACGTCGACGTCACCCTGCGGCGCAGTGTCGAGACCGCCCGCACCCTCGCCGACGGCGGAGCGGACCTGGGGATCGTGCTCGACCACGTGGCCGCCGGGCAGGGGCTGCGGGCGGAGCCGCTGTGCGACGACTCGCTGGTCGTCGTCGGCGCCGGGCAGGGTGTGCTCGACGGCCGGGACACGATCGCGTTCGCCGAGGCGGCCGAGCACCCGATGGTGGGGCTGGCCGCGTCGTCGCCGCTGCAGCTCTCGCTCGACGCGCAGGCGGCCGACGCCGGGCTCGCGCCGCGGTACCGCACCCGCGCCGCGGACCTGGGCACGGTGGTCGCGCTGGCCGAGGCGGGCGCCGGGATCGCCGTCGTGCCCCGGCGCGCGGCCGCCGTCCCGGCCCGCGCCGGGCGTCTGCAGGTGGTCGCGCTGGGGGAGCCGTGGGCCCGGCGCAGGCTGTCGCTGTGCCGGGGCGCGGCCCTGGAGCCGAGCTCGCCGGGATGGCCCGCGGTGCTGGCGCTCGCGGACCACATCCACGCCGTCTCTGTCACAGCCGAAGGCTGAGAGCGGAACTTCCGCATTGTCCGGTGGGCCGGACGGGCCGACCCTCGACCCGTGAACCCCACCGACGAGCCCGACGGTGTCGAGCGGGCCCTGACCGGGCTCCGGCGGGTCGTCGTGCCCGTCGCGGCCGGACTGCTCCTGCTGCTGGCGATCGCGGTCGGCGACGCCGCCGAGACCGCCGCCGCCCGGGCGGCCGGGACCACCCGGGTGAGCGCGACCGTGCTCGGGACGACCGCGGGACCGGGGCCCGTCGACGTCGGCTGGACCGACGACCGCGGCGTCGTGCGGACCGCCACGGTGACCGTCGGCGGGCGGGTCGCCCCCGGCCGGACGGTCGGGCTGTGGGTCGGCCCCGACGGTGACCCGGCCGCCCCGGAGCACCCGACCGAGGTCCGGACGGCCGGGATCCTGCGCTCGGCGACGGTGCTGGTCGTCGGCGGGTTCGGCCTGGTGGCGGTGTACGCGGCCGCCGGTGTCGCCGGCCGCGCACGGGCGGCGGGACGGCTGGACCGCGAGTGGCGCGCGGTCGAGGCGCGCTGGCGGGAGCTGCCGCGCGGCTGAGCGGAACTGTCGGGGGTCCGGTGCAGCATGCGTGCCGACCCACCCCCGAGCATCGGAGGTCCCCGTGGACCGGCCCGCCACCGCAGACCCCGTCATGGACGCCGTCGGCGCCGCCGTCGAGGCGGGCCGTGCCGGTGACCGGTCCGGGGCCCGCGCCCGGTTCGACGCCCTGTGGGAGCAGGTGACCGCCGACGGCGACCCGTTCCACCGGTGCACGCTGGCCCACTACGCCGCCGACGTGCAGGACGACCCGCACGCCGAGCTGCTGTGGGACGAGCGCGCCCTGGCCGCCGCCGACGAGCTGACCGACGAACGGGCGCAGCGCCACCACGCGTCGCTGAGCGTCGGCGGGTTCCTGCCGTCGCTGCACCTCAACCTCGCCGACGTGCACCGCCGCCTCGGCGACGACGACCGGGCGCGCCACCACCTGACCCGGGCCCGGGACCGGGTGGGGGCGCTGCCCGACGACGGCTACGGCGCGATGATCCGCGCCGGGATCGACCGCTGCGGCGAACGCCTCGACCTCGGGGACCGCACGTGAGCCACGCGCACTCAGACGACGGCGCCGTCGCCGGCGCGGCGCCGTGCGCGGTCGGCCTTCGAGGGGTGCCGCCGTCCCGCCTTGCCGACCGGCTGCTTCGCTCCGGAGGTCCGCGGCGCGGGTCCGGTCCAGCGCTGCTGCAGCAGGATCGACACCGGCCCGGCGACGACGATCGTCGACACCGTCCCGACCACGATGCCCACGATCAGCGCCAGCGCGAAGTCCCCGAGGGTCGCCCCGCCGAGGAACAGCAGCACGACCAGGATCGTCAGCGTCGAGATGCCGGTGTTGACCGTCCGCGGCAGCGTCGAGAGCACCGCCGACCCCACGACCCTGTGGAACGGCACCTTCGCGTTGCGTGCCCAGTGCTCGCGCACGCGGTCGAACACGACCACGGTGTCGTTGACCGAGTAGCCGATGACGGTGAGCAGCGCCGCGAGGAACACGCCGTCGGCGGTGCGCCCGGTCCAGGCGAACACCCCGACCACCACGAGCACGTTGGTCAGCAGCGCCGCGACCGCACCGGCACCGAGCGTCCACCGGAACCGGAACGCCAGGTAGAGGAACTGCGCGGCGAGCGCGACACCCAGCGCGATGATGCCGCCGCGGGCCAGCTCGGCCCCGAGGCTGGGGCCGATGAGCTCGTCGCGCAGCACCTCCGCGCCGCCGCCCGCCGCGCCGACGACCTCGCGCAGCTGTCCGACCTGGGCGTCGGTGAGCTCGCCGGAGCGCAGCGCGACCGCGCCGTCGCCGGTCTCGGTGACGGTGAGTCCGCCGATCCCGGTGGTGCCGACGGCGTCGCGGACCTGCTCCACGCTCACCGGGTTCGACGTCGTGAACTCGACCAGCCGGCCGCCGGTGAACTCGACACCGAGTTCCAGGCCGCGCACGAACAGCCCGGACACCATCACGACCACGACGACCCCGGCGACGGCGAGATAGCGCGCCGACCGCCGCAGGAACCCGGGGTCGCTCGCCTCGAGCCTGCGCCGGACCGGGCCGATCTCGGTGATACCGGTGATCCTCGGCCTGCGCTTCACCGCGGGGATCGTGAGGACGGCGAGGGTGAGCAGCCGCGACAGCACCAGCGCCGAGAACAGCGACACGACCACACCGATGACCAGCGTGACGCCGAACCCGCGGACCGGGCCCGAGGCGAGCCCGAACAGCAGCACGGCGGCGAGCAGCGAGGTCACGGCGACGTCGCCGACGGCGGACAGCGAGTTCGCGTAGCCCATCTCCGAGGCGCGTTCCAGGCGCGGCTTCGCCGCGTACTCCTCACGGGAACGTTCGGCGATCAGCACGTTCGCGTCGACGGCCATGCCGACCGCCAGGACGAACGCGGCCAGGCCGGGCAGCGTCAGCGTGGCACCGAGCCCGGTCTGCACCGAGTAGGCGACGAGTGCGTACCCGCCGAGCGCGACGACGGCGACGAGCCCGACGAGCCGGTACACCACGATGAGGAACGCCCCGGCCAGCGCGGAGCCGATGATCGCGGCCCAGGCGCTCGCGGAGATCGCGTCCGCACCCAGGGTCGGGCCGACGGTCCGCTGCTCGATGATCTCCACGGGCAGCGGGAGGGCGCCGCCCTCGATCAGCACGGCCAGCTCGGAGGCCTGCTCGGGGGAGAAGTTGCCGCTGATCTGGGTCTGCCCGCCGATCTGGCCGACGTTGCACGCGGTCTGCTCGGTGACCTGCGGGGAGGAGATGACCTGCTGGTCGAGCACGATCGCGACGCGCCGCTGCGGATCGCCGATCGGGGCGCACGCCGCCTGGCCGGTGAGGGCCTGCCAACGGGCGGGGCCCTCACCGTCGAAGTCGATGTTCACGACGTGCCCGACGCCCTGCGGGTTGGGCGTCGACATCGCGGAACCGACCAGGTCGCCGGACAGCGCGGCGGGGCCGAGCTGCAGCGGCCGGCCCTGCTCGTCGAGGCCGGGGGCGCCCCCGGCAGCGGGGTCGCCGACCCCGAGGACGGGGTGCATCGTGAGCTGCGCGGTGCGGCCGAGGGTCTCCGCGGCCTCGGCGGGGTCGGTCAGCCCGGGGAGCTCGACGATGATCCGGTTCTCTCCGGACCGGGCCAGGCTGGGCTCGGCGACACCGAGCCCGTCGATGCGTCCGCGCAGCACCTCCAGCACGCGGTCGGTGGCCTCGCCGTCGGCGGCGACCTCGGGGGTGTCGCGGGTCTCCAGGACGATCTGGGTACCGCCGCGCAGGTCCAGGCCCAGCGTGGGGGCGGTGGTGAGCGCGACGACGGAGGACAGGGCGAGCACGGCGAGCGCGATGAGCGCCCGCCAGAGCACGGGGCGTGGCTTCACAGGGATCCTCGGCGGCGGGCACCCCGGTCGGGACCGGGGCACGGCGGGGTGGTGCGGGGGAGTGGCGGGCGGTGGCGACCGCTGGGGTCGTCCGGTCAGGCCCGCGGAGGCCCCCGGGACCCGATGTCCGCGCCGGTCCCGGGCTCCGGGGCGGCGGCCGTCGTCCGGTCGTCGACGGGCGCGGGCGCGTCGTGCCCGAGCCCGGCGGCGTCGAGGACCAGCACGTCCAGGACGGGCCCGGGGCGGCAGGCCCCGTCCGGGGCGACCGGACCGTCGTGGGCGGAGCGCCCCAGCAGCGCGGGCCGGGGCGCCTCGGCGGGCGCGACGTCCTGCCCGACCGAGGCCGCCGCCGTCGCTGGGACGGCCTCGGCGGTCAGCGACCCGGCGATCGGGGCGAGTGCGGCGACCAGCGACAGCAGCAGCACCGCGACGAGGCGGCGGGCCGGGCTGCGGGTCGTGCGCACGAGGGTGATCCGTCCGGTTCGGGGGTTTCCTGCGGCGACGGTACCGGTCACCGCGACGGCGCAGGGGGCGGGCTGGAGGTCGCGGGGCCGTCCCGGTTCGGCACAATCGCGACCGCACCACCCCGCGAAGACCCGAGAGGACGACTGACGTGAGCACGGATCCGTCGACCAGCCAGAAGACCGACTCCGCGGAGACCGGCGGCAGGCCGACCGGCGGCGAGACGATCGAGTTCCAGGCCGAGGCCCGGCAGCTGCTGCGGTTGATGATCCACTCGATCTACTCGAACAAGGACGTCTTCCTGCGCGAGCTGATCTCCAACGCCTCCGACGCGCTGGACAAGCTCCGCCTCGCCGCCTACCAGGACAAGGACCTGGGCGCCGACACCGAGGACCTGCACGTCGAGCTCGTGCCGGACGCCGGGGCGCGCACCCTCACCGTCCGCGACAACGGCATCGGGATGACCCGCGACGAGGTCGTCGACCTGATCGGCACCATCGCGCGGTCGGGCACCGCGGAGCTCCTCGCGACGCTCCGGGAGGCCGGCGACGACGCCCGCCAGGAGCTGATCGGCCAGTTCGGCGTCGGCTTCTACTCCTCGTTCATGGTCGCCGACCGCGTCGAGCTCGTGACCCGCAAGGCAGGCGCGGGCGAGGGCGTGCGGTGGAGCTCCGACGGCGAGGGCACCTACACGATCGAGCCGGTCGCCGACGCCCCGCAGGGCACCGCGGTCACCCTGCACCTCAAGGCGTCCGACGCCGAGGACCAGCTGCACGACTACGCCGACCCCGCGGTGCTGCGCCGCATCGTGAAGACCTACTCCGACTTCATCACCTGGCCGGTCCGCATGGCGGCCGAGGCGGCGGAACCGGAGTCCGGGTCGGAGCCGGAATCCGAGACCGGCCCCGAGACGCTGAACTCGATGAAGGCGCTGTGGGCCCGCCCGCAGAAGGACGTGACCGAGGAGGAGTACGCCGAGTTCTACCGGCACGTCAGCCACGACTGGCAGGAGCCGCTGGAGACGATCCGGCTCGCCGCCGAGGGCACCTTCGAGTACCAGGCGCTGCTGTTCCTGCCGAAGGTCGCGCCGATGGACCTCTACCTGCGCGACGCCCGCCGCGGCGTCCAGCTCTACGTCCGGCGCGTGTTCATCATGGACGACTGCGAGGCGCTCGTCCCCGAGTACCTGCGGTTCGTCAAGGGCGTCGTCGACGCCGCGGACCTCTCGCTGAACGTGTCGCGGGAGATCCTCCAGCAGGACCGCCAGATCTCGGCGATCCGCAGGCGCCTGGTGAGGAAGGTGCTGTCGGTGCTCGGCTCGCTGCGCGACAACGAGCCGGAGAAGTACGCGACCTTCTGGGAGCAGTGCGGCCGGGCGCTCAAGGAGGGCCTGCTGTCCGACGCCGACAACCGCGACACCATCCTCGGGGTCTCGGCGTTCGCGACCACCCACGACGCGGACGCGCCGACCTCGCTCGCCGCCTACAAGGAGCGGATGCGCGAGGGCCAGGACGCGATCTACTACATGACCGGGGACTCGCGGACCGCGATCGAGGCCTCCCCGCACATGGAGGCGTTCCGGGACAAGGGCTACGAGGTCCTTCTGTTGACCGACCCGGTCGACGAGGTGTGGGTCGACGCCGTCGACGGGTTCGACGGCACCCCGCTGCGTTCCATCGCCAAGGGCCAGGTGGACCTGCAGACCGACGAGGAGAAGGAGGAGGCGGCGGCGAAGCAGACCGAGTTCGCCGACCTCTGCACCTGGATGGCCGAGGTCCTGACCTCCGACGTCAAGGAGGTGCGGCTCTCCACCCGCCTCACCACCTCCCCGGCCGTCCTCGTCGGCGACGAGTTCGACATGACCCCGACCCTGGAGAAGATGTACCGGGCGATGGGGCAGGAGCCGCCGAAGGTGAAGCGGATCCTCGAGCTCAACCCGTCGCACCCGCTGGTCACCGGGCTGCGCGACGCCCGCGCCGCGGGGAAGGACGAGAGCGGCACCGTCGAGCTGCTGCACGGGATGGCGCTGCTGGCCGAGGGCGGCGAGCTCGCCGACCCGTCCCGGTTCGTGGGGCTGCTCGCGGAACGCCTGCAGCACGCGCTCTGACGCCGGGCGGCGCGGGGACCGTGCCGTGACGAGAGCCGCACATCTGAAGAACCACTCAGGTGTCGTGGCTATGCTGTCGCGGTGATCGGGAACCCGCGCCGCTGGGCGCCACTGCTCGCCGGACTGGTGCTCCTCGCGGGGTGCGGCGCGGGTGACCCGGTCACGGCACCCGCCGGGCACGGCGACCACGGCACGGACCCCGCGGCGGACGCGGTCGTCAACTGCGGCGTCGACGTGCCCGTGCAGCGCCCGGAGCGGGTCGTCGCGATGTTCCAGAACGGCATCGAGGCCGTCCTCGCGCTCGGAGCGGGGGACCGGCTGGTCGGCGCGGCCTACCTGGACAACCCGCTGCCGGCACAGCTCGACCCGGACTTCCGGCCGCAGGACTACTGGCCCGAGGAATACCCGTCGCGCGAGGAGGTGCTGCGGGTCGCCCCGGACCTGGTCGTCTCCGGCTTCACCGGCGCCTTCACCCGGGAGGGCCTCGGCACCCGCGCCGAGCTCGGCGCCACCGGCACGGAGACCTTCCTGTTCAGCGCCTACTGCCCGACCGCCGACGGCGGCAACCAGCAGAGCATCGGCGACAACGACGTGTCCTTCGCCGGGGTCGAGCGCGACCTCACCGACCTCGGGCGGCTGCTGGGCGCCGAGGACCGGGCCGCTCAGGTCGTCGCCGGCATGCGCAGCACCCTCGACGACGTCGCCGGCCGGCTCGACGGTGTCACCGACCGTCCGCGGGTGGCGATGCTGAACTCCCCGGGCAGCACCGGTGAGCTGCGGGTCTTCGGCACCGGTGACGTCGCGACGACGATCGTCGAGGCCGCGGGCGGGCGGCAGGCGTTCGACACCATCGCCGGCCGGCAGCGCACCGTGTCCCTGGAGGGCATCGTCGCGGCGAGCCCGGACGTGATCGTGATCCCGGCCTGCTGCGGGCGCGACATCGGCCCGGAGGGTGCGGAGCCGCTGGCCGAGCGGCTGCGCAACGACCCGGCGCTGGCGACGGTCCCCGCGGTCCGCCACGGGAAGGTGTTCACCACGACCTTCGCCGAGGTCAGCCCCGGCATCCGCAACGCCGACGCGGTCGCGACGCTCGCCCGGCGGCTGCACCCCGACCGGTTCGGCGGCTGAGTCCCGGCGACGGGCGGGTCGGGGGAGGAGTACGGATCCGCCCGGCGCCGTTGCCGAGCGGACGACCGGAACCGTAGCGGGTCCGCGCCGCCCGCGACAGCGACCGTGCCCCGATCGTTGCTAGTGCTCCTCGGAGCCCGGGGGCAGCGGCGGGTTGCCCGGCCGCAGCCCGTCGAGCAGCAGCGCCAGATAGCGGGCGCGGTCCTCGCCCGACGCCGTCTCCGCCGCGTCCGACCCCTCGGCGACGGCCAGCGCCATGACCAGCACCGCCGACAGGTCCCGCGGGGTGAGCTCCGGGCGCACCGCGCCCGCGTCGCGCGCCCGGTCCAGCAGCCGGGTCAGCGTCCGGCCGTAGCGCTCGGCGGACTCGACGTCGAACGCACCGGTCTCGCGGGCCAGCTGCAGGATCGTCCGCCGTCCGGCGATCGCCTCCACCGCCCGGCCCAGCGACCCTGCCAGGTCGGCCCAGGGGTCGCCGTCCCCGGCGGCCGCCGTCGGCTCGATCTCGGCGACGAACACCTGGTCCAGCACCGCCCGCACCAGCACGTCGCGGGTCCGGAACCGGCGGTACAGCGTCGCGACGCCGACCCCGGCCCGGCGCGCGATCTCCTCCAGCGGGACGTCCGCTCCGTCGGACTCGAACGCCGCGGCCGCCGTGTCGACGATCCGGCGGTGGTTGCGGGCGGCGTCGGCGCGCAGCGGACGGCCCGCCGGGGAGCCGTCGAGCGACGAAGCGGTCATCACTGCACGGTATCGCCCGGACTCACCAGGTCACCGGCAGCGTGTGCATGCCGTAGACGAAGTGGTAGGCCCGGAAGGCCTCGGGCGGGACCGGCCCGGCCGGGGCGAGCGTGGGGAAGCGGCGGAGCAGGGCGGGGAACGCCGTCGCCATCTCCATCCGGGCCAGCGGGGCGCCGAGGCAGTGGTGCACGCCGTGCCCGAACGCGACGTGCCCGGCCGCGCCGCGGGTGAGGTCGAGGCGGGCGGGGTCGTCGAACCCGGACCCGGTGTCGCGGTTGGCCGTGGGCAGGGAGCACATCACCAGCGACCGCGCCGGGATCGGGGTGTCGCGCAGGACGGTGTCGGTCGTCGTCACCCGGACCACTCCGGTGTGCACGATCGACAGCCACCGGAGCAGCTCCTCCACGGCGGGCCGGGCCAGCTCGGGGTCGCCGCGCAGCAGCGCGGCCTGCCCCGGGTCCTCCAGCAGCGCCAGGGTGCCCAGCGACAGCATGTTCGACGTCGTCTCGTGCCCGGCGATCAGCAGCAGCGACGCGATCCCGACCAGCTCGTCGTGGCCGATCTCCTCGCCGTGCTCGCGGATCAGCATGCCGAGGATGTCCTCGCCCGGGTCGACCAGCGCCGCATCGACGAGCCGGGACATGTAGGCGCGGTTCTCCCGGCCCACGGCCAGGCGCTCCCGGGCGGGCAGGGACACGTCGAGCAGGCGCGTCGAGCGGGCGGTGAACTCGTCGCGGTCGGTGTAGGGCACCCCGAGCAGCTCGCAGATGACCATCGACGGCACCGGCAGGGCGAACAGGGGGACCAGGTCGGCACCCGGCCCGGCGGCCTCCAGCGCGTCGAGGTGGGTGTCGACGATCTCGGTGATCCGCGGCTCCAGGCGGGCCATCCGGCGCTGGGTGAACTCGCGGGTGAGGAAGCGGCGCAGACGGGTGTGCTCCGGCGGGTCCTGCAGCAGCAGCTGGCCGGCCCGCATCTGCTCCTGCTCGCGCTCCGACAGCGGCGGTGCGTCCGGGCGGGTCAGCTCGGCGCTCCCGGCGTTGGAGTAGGTTGCGGCGTCGCCGAGCACGTGCCGCACGTCGTCGTAGCGGGTGACGAGGTAGGCCTCGGCGCCGAAGGCGGTCCGCACCCGCGGGACGTCGCCGGAGTCGCGGATGCGCTCCAGCTCGGCGTCGGGCAGGAACCGGTCGCGGCGCATGTGCAGCGGGAGCGTGAAGTCCGTGGCGGTGTCGGTCATGGTGCTGGCCTCCGGAGGGTCGCGGGCGCGTCGCACTCCACGGTAACCGCTCAAACGACAGTGTGCTCTCGTTTCGGGCGTCCTGTCCGGTACGCCCCGGATGACCGCCGAACCGGTGAATCCGGGCGAACCGTGACAGGCTGCGACCGTCATCGGCGACGACTCCCGGGGTGGACCCGTGTTCCAGCAAGATCCCGAACCGCTCGGCAGCGTCTGGCTGTCCGCGCTCGTCGCACTGCTCCCGCTGGTGGCGATCTTCGTGACGCTGGGTGCCCTGCGCTGGAAGGCGCACTGGGCCGGGCTGGCCGCGCTCGTCGTCGCGGTCGTGGTCGCGGTGACGGCCTTCGGGATGCCGGTGCACCTGGCGCTGCTCTCGGCCACCGAGGGAGCGGTGTTCGGCCTGTTCCCGATCATGTGGATCGTCTTCACCGCGATCTGGCTCTACCAGCTCACCGTGGCCGCGGGCCGGTTCGAGGACCTGCGCGCCGCGTTCGGGCTCATCTCCGACGACCCCCGGGTGCAGGCGATCATCATCGCGTTCTGCTTCGGCGGGCTGCTCGAGGCCCTCGCCGGGTTCGGCGCCCCGGTGGCGATCACCGGCGTCATGCTGATGGCGCTCGGGTTCTCCCCGGTCCGGGCGGCGGTCGTCGTGCTGCTGGCCAACACCGCCCCGGTCGCGTTCGGCGCGGTCGGCACCCCGATCATCACCGCGGGCACCCTCACCGGGATCCCGTACAACGAGATCGGTGCCGTGGTCGGCCACCAGACCCCGGTCCTCGCGTTCGTCGTCCCGACGCTGCTGGTGCTGCTCGTCGACGGGAAGCGCGGGGTGCGCCAGGTCTGGCCGGTCGCACTCGTCATCGGGCTCGCGTTCGCCGTCGCCCAGTGGCTGGCCGCCACCTACCTGTCGGTCGAGCTCACCGACATCGTCGCCTCGCTGGCCGGGCTGGCCGCCGGCGTGGTCCTGCTGCGCTTCTGGCAGCCGCGCGGCGGCGCCGAGGCGATGGAGACGCTGCGCATCGAGCGCACCGCCGACGCGCCCGTCGAGGACCCGGGCGGCGACGGCGGCGGGTCCGTCGCGACCGAGCAGCGCACCCTCGCCGAGCGCTCGCAGGCGCTGTCGGTCGGCAGGCTGTTCATGGCCTTCGCGCCGTACCTGCTGATCATCGTGGTGTTCTCGGTGGCGAAGCTGGTCGGCCCGGTGTCGACCTTCCTGGCCGGCACCGACCTCAAGATCGGCTGGCCGGGGCTGGACGGACAGGTCCTCGGCGCGTCCGGGGACCCGGTGTCGACCACGACCTACAGCTTCCAGTGGCTGTCCTCGCCCGGCTCGCTGCTGCTGATCTGCGGCATCGGCGTCGCGGTGATGTACCGGCTCTCGCCCGCGACGGCGGTCCGGGAGTTCGCCGCCACCGCGTACAAGCTGCGGTTCGCCTTCCTCACCGTGGCCACCGTCCTCGCGCTGGCCTACGTGATGAACCTGTCCGGGCAGACGATCTCCATCGGCACCTGGATCGCCGGGACCGGTGCGGCCTTCGCCTTCCTGTCGCCGATCCTCGGCTGGCTCGGCACCGCGGTCACCGGCTCGGACACCTCGGCCAACGCCCTGTTCGCGACGCTGCAGCAGACCGCGGCCGAGCGGGCGGGCCTGGACCCGCACCTGATGGTCGCGGCGAACACCTCCGGCGGCGTCGTCGGGAAGATGATCAGCCCGCAGAACCTCACCATCGCGGCGACGGCCGTGGGCATCGCGGGCCGGGAGTCCGAACTGTTCCGGCGGACGATCCTGTGGAGCGTCGGGCTGCTCGCGGTGCTGTGCGTGCTGGTGTTCCTGCAGTCGACCCCGGTGCTCGGATGGATGCTCCCGACCTTCTAGGGCGCACCGCCGGGCACTGCGGAAGGATCACCGGAGTGCGTCTCACCGTCCTGCCCACCGCCGATCTCGGGCCGGACGGGCTCCGCGCCCTGCGTGCCCTGCTCGACGCCGCCTTCCCCGCCGGCGCCGACGGGACCGGCGGGTTCGACGACACCTCGTTCGACCACGCCCTGGGCGGGGTGCACGTCCTGGCCGGCCCGCCGCACGAGCCGGTCGGGCACGCCGCCGTCGTCGCGCGGCGGGTGCTGCACGGCGGTGTCGCGCTCCGGACCGGCTACGTCGAGGCCGTCGCCGTACGTCCCGGGAGGCAGGGCGGCGGGCTCGGCGGGCTGCTCATGGCCGAGGTGGACCGGATCGTGCGCGGTGGCTTCCGGCTCGGGGCCCTCGGCGCCGCCGACCGCGCCGCCCGGCTCTACCGCAGGCACGGCTGGCGGCGCTGGTCCGGGCCGCTGGCCGCGCTCACCCCGGACGGCGTCGTCGACACCCCGGACGAGCGCGGCGCCGTGCACGTCCTGCCCGTCGACGCGCCGCTCGATCCGGCCCGCGCGCTGGTCTGCGACTGGCGCGACGGCGAGCTGTGGTGACGCCCGCCCCGGAGTGACGCGGCCGGTTCACCCGGATGTCGCCCCGGGGTCGGGTGATCGCAACCCGGCGCCGGTGGAGTTCCCCTGTGCAACTGGCGGTGCTCGACCTGGCGGGGACGACGATGGTCGACGACGGGCTCGTGCTCGCCGGACTGCGGGCGGGCCTGCGCGCCGCCGGGGTCCGCGTCGACGGTCCCTGCTACCCCGCGCTGCACCGGCAGGCCCGCGCGACGATGGACCGCCCGGTCATGTCGGTGCTGGGCGAGCTGCTCGACGGCGACATGTACCGCGCCCGCCGCGCGCACTCCGCGTTCGCCGAGCACCTGCACGCCGCGCTGGACGCAGGGCGCGTCCGGCCGGTCCCGGGTGCCGCCGACACGCTCGACGCGCTCCGCGACGGCGGTCTCAGCGTAGCCCTGACCTGCGGTTTCGAACCCGAACTGCGGGACCGGCTGGTGGCGGCACTGGGGTTCGGCGAGCGCGCGGACATGGTCCTGTCGCCCGCCGACGTCGACGGCCGCGGCCTGCCCGAGCCCGACCTGCTCCACGCCGCCGCCCGGCGCGCCGGGACCGAGCCCGCCCGGGTCGCGGTGGCCGGCGACGCCACCGCCGACATCGACGCCGCCGTCCGGGCGGGGGCGGGGCTCGCCGTCGGGGTGCGGGGCGGGGCGCACGGCGAGCCGCGGCTGCGCGCGGCGGGCGCGGACGCCGTCATCGACTCGGTCGCGGACCTGCCCGCGCTGCTCGGCCTCCCCAGCTGAGTCGCCGACCCCCGGCCCCGATCGCAGCCCACCCGGGCTGCTCACCGCGGACCAGCGAACGGGTCACCGGGCGGGTACCGGCAGCGGCATCGACGACACCGTCCGCCACCCGGGCGCCGCCGCCGTCAGGGTGACCTCGGTGCCGGCCGCACCGGCGGGCGACGTGCCGGTGCCGGTGCCGCCGGCGGGCCGGCACGTCGCGTCCTGGTCGCGACCGCGTCCAGCCTGCTCGGCGCACTCGTCGCGCCGGCCTGCGCCCGCTCGGCCGTGCGCACCCCGGCACCGGCGCCGCAGGGTTGACGGCCGGTGCCGTGACGAGCAGCGTGCGGTCTCGTGACGACACTGCTGGTGATCGGCTTCGATCCGGCGCGGATCCCCGGGTACGACCCGGCACCCGTGCTCGCCGCCCTGGAACGGGGCCGCGACGCCTACCGCGCGGCCGGGATCGAGGCGACCGAGGTCCTCGTCGGCCCGGACGGCGAGCCGGCGCGGATCACCGCGGCGCTCACCGCCCGCCGCTACGACTGCGTGCTCGTCGGAGGCGGGCTCCGCACGCCCCCGGAGTGCCTGGTGCTGTTCGAGCGGGTGGTGAACCTGGTGCACCGGCACGCCCCGGACTCGGTGATCGCGTTCAACACCTCACCCGTCGACGGCGCCGAGGCCGCCCTGCGCGCACTGGCCGCCGCGTGAGGGCGCGGGAGCGGGCCGCCGACGCCCTGGCCCGCGGCCGCCCGGTGCCGCCTCAGACGACGGGCGTGATCGCGCGCAGCGCCTCGGAGCCCCGCACCGCCGCGGTCAGGTCGGCCAGTGCCCGCCCGTGCGCCGCGGCGAGCTCCGCGGACTGCTCGGTCAGGGTGTTGCGGTCCACGTAGCCGGAGTGGTCGAGGTAGAGCCCGGGGGAGAGGACCTGGACCGCGAAGAACCCGGCCAGCACCGACCGGAGCCCGTCGACGGCGAGGAAGTGGTGCCCGCTCGCGCCGGTCAGCACGACCGCGGCCGCCTTGCCCTGGAGCGGGGCGGTCTTCTCGCCCCACCTCCCGCGCTCGGTGGCCTCCAGCAGCGCCCGCAGCGACGCCGTGTGCCCGGCCCGGTAGACCGGGCTGCCGAACACGACGGCGTCGGCGTCGGAGAAGGCCGCGGTGATCTCGGCGACGGGGGTCTGCGACAGCTCGATCAGCGCGGTGTCGGCCCCGGTTCCGGCGAGGATCCCGGCGACGGCGGCCGCCGTGCGCCCGCCCGGCTCCGGTCCGGCCACGACCCCGATGATCCGGCCCGCGGTGCCGCTCACGACGCGGCCCGCGGGGTGAGGGCGTAGGTGCCGCGATGGAACAGCAGCGGCAGCCGTTCCGGGTCCGCGCCGAGCGCGTCGACCCTGGCGGCGACGATCGTGTGGTCGCCCCCGTCGTACTCGTTCCACAGGGTGCAGTCGGCCCAGGCGCCGACGCCGTCGAGGACCGGCGAGCCCGACGGCGCCGCCGCCCAGGACACCCCGGCGAACTTGTCGACCCCGGAGCGGGCGAACCCGGCGCTGTGGTGCTCGTGGTCGGCGGCCAGCACGTTCACGCAGAACCGGCCCACCTCGCGGATGCGCGGCCAGGTCGAGGACCCGCGCGAGGGCGCGAAGCTCACCAGCGGCGGGTCCAGCGACAGCGAGGCGAAGGACTGACAGGTGAACCCGATCGGCCCGTCCGGACCGATCGCGGTCACCACGACGACGCCGGACGCGAAGGCGCCCAGAACGTCGCGCATGGTCTCCGGGGTCACCGAGGGGGTCACCGGGGCGTCGGAGTGCGCGCCCACGGCCGGTCCGGTGGAGGAGCGGGACATGACCCGACTGTAGGCGCGCCGCGCCGCGCGGGACAACGATCACGGCCGGGGGTGGCACGCGCCACCGCGGTCCGACGCGGTCGGGGACCGTGTCGCCGTATCGGGTCCGGAATCGATCCGGTAGACATCCCCGTGCCGTGCACCCCGAACTCGTGGGGAGCCCCGGGGTGCCCGAGACGGCAACGGCCGGCGGAGCGATCGCTCCGCCGGCCGTCCTTCACCGGGGCCGGGTGGGGGGACGCCCGGCCGGCCCGGGTCAGCTCGCGTAGGCGCGCAGCTTGTCGGCGCGCTCGCCGACCCGCAGCTTCGACATGACCTCGCGCTCGATCTGGCGCACCCGCTCGCGGGAGAGCTTGAAGGCGCGCCCGATCTGGTCGAGTGTGTGCGGCTGGCCGTCGTCGAGGCCGAAGCGCATCCGGATGACCTTCTGCTCGCGGTCCTCCAGGGTGGACAGCACCCGGCGGAGGTCGTCGTGCAGCAGGCTCGAGATCACGGTGTTCTCGGCGTCGGTCGCCTCGGCGTCCTCGATGAAGTCACCGAGCGGTGCCTCCTCCTCGGATCCGACCGGCATGTCCAGGCTCACCGGGTCGCGGGCGTGGTCGAGCAGGTCCTGGATCTTGTGCTCCGGGATGCCCGACTCGGCCGCCAGCTCGGCCTCGCTCGGCTCGCGGCCCTGGCGCTGGTGCATGTCCCGCTTGATCCGGGCCAGCTTGTTGACCTGCTCCACCAGGTGCACGGGCAGCCGGATGGTGCGGGCCTGGTCGGCCATGCCCCGCGTGATGGCCTGCCGGATCCACCAGGTCGCGTAGGTCGAGAACTTGAAGCCCTTGGTGTAGTCGAACTTCTCCACCGCGCGGATCAGGCCCAGGTTGCCCTCCTGGATCAGGTCCAGCAGCGGCATCCCGCGCCCGGTGTAGCGCTTGGCCAGCGAGACCACCAGGCGGAGGTTCGCCTCCAGCAGGTGGTTCTTGGCCAGCAGCCCGTCGCGGACGACCGCGCGCAGGTCGCGGCGGTACTGCAGGTCCAGCCCGTCGAGCGTGCCGTCGGCGGCGGCGGTGTCCAGCCGGTGCTGGGCGAACACGCCGGCCTCGATGCGACGGGCCAGCTCGACCTCCTGCGCCGCGGTCAGCAGCGCGGTCTTGCCGATGCCGTTGAGGTAGACGCGCACCAGGTCCGCGGCGGGGCTCTGGGCGTCGAGATCCTCCGCCACGGCGGCCGCGGCACCGGGTACGGTGGTGTCCAGTGCGGTGCCTCCGTCGCCGTCGGTGCGACGGCGGGAGCTGCGAGCGACCTGGGGGGCGGTCCGCTTCGCGCCGGACGACGACACGGTGGCGCGAGCGGGGGCCTCGGTCGTGAGGCGCGGGCCGGGTACGGCCGGAGCGGTCGTGGTCACCGTCATGTGCATTTCCTCCCCTGCTCGGGCTGCGGCGGGCGATTGATGGGCCTCGCCGCTTGCCCTGTACGGGGTCAACGCATCCGTTCCGGGGATCGTTCCCACGACGCGGCCCCGCAGGCCGGGAAATGTGCCTGCGGGGCCGTGTCCTCGGTCACATGCAGTTGCGGTTCTCTCAGGGTCCTCTTAGAGAGCGACCAGTCCGGGCGAGCCGGTCAGGGTGCGGGCACCCGGGGGGTGTCCCGCGGGTCGGCCACCGCGCGGACGCTGCTGCGCCGCCGCGACGCCTTGCCGGCCCCGGTGTCCTTCTTCCCCGGCACCGAGTGGCCGTAGACGGCCTCCATCAGCACCGGCCAGTCGTGGCGCAGCGCGTCGCGGCCCATGAACAGCCCCAGGTGGCCCGCGGTCGCCGTCCGGTAGGTGACGTCCGCGGCCGGGGTCCCGACCTTCTCCGCCGCGGCGAACAGCTGCGGGGCAGGGGTGATGTGGTCCGCGGAGCCCGCCAGCAGCAGCAGCGGGCAGTCGATCGCCCCCATGTCGACGGTCCGGCCGTCGACGGTGAGCGTGCCGTTGATCAGCCGGTTCTTCCAGAACAGGTTCTCCACCAGCCACAGGTAGAACGTGCCGGGGATGTCCTGGGTGTACTTGAACCAGTCCTCGAACACCCGGTAGCGCTCGACGTGGGTGGGGTCGTCGATGTTCTCCAGCAGCTGCAGCTGCCGTGAGATCTCCGACTGCGGCTGGATCGAGATGAAGTTCGACAGGACCGCCGAGCCCGGCATGTTGCCGCCGCCCGCGGCGACCAGCGCCTTGTAGGGCGCCATCCCCATCGTCCCCGCCATCAGCCGGGTCGAGGCGGCGATCACCGACTCGCCGGCGTGGAAGTCGATCGGGGCCCCGGCCAGGGTCAGGGTGTTGACCCGGTCCGGGTGCAGCGCGGCGTAGATCGTCGCCAGCCAGCCGCCCTGGCAGTCGCCCACCAGGTTGGCCCTCCCGCCCATCCGCCGGATGGACCGGTCGATCACCTCGAGGTAGTCGGTGATCGTGACGTTCTTCGTCGCGGTCGTCGCGGGCCGCCAGTCCAGCGCGTAGACCTTCGTCAGGCCCGAGGCGCGGATCATCGCGATCTGGCTCTGCTGCGGCGAGTAGTCCACGACGGTGGACGAGTGCCCGGCCTGGGGCGGCAGCACCAGGGTCGGGACCACGTCGTCGTCGCGGTGCTCGGCGGCGGTGAAGTCGCGCAGCGACGCGAACGGCGTCGACAGCACGACCTCGTTGGCCAGGTGCCAGGTCGGCTCGCGCCGGTCGGCCATCGCCGAGATCCACAGCAGCCCGCGTCGGGCGGCGTCGCCGGGCCGGGCGACCCGCTGGACCGCGTCGATCCAGTAGGCGCCGGTGGCGCGGCCGACCTCGGCCACCACTTTGGTCAGGTTCCGGGCGTTGTAGGACACGAGGTACCGGAGGGGGTCCGGCCGGTCGTCGCTCCCGGTGGCCGCGGCCACGGGAGTCTCGGGAAGGGCATGCGGTCCCTGCGCCCTGGGGGGTGCGGACCGTCGGGTGGTCGCCGTGCTCATGGGCCTCTCCCATCAACTCTGCTGACCGGCGGCTGTCCGGGTTACACGACGGTAAAGCGTGATCGGTATGTCAAGCAAGCGCAGACCTACTCTTGAGTAGTGCTTGCTTCGCTTAGCGCAGGTGAGAGGCCTTACAACAATCCGGGGCTGCCTACCGGCGAGTACGCGGTCACCATGTCTCCATCCCGTTGCGCCTCCCGTTCCCTGTGGGACCACGGGAACCCCTGCCACGGAGACCGAACCGGCCGTCAGGAGTGACGAACAGTGACCACGCAGCCCGTACCCCAGCCCGAGTCCGAGAACGGCAGCGCCGCCGCGTCGAACCAGGCCGCGGAGGTGCTGCGACGGCAGGCGGCGGGTCTCGTGCGCGACCTGCGCGAGCTCGCCAGCCCCGCGGGGCTCGCCGCGAAGGTCGACCCGGTCGGCTTCGGCGGGGCGCTCGGCGAGGCGGCCCGCTCGCTGGTCACCCGGCCCGGCGCGGTGCTGCGCACCGGGCTGGGCTTCGGCGTCGACTCGGCCAGGGCGGTGTCCGCCGCGGCCGCGCGCGCCGTCGGCGGGACGACCACCGGTCCGGCGTCGCTGCCGGAGAAGGACAAGCGCTACGCCGACCCGGCCTGGGAGGGGAACGCCTGGTACTACCTGGCCCGCCAGGAGCACACCCTGATCGCCGACCGGCTGACCGAACTGTCGCAGGCCGCCCGTGTCTCGCCGACCGCGCGCCGCAAGCTGGACTGGCTCGTCGGCCAGATCGTCGAGGCGCTGGCCCCGCCGAACGCGGTCCTCACCAACCCGGCCTGGCCGAAGAAGATCGTCGAGACCGGCGGGCTGAACATCGTGCGGGGCGCGCGCAACATCCTGCGCGACGCCGTGCAGAACCACGGGATGCCGAGCCAGGTCACCCCCGGCGCCTTCCAGGTGGGCAAGGACCTCGCGGTCACACCGGGCCAGGTGGTCTTCCGCAACCGGCTGATCGAGCTCATCCAGTACGAGCCGCAGACCGACAAGGTCCACGAGGTCCCGCTGCTCATGAGCCCGCCGTGGATCAACAAGTACTACATCATGGACCTCGCGCCGCAGAGGTCGCTGGTGGAGTGGGCGGTGCAGCACGGCCACACCGTCTTCATGATCAGCTACCGCAACCCGGACTCGTCGCTGGCCGACGTGACGATGAGCGACTACCTGCAGGAGGGCCCGGTCACGGCCCTGGAGGTCGTCCGCGAGATCACCGGCCGGCAGAAGGTCAACGTCGCCGGGCTCTGCCTGGGCGGCGCGCTGTCCGCGGCGATGACGGCGTGGCTGGAGGCCAAGGGCGACCAGCGCGTCAACTCGCTCACCCTGATGAACACGCTGCTCGACTACTCCGGCCCGGGCCAGCTGGGCGTGTTCACCGACGAGAAGACGGTCAACCGGCTCGAGCGGAGCATGCGCAAGGACGGGTACCTGCCCGCCACCAGCATGAAGACGACCTTCGACCTGCTGCGGTCCACCGACCTGGTCTGGAACTACGTCGTCAACGACTGGATGCTCGGCGAGGACCCGAAGCCGTTCGACATGCTGACCTGGAACTCCGACTCCACCCGCATGCCGGCCGCGATGCAGACCGAGTACCTGCGCACGCTGTACCTGGAGAACCGCTTCGCCGAGGGCAAGCTGGAGCTCGCGGGGGAGCGGCTCGACGTGGCCGACATCCGGCCCGACAGCTACATCGTCACCGCGGAGTCCGACCACATCGCGCCCTGGAAGTCGGTCTACACCGGGGCGTCGAAGATCGGCGGTACCGTGCGCTTCGTGCTGTCGAACTCCGGGCACATCGCCGGCGTGGTCAACCCGCCGTCGCCGAAGTCGCGTCACTGGTTCGGCGAGAGCGGCGAACTCCCGGCCCGCGCCGAGGACTGGCGCGACGACGCCACCGAGCGCAAGGCCTCCTGGTGGGAGGACTGGACGCCGTGGATCGCCGAGCGCGCGGGCAAGGAGGTCGCGGCGCCGAAGAGGATCGGGTCGGACGCGCACCCGCCGCTGGAGCCCGCCCCCGGCCGTTACGTGTTGCGGGGCTGATCCACCACGCGGACCCCGGATCCGACCCGGTGATCACCGCTGGTCACCGGGTCGGACCTGTGTCCACGATGGACAGTGGTCGGCTCTGTCCACTGTCGATACGGCATCGGATGCGTGCGCAACCGCCGTCCGGCGGGGAGAATGCGACGCCATGGACCGCGTACGTTCTGTGCCCGCGCGCCGGCGACCGCCGCGCGGGCCCCTCCGGGCGGTGACGCCGTGAGCCGCGCGGGGGAGGCCCGCACGCACGGCGGGAGCCGGCCGCACAGCGCCGGGGAGACCGCCGCCGACGAGCTGCGCGAGAACGGCCGTCGGGCCGCCGAGGACGCCTGGAGTGCGCAGGTGAACGCCCTGGGTGGGTTCATCCGGGCGCAGCGGCAGATGGCCAAGCTCTCGCTGCGCGAGATGGCGGCGATGACCAAGGTGTCCAACGCCTACCTCAGCCAGGTCGAGCGGGGGCTGCACCAGCCGTCGCTGAAGGTGCTGCGCTCGATCGCCGACGCGCTGCACCTCAACACCGACCAGATGCTCAGCCGGGCAGGCTGGTCGGTCGGCGACCCGGACACCGCCGGCGACGCCGATCCGGCCGAGGAGGCCGCTCCCGCGGCCGTGCCGCCGCCGGGTGTCGAGGCCGCGATCGAGGCCGACGCGCGGCTGTCCGACGAGCAGAAGTCGGCTCTGCTGGGGGTGTACCGGAGCTTCGTGCAGCGGGACTGAGCATCGTGCTTGACATACTTAACGGGAGTGCGTAGTTTTCTTGGCATGCCGGGGTGCTCGTCCGCACCCCGTCCACACCGAGAACCATCTCCCGGGAGGGAAATACCGATGACCGCCTCCACCGAGCAGTTCGTCGACATCGCCAAGCGCGGCCAGGACCTCGTCACCGAGTCCGTCCGCGGGTGGACCGAGGCCGCGAGCGGCCTGGCCCGCCAGTTCGGCGCCGGTGACCGCCCGCAGCTGCCCGACGCGGGCGCCGCCGTCGAGCGCGCCTTCGACTTCTACGAGCAGGTGCTCGGCCACCAGCGCGAGTTCGCCCGCACGGTCGTGGGCGCGGGCACCTCGGTGTTCGACCAGGTCACCGAGCAGGCGACCAAGGCCGCCGAGGCCGTGACCGAGCACGCCGGGCGCAGCACCGAGGCCGCCGCGGAGAAGACCGCGCGCCCCACCCGGAGCACCGCAGGCAAGTGACCCCGTCCGACGACGGCCCCCACCCGGGAACGGGTGGGGGCCGTCGTCGTGTGTGACCGGGTCGCGCTGTCCCTACCCACCGGTCCGCGCGAGGGTGGCGGCATGAGTCCCCGCACCCGGCCCCGCCGCATCGCGATCGCCTGCCAGGGCGGTGGCAGCCACACCGCGTTCACCGCGGGCGTCCTGGCTCGGCTGCTGCGCTCGGACGTCCTCGGATCCACCGAGGACCCGGCCGAGGTCGTCGCGATCTCGGGCACCTCCGGCGGTGCGATCTGCGCACTCGTCGCCTGGGACCGGCTGCGCGACGGACAGTCCCCCGACCGGCGCGAGGCCGCGGCGAGGGCACTGGAGGAGTTCTGGGCCGACAACGCCGCCCGCACCCCGCTGGAACGCCTCACCAACCTGGGCGTGGTGACGGCGGGTGCGCTGCAGGGGCTCGGGCTCGTCCCGGCGGGCACCCCGTACCTGGTGCCGCGCCCGTTCGACGGCACCCGCCAGTTCCTCGACCTGGTCTCCCGGCACGTGGACTTCGCCGCCATCGGTCCGGACCCGGCGGGTACCGCGCCGCTGCTGCTGCTCGGCGCCGTCGACGTGCTGACGGGGAAGTTCCGGGCGTTCTCCAGCCGCACCGACACCCTGACCGCCGAGACCGTGCTCGCCTCGGCCGCGATCCCCACCCTGTTCCGCGCGGTGCACACCGCGGGCGGCGTCTACTGGGACGGGCTGTTCTCGCAGAACCCGCCCACCCGCGACCTGCTCGACACCGACCCCGACGAGCTGTGGGTCGTGCAGATCAACCCGTCGGAGACCGACAGCGAGCCGCGCAGCCCGATCGAGATCGCCGACCGGCGCAACGCACTGGCCGGCAACCTGTCGCTCAACCAGGAGCTCGGGTTCATCGAGACCATCGACCGGCTGCTCGCCGACGGGAGCCTCGGCCCGGACTCGGGCTACCGGCAGGTGACCGTCCGGGTGCTGGAGATGCCGGCCAGCACGGTGCGGTCCCGGCTGCTCGGTGCCGCCTCCAAGATCGACCGCGACGTCGCCTTCCTCGACCACCTGCAGCGCCGGGGCGCCGCCGCGGCCGACCGGTTCCTCGGCGCGCTGGCCTTCGAGCGGGCCGTGCGCGACGCCGACCCGGCCGCGGTCGCCGCCGCCGTCACCCCGGACGCGACCCTGACCTCGACCGCCCCGTTCCGGGAGCGACCGTCCCCGGTGCCGCTGCTCGCCCACCTCGGCGAGCTGCTCGACGGGGAGTTCACCGTCGACCCGACCCGCAAGCAGGTCGCCCGCGACACCGCGGAGTGGGCCGTGCGGGTGCGCCGCGACGGCGTCGTCGCCGACGGGCTGGCCGAGGCCGGCCTCGACGAGGACGGCCGGGTCACCGCGCTGCGGCTCGGCCCGGCCCGCTGACGGCCGGCGGGATCAGAACGGGATCAGCGGCACCACGACCAGGCGTGCCAGCAGCACGGCCACGAACACGATCAGCACCGACAGGTCGAGCCCGACCGCGCCCATCCGGACCGGCTGGACGCGCCGGCGGATCGGGGCGACGACCGGCTCGGTCAGGCCGTGGGTGATGCGGCGGGCGGTGTCGAGCACGGCGCCGCCGCGTCCGGAGCCGAGCACGTCGATCCAGTCCACGACGACCCGGGCGACCAGCACGAGCTGGAACAGGCCCAACAGCCAGGACAGCAGGGAGGCGACCATGTCCCCATCGTCCCCTTTCCGGCTGAGAGTCCGGTGAGAGACGGCTGAGACCTGGGCCCGGTACCGGCCTCAGGCCTCGACCAGGACCGTGAACGGGCCGTCGTTGACCGACTCCACGGCCATCCGCGCGCCGAACTCCCCGGTCCCGACGGTGGCGCCGCGTCCGCGCAGCGCGGCCACCACCGCGTCGACGACCGGCCCGGCGTCCTGCGGGCGGGCCGCCGCCGACCAGGACGGCCTGCGTCCCCTGCGGGTCTCGCCGTACAGGGTGAACTGGCTCACCACGAGCAGCGGGGCGCCGGAGTCCGCGCACGAGAGCTCGTCGCGCAGGATGCGCAGCTCGTGCAGCTTGCGGGCCATCGTGTCGACCTTCCGCGCGGTCGCGGCGGGGTCGGTGCCGACGTCGTCGGCGTGCACGCCGAGCAGCACCAGCAGCCCGGGCCCGATCTCCCCGGACACCCGCGGCGGTGTGCCGTCGGGCGCCTCGACCGTCACCGACGCCCGCCGCACGCGGGCGACGACGGCCCTCACCCGACCGGCCCGGACGGCGACGCGGCCGCGGTCCGCGCGGGCACCGGGTGCGGCCAGCCGTGGACCGGCTGGAGCAGGCCGTGCCGGACGAACTCCCGCACCGCGGGCAGCGTCGCCGCGACCAGCGCGTCGACCGGCAGGTCGTGGGCGTAGGACAGCAGCGCCAGCAGCTCGGACAGCGGCAGGTCGCCGCGGCAGCCGGCCAGCAGCGCCGCGGCCGGGGCGTCGACGGGGTGCTCCCAGCCGGGGCCGCCCCAGCGGCGCACGGTCGTCGACAGCTCGGCCCAGCCGCCGTCCGGGTCGACCGACGAGGCCGACTCCAGCACCGTCTCCGGGGCGAGCAGCAGCCGTGCGCCGAGCAGGTCCTCGTCGCGGGTGTGGGCGCGCAGCCAGTCCACCCGGTCCAGCCAGCCGGTCATCTCCCGGCCCAGGCCCTCGCCCAGCTCGCCGGGCAGGTCCTCGATCACGACGGTCGGCTCGCTGTCGGTGCGGCGCAGCATGAGGAACCCGAACCCGACCCCCTCCACCCGCTCGGCGGCCATCCAGTCCAGCCAGGTCCCGGCCTGCCCCCGGGCCGCCCGCGAGCCCGGGACCAGCCCGGCGTCGCGCTGCCAGGTGCCGACGTGCAGGCCCGGGTCGACGACCTCACGCTGCAGGACCCAGGCGTCGACGCCGTCGGGCAGCCAGGACCGCACCCGGTCCGGCCAGTCCTCGCCGCGCACGTGCAGCCACGACCCCAGCAGCTGCGCGACCCCGCCCGGGTTGAGCAGGCCGGGCAGCTCGCCCAGCAGCGCGGCCAGCGCGGAGTCCCCGGCGGCACCGGAGTCGCGGTAGACGTAGTCCACCCGCGGCGGGCCCGGCACGAACGGCGGGTTGGACACCACCTGGTCGAAGCGCTCCCCGGCCACCGGGGCGAACCACGGGCCCTCGCGCAGGTCGACCTCCACCCCGGACAGCCCCAGCGACAGCCGGGCCAGCGCCAGCGCGCGCGGCAGCACGTCGGTCGCGGTGACCCGCAGCGCGTGCCGGGAGCCGTGCAGCGCCTGCACCCCGCAGCCGGTGCCCAGGTCGAGCAGGGTGCCGACCGGGCGGCGGACGGTCGCCGCGGCCAGCGTCAGCGACGCCCCGCCGACGCCGGTGACGTGCTCGCGGTCCTGCCGCGCGGCCGGGGTGTCGATGTCGGACACCACCCACCAGTCGGTGCCCGGCTCGCCGTCGGCGCCGGGGCCCTCGCCGTAGGGGCGCACGTCCAGCGCGGCCCGGATGCCCTCCGGGGTGCGGCGCAGGATCCGGCCCGCCAGCAGCGGGTCCAGGTCGCCGAGCGCCGCGGTCACCGCCGGCTCGGGCTCGGTGTCCTCCAGCAGGAACAGCCGCACCAGGGTGCCGAGCTCCCCGCCGTCGCGGCTGGCCCGGGCCGCGGGCTCCGGCTCGCCGCGGGTCAGTGCGTCGTGCGCGGAGCGGCCCAACAGGGCGCGCACACCGTCCGGGGTGTAGCCGGCGTCGAGCAGGCAGCCGCGGACGCGTTCGATGTCACCGGCGTCGAGATGGGGGAGCACCCGCCCATTGTCGCGTGCCATCCTGTGCGGCATGAGCGGGATCTGCATCGCCCAGGAACCGGAGGCCGACGCGCTGCTGGAACGCGAGCCCCTCGCGCTGCTGATCGGCATGCTGCTCGACCAGCAGATCCAGATGGAGGTCGCGTTCCGCGGCCCGCTGAAGCTGCACGAGCGCCTCGGCGGGCTCGACGTGCGCGTCATCGCCGACCACGACCCCGAGGGGTTCGCGGCGCTGGCCACCACCCCGCCCGCCATCCACCGCTACGGCGGCTCCATGGCCAGGCGGGTGCAGGAGATGTGCCGCGCGATCGTCGAGGACTGGGACGGGGACCCGGCCGCGATCTGGACCCGCGACGACCCCGACGGGCGCGAGGTGCTGCGCAGGCTCAAGGCGCTGCCCGGCTACGGCGAGCAGAAGGCGAAGATCTTCGTCGCGATCCTCGGCAAGCAGTACGGGGTCACCCCGGACGGCTGGCGGGAGGCCGCCGGGGACTACGGCGCCGACGGCACCCGGCTCTCCGCGGCCGACGTCGTCGACTCCCGGACCCTGCTCGAGGTGCGCGACACGAAGAAGGCGATCAAGGCCGCGGCGCGCGAGAAGAAGGCCGCTGCGGCGAAGTGATCCGCCGACAGGGCTAGCATCACAGGCGTGCACAAGGTTCCGGAGGCGCTCGCCGGCGCACGCGTGATCGACCCGGACCAGGTCTGCGACGCCGTCGCGGTGCTCGCCGACGCCACCAAGGTGGCCGAGGTCGCGACCGTCCTGGACGTCCTGGGCGAGGTCAACCGCCTGTCGCTGCTGCTCGCGCTGCAGCACGCCGGGGACCTCTGCGTCTCCGACCTCGCCGTCGCCGTCGGGATGAGCGACTCGGCCGTCTCGCACGCGCTGCGCCTGCTGCGCGCGCACGGCATGGTCACCGCCCACCGCGAGGGGCGGCTGGTCCGCTACCGGCTGACCGACGGGCTCGCCCGCCGCGTGCTGGAGATCGTGTCGGCGGTCGCCGTCGCCCCGGGCGCGCTGCATGCGCACGGCGCCGACGACGGGGACGCGTCGTGACGCCCGCGATGATCGAACAGGTCCGTCCGCCGGTCCCGGCCGAGAAGGTCGACCACGAGATCGCCCGGCTGCTCGACGCCCTCCAGTCGGTCTACGACGACGGCTGGTACCCCGAGCTCGAGGTCGTGCGCCCCTGGTCGACGCACAACCCGCGCATCTCCGGGGAGTTCGCCCGGCCGTGCGCGATCCGCCGCTACCTGCACCGGGAGCTGCGCGGCCTGCTCGCCGCCGGGGCCACCGTCACCGCCCGCGCGGCCCGCCCGGCCCGGGCGTTCACCGACCCGGAGTTCTTCGCCGCGCTCGACGAGGACCGCTTCGACCTGCGGGTCAAGAAGCTGTTCCTGTTCGGCCCGGAGCGCATGGCGCTCTCGCTGGACCGCCTCTCGCACTACACCGGCACCCCCGCCGAGTCCTTCCAGCGGCACGTGCTGTTCACCAACTACGCGATGCACGTCGAGTCGTTCCTGGAGCGCTTCCCCGACGCCGAGCGGCCCGACCGCGCCGGCGTCCAGATGCCCGCCTACCACCACCCGGGCGCCGACGGCGACGGCGTGACCCTGGTGAACATCGGCGTGGGCCCGGCCAACGCCAAGACCGTCACCGACCACCTCGCCGTGCTCCGCCCGGACACCATGATCATGATCGGGCACTGCGGGGGCCTGCGGAACCGCCAGGAGCTGGGCGACTTCGTGCTGGCCACCGCCTACCAGCGGGCCGACCACGTGCTCGACGAGGTGCTCCCGGCCGACGTGCCGGTCATCCCGAGCATCCGGCTCAACGGCTACCTGATGGACGCGCTCGGCGCGGCCGAGGCGACCTGGCGGCCGGGGGTCGTGCACACCACCGACAACCGCAACTGGGAGTTCAACCAGGCCGCGACGCTGCACCGGATGCGGCTGGCCCGCGCCGTGGCGGTGGACATGGAGTCCGCGACGATCGCCGCCAACGGGTTCCGCTACCGGATCCCGAACGCGACCCTGCTGTGCGTGTCGGACAAGCCGCTGCACGCCGAGCCCAAGCTGGCCGGCGGCGCGCGGGCGTTCTACGAGGCGAGCAAGCGCAAGCACCTCGGGATCGCGCTGGACGCGCTGGACCGGGTCCGCGCCGAGCACCCCGACGGCCTGCCCGGCTCCGAGGTCCGCTCCGCCGACGAGCCGCTGCTCGGCAACGGGCCCGACGGCGCCTGACCGACGGCCCGGGCGACGGCGGGGGTCAGAGCGGCCGCGTGTACCCGGCCCGGTCGGGCTCGTAGCCCAGCCGCGCCAGGAACCGGTGCGGCCCGTCCCCGGCGGTGTCCCCGGCCCGCGCCAGGACGGCGCCGCGGGCCCGCCCGTGCTCGTGCGCCCACTCCACCAGCGCCGAGCCGACCCCGCGCCGTCGCCACCCGACGGCGACCCGCAGCCCCTCGACCTGCAGCCGGGTCGCGCCGCGCAGGGCGGGCCCGGGCAGGATCGTGAGCTGCACGGTCGCGACCACCCGGCCGTCGCCGGCGCGGGCGACCGCGAGGAACCGGCCGGGGTCGCGGTCCAGGGCGTCGAAGGCCTCCTCGTAGGGCGCCAGGTCCGGGTCGTCGTCGTCGGCGTCGGCGTCCCCGGAACCCGACAGCAGCGCGACGACCGCCGCGACGTCGGCCCGGGTGGCCCGGTCGACGACGAGCCGGTCCCCGGCCAGCACGACGTCCGCGCCCGCCGGGTGGGCGCTGGACCGGACGCCGTCGACGACCCGGTCCAGCCAGGCGCCGACGTTCTCCCGCGCCTCGTCGGTGTCGGGGTAGCGGCAGCGCAGGTGCAGACCCGCCTCGTCGAGGATGAACCACACCATCACGCCGTCGGCGTCGCCCGCCGAGCTGACGTACTGCGCGTCCAGCCCGGCGTGGTCGATGCGCACCGGCAGCCGTCGCAGGTCCAGCCAGGAGATCGCGAACATGCCGGGCGCCTCGGGCATCCCGCCCCACGGGGCCAGCACGTCGTCGAGCGGCCAGGAGCCGAGCCGCACGGCCTCGCGGACGGCGTCGGCGCAGGCCCGCGGATCCGGGTCGCGCGCGTCGATCACCGCGTTGGTGATGAACCAGCCGACCGAGCCGTGCCAGCGGTCGTCGTAGCGGCTGTGCACGGGGAACACCGCGCGCAGCGGGGCGTGCGCCAGCTCCCGGGTGGTGCGGGTCATGACCGAGGTGACCAGGGCCAGCGTCGAGACCCCGGACCGGCGGGCCCGGCGCTCGAACAGCGCGCAGTCGTCGACGCCGAGCACGTCACGCACCTCGACGCGCTCCGGGGGAGCGGGGGTGAGCTCGCCCAGCGGCAGCGGGAAGCGGGGCATCACGTCGCCGCCCGCGGCCAGGATCTCGGCCCAGCGCTGCCGGACCTCGTCGGGCGCGGGCTCCCGGCCGGCCAGGGCGGCGGTGTGCTCGGCGAAGGGGCGCACGGTCCCGGGCGGCAGCGTCCCGCCCAGGCCCTGCACGAGGTCGCGCAGGACCACCAGCAGCGACCACATGTCCACGTGGGCGTGGTCGGCGGCCACGACGAGCGTCGGCCGGTCCGCGGTGAGGATCACGCAGAGCCGGTGCGACGGCGCCGCGTAGGGGGTGCAGCGCTCGTCGAGCATCCGGCGGACGGCGTCGTCGACGGCCTGGCCGGGCGCGACCGGGTGGGTGACCCAGCGGCCGGGACGCAGGTCCACCTCGTGCAGCCGGGGACCGTCCGGGCCAGGGGAGAAGACCGTGCGCAGCGTCCCGTGCCGGCGCAGCACCGCCAGCCAGGCCCCGGCCAGCGCGTCGAGGTCCACCGCGGGCAGCCGGCAGGTGATCGCCATCCACGAGCCCGGCCGGTCCCCGCGGCCGACGTGGCGGCGCTGGTCGAACGAGACCGGGACCGGGTGCCCGGTCCGGCCGACGGCGACGTCGTAGCCGAGCAGCGTCCCGTAGGGCAGGCGCAGGTGCGTCACGCTCGTCAACCGCATGGACATAACCTAGGCCGACGAAGATCGGGAGGCGTCACGCATGGCCACGTTCGGGATCGCCGGGGCGACACTGGACTTCGACGTCCGCGACACCCCCGGCGGTCCGGCGGTGGTGGCGCTGCACGGCCTCACCTCCAGCCGCCGCCGCGAGGCCCGGATGCGGCTCGACATCGCCTCCCGGGTCGAGGGGGTCCGGCTGCTGCGCTACGACGCGCGCGGCCACGGCCGCTCCGGGGGGACCACCGACCCCGCGGACTACCGGTGGCCCGCGCTGGCCCGGGACCTGCTGGGGCTGCTCGACCACGTCGTACCGGGGGAGCGGGTGCACGGGGTCGGGCCGTCGATGGGCGCCGGGACGCTGCTGCACGCCGCGCTGGCCGACCCGGGCCGGTTCGCCAGCCTCACCCTGATGCTGCCGCCGACCGCCTGGGGCACCCGTCGCGCCCGGTCCCGCGACTACGAGCGGTCCGCGACGGCCGTGGAGGCCGACGGCGTCGCGGCGCTCGACGCCGGAGCCGACGACGCGGACCTGCCCCCGGCCGCCCGGGGCCGCCCCCGGACCGAGCCCGACGTGCGCGCCGAGCTGCTCCCGGCGATCCTGCGCGGCGCGGCCGTCACCGACCTCCCCGCACCGGAGGAGCTGGAGCGGATCACGGTGCCGGTGCAGGTACTGGCCTGGACCGGGGATCCGGGGCATCCGGAGTCCACCGCGCAGACCCTGCGGGAGCGGCTGCCCGCGGCCGGGCTGTCGATCGCGGCGACCCCCGACGACGTCGTCTGGTGGTCGCGGTTGCTTGCCGCGCGGCTGCGCCGCTGGGAGACGCTCGACCCCACCGTCGACCGCGGGCCCGCCGATGTGCGCGAGGTGACCGGCGGGCGCCCGCGCGGGGATCGCGTAGGGGTGTCACCATGGAAAGGGAGGTGGTTCGACAGTGGCTGACCAGCGACGCGAGGACCCCGTTCTCATCACGGACGCGCAGATGTCCTACGAAGAGGAACTGGAGATCCGCAAGCGGCGCTACAAGTGGACGATGGGCATGCGGATCCCGTGCATGATCCTCGCCGGCGTCTTCTACCAGATCCCGTGGGTCGCGGTGACCCTGCTCGCGATCTCGGTGCCGTTGCCGTGGATCGCGGTGCTGATCGCGAACGACCGGCTGCCGCGTAAGGCGGAGACGCCCCACCGGCACCGGCAGCACCACCGGGCCATCGAGGCCCGTCCGCACCAGGTGATCGACCAGGGTGGCGACGATCCCGCCGGCCCCCGGCCCACCACCGACGACGAGCAGCCCACGGGGACCACAGGAGGCGGCACCGCCTCCCCGCCCTGAGGTCGCTCTCGGGCATCATGGGCGCCATGTCCACGACGACGCTGCCCGAGGTCGACACCCGGCCGGAGACCACCGACAAGACCGGTGACGACCGGCCGGACATGTTCCACTACGTCAAGAAGGACCGGATCGCCGAGAGCGCGGTCCTGGGGAACATGGTCGTCGCGCTGTGCGGCGAGACCTTCCCGGTGACCAAGTCGCCCAAGCCCGGGTCGCCGGTCTGCCCGCAGTGCAAGGAGATCTTCGAGGGGCTCCCCCCGGGTGGCGGCGACGGGGAGTGAGACCCCTCAGCCCCGCGCGAGCAGCAGCCGCAGCGGGGTGGAGGACGGGTCGCCGGGCACCGTGCGCAGCACGGTCTCGGTGACCATCCCGGCCGACCGGTAGAGCGCCAGCGCCGCGACGTTGTCCGCGGCCACCTCGAGCCACAGCCGTCCCGGGCCCGCCCAGGGCGGCCCGTCCGGGATGTCGCCGGTCGCACCGGGCACCCCGGCGACGGCGAGGGCGGCACCGAGCAGGGCCCGTCCGGCCCCGGTGCCGCGCCGGTCGGGGTGGACCACGAGCCGGTGCAGCTCGACGCCCGGTTCCGGGCCGCGTGGTGCGGCCAGCACGACGTAGCCCGCCGGGCCGGGCTCGCCCGGGCGTTCCAGGAGCAGGTGCAGCCGCGCCGGGTCGGCCGCGGCGTCGTCGTGCCACTCCGGTCCGGCGGCGACGCCGATGCCCGGGGCGCCGTCGTCGAGCGCGGCCAGTGCGGCCGAGTCCGCCGGGCCGCGCCACGGGCGCAGGACGGCGTCCCGGGTCGGGCGTACGGGCGTCGTGCGTTCACCGGTCGTCCGTGCGGGAGGCGCCACCCGGCCATCGTGCGTCCACCCGAGCGGTCCCGCTCGGCCGGGGGCGCACGGTGGCGGGTCAGGACCGCAGGAAGGCGTCGATCTCCGCGGCGAACGGCTCCGGGTCGAGCAGCAGCTCCAGGTGGCCGCCCGGGTAGCGGCTGATCCGGGAGCGGTGGATCCCGCGGTGCAGCATGGTGGCGTTGCCGCGCGGGACGATCGGGTCGTCGTCGCCGGCGAGGATGAGGGTGTCCGCGGTGATCGACGGCAGCAGCGGCAGGCTGGTCCACCCCGAGAGCGCCATCAGCTGGTAGTAGTAGCCGCGCATCGGGCCGCGCCGGGCCCCCGCGCCGAGCGCCTCCGCGGCCCGTTCCGGGTGGTCGCGCAGCGAGCCGCCGTAGATGCGGGCGGCGACGGCGTCGACGTAGGACGGGTCCTGGTGGCGCTTCGGCGAGGTCATGACCGCCATCACCCGCGGCGACGCGGGGATCATCAGTGCCCCCGGCCCGGTCGCGGCCAGCACGAGCTTGCGCACCCGGCGGCGACGGCTGATCGCCAGCTGCTGGGCCAGCATCCCGCCCCAGGAGAACCCCAGGACGTCGGCCTCCCGCACGCCCAGCTTCGTCAGCACCTGCCCGAGCCGGTGCGCCATCCACGTCAGGTGGTACGGCATCCGCGGCACCGCCGACCCACCGATGCCCGGCGGGTCGAACCGGATGACGTCGAGGTCCGCGGGCAGCGCCTCGACCAGCGGGTCGAGCACGTCGGTGGCTGCCCCGATGCCGTTGCACAGCAGCAGCGGGGTGCGGCGGGGGCCCGGGCCGGACGCGGGGCGTCGCACGACGCGCAGGGCACGGCCGCCGACGAGCACGTCGTGCTCCTCGAGGCCGGCGCCGCCGACGGGCCGTGAGCTGGAAGTGGTCATCACCGCCGAGAGTAGGTGCCGCGGCCGGGCGGTGGGGTGCCGGAAGCCCGGGTGTGACGATCCCGGACCCCACCCTCAGACGAGGGCGGGCTCGCCCAGATAGGTCCCCGGCGCGGGGAACAGCGGACGAAGGCGGCGTCCGCCCAGCTCCGGTGGCGCGTCGCGCGTCGTGCCGGACCGCTCGACCAGCCAGGAGGCCAGGTCGTCCCACCAGGAGCCCTCGACGGCCTCGGCCCCGGCCCGCCAGCGCTGCGCCACGCCGTCGCCGGTGGAGCAGGGAGCCGCGCGGAACCCGGTCGCCACCGACGGCGGCGCGATCAGCGCGCCCGCCTGGTCGCCGGGGGCCAGGACGAGCCGGCAGCCGCCGCCGAGGCGCTGCGCGGTGCGGTACCCGCCCGTCCAGGGCTGCACCGGGTCGTCGTCGGCGGCGACGAGGTAGCTGTCGCGACGCAGCTCGGCGAACCGGACGGGGGTGCCGAGGACCCGGACGTCGGGACGGTCCGGGTCCGTGCCGTCGCCGGAGGCCGCGGCCAGCGCGGCGAGGTCGGTGTGCAGCCCGGCGGGCAGCGGCAGCAGGTCGGCCACCCAGGCCCGCATCGCCCGCGCGGCGCGTCCGTCCAGGTCGGCGGTCCCGCCACCGTGCGGCACCGCCCACGGCAGCACCCGGTCCGGGCCGCGCCGCCACGCCCACGCCCGTACCGCCGTCGCGCCGTCGAGGACGCCGTCGCGGGCGGCCAGGCCCGCGGTCTCGGCGACGGTCGCCGGGTCGGGGGCGAAGCCGGGCAGCGCGTCGGACTGGTCGAGGACGGTCGCCAGGTAGGCGACGGCGGCGACCCGGTCGTCGAGCCCGATCGCGGCCTGGTGGGCCTGCACCGCCGCGGCCAGCAACCCGCCGGTGCGCACGCCCAGCAGCGACACCCGCGGGGCACGGGTGATGCGCCCGCAGGCGTCGACGGCGTCGAGGACGGCGGCGGCGTGCGCGTCGAGGTCGCGGTCGGAGTCGGCGGGGCCCGCCGGGCGCCAGGACAGCGCGAACACCTGCAGGCCCTTCCCGAGCAGGTGCTCGACCAGCGAGTACCCGGGCGCGAGGTCGGCCAGCCAGTAGCGGTGCACCAGCGGCGGGACGACCAGCACCGGGGTGTCGCGCACCTTCTCGGTCCGCGGCAGGTACTGCAGCAGTTCGAACATCGGGGTGCGCAGGACGACCGCGCCGGGCGTGGCGGCGACGTCGCGGCCGGGGACGGGGCCGCCCCGGGCGTCGCGGGCGCCGGTGTCGAAGGGAACCGAGGGGGTGTCGGCGCCGGGTTGTGTGAAGACCCGGTCGGCGACCTCGGCCGCGGCCGGGGGGTCCGGGGCGCCTGCGGTCCCGAGGGCGACCCGACCGTGATCGTCGTCCGGGACGGGACCGGTGCTCTCCGGCGCGTCCGAGGCGCCCCGGCCACGATCGTCACCTCGGTGGCGATCGGTGCCGTCGGTGGCACCGTCCCCGTCCGATCCGGTGACCATGAGCGGGCCCGCGCCGGGCAGCAGCAGGGCGGTCAGCCCCGCGAGGGCCGCGCGCAGCCGCTCGGCGTCCGCGGCGGGCAGGGGCACGTCGGGGCCCGCGACGGCGTCGTCGAGCAGCCCGGCGACCGCCCCGGTCGTCGCGAGCAGCACCTGGGCCGCGCACCGCGCCACCGGCGGGAGCGGCCCGGCCGGCACGTCCGGGGCCAGGGCGGAGCGGCCCAGCCCGACCCGGCCCAGCTCGGCGACCCAGCCGCCGCCGCGGCGCAGGAGCAGCAGCGGCCGGGCGGACACCGCGGCCGCCAGCCGCAGCCCCGCGGCGGGCAGGGCGAGGGGGCCGGCGTCGGCTGGGGGACGGTCGCGCTCGCTCATCGCCTCCATCATCCCCACCGCCGTCGGTCGTGGCGCGTTCACCCCGTCGTCGGGCGGCGTTCGGACCGGACCGGCACGGTGACCCGGTCGCGCCGCACGAGACCCCGGAGCCCGATGAGCACCGCCGCACCGTCCACCCCGCCCCCGGCACCGCAGGCGTCCCCGGCCGGGACGGGTGCGTTCCTGCGGGAGTTCCTGCGCGACCCGCTGCGCACGGCGTCGGCGCTGCCGAGCTCCCGGGCACTGGCCCGCGCCGCCACCGCACCGGTCCCCGCGACCGGGGATCCGGTCGTCGTCGAGCTGGGGCCGGGCACCGGGGCGTTCACCGACGTCATCGCCGAGCGGCTCGGCGGCCGCGGCCACCACCTGGCCGTCGAGCTGAACCCGCGCCTGGCCGCGCTGCTGCGGGTCCGCCACCCCGGGCTCGACGTCGCCGTCGCCGACGCGGCCGAGCTGCCCGCGCTGCTCGCCGACCGCGGGCTCGCCCGCGCCGACGTCGTCGTCTCCGGGCTGCCGTGGGCGGCCTACCCGCGCGACGAGCCGTGGCTGACCGACGTCGTCGCCGGCTGCCTGCACCCCGACGGCGCCCTGACCCAGTTCGGCTACTCGGTGACCCGGGCCCTGCCGCCCGCCCGACGGCTCCGTCGGCGGCTCGCCGCGGCCTTCGAGGAGGTCGTGCACGGCCGCGCGGTGCTCGCCAACGTCCCGCCCGCGTTCGTCCTCACCGCGCGCCGCCCGCGGCCGCCCCGCGGCTGACCTGGACCGTCGCCCCCGCGGCGCCCGCGGGCCCGCCCACCGGGCGGCGACGCGGCGGCACCGGGCTACCCTGATCCGCGCCCCGGCAGCCGGGTCGGCGTCGACGCGCGGACCGCGGGGGCCCGCCGGTTCCCACCCGGGAACGACCCACGGACCAGGGGAGACGTGTGTCGCAGACCCAGCTCGTGTCGCCCGAGACCCGCCCGCTGCGCGCCTGGCAGCGCAGCGCGCTCGCCCGCTATCTCGCGACCTCGCCGCGGGACTTCCTCGCCGTCGCGACCCCGGGCGCGGGCAAGACGACCTTCGCCCTGCGCGTCGCGTCGGAGCTGCTGCGCGACCGGGTCGTCGACGCGATCACCGTCGTCACCCCGACCGAGCACCTGAAGTACCAGTGGGCCGAGTCCGCCGCGGCCGCGGGGCTCGCCCTCGACCCCGAGTTCCGCAACTCCGCGGGTGGCACCTCGCGGGACTACCAGGGCATCGCCATCACCTACGCCGGCGTCGCCGCGCACCCGATGCTGCACCGCAACCGCACCGAGAACCGACGGATGCTGGTGATCCTCGACGAGATCCACCACGCCGGCGACGCGAAGAGCTGGGGCGAGGGCGTCTACGAGGCGTTCGAGCCCGCCGCCCGCCGGCTCGCCCTGACCGGTACGCCGTTCCGCTCCGACGACAACCCGATCCCGTTCGTCGAGTACGTCCCCGACGCCGAGGGCGCCCCGCGCAGCCGGGCCGACCACCAGTACGGCTACGCCGAGGCACTCGCCGACAACGTGGTCCGGCCGGTCGTCTTCCTGGCCTACTCCGGTACCTCCAACTGGCGCACCAGCGCGGGCGAGGAGATCTCGGCCCGGCTGGGGGAGCCGCTGACCCGCGAGCAGACCGCGATGGCCTGGCGGACCGCGCTGGACCCCTCGGGGGACTGGATGCCGGCGGTGCTCGCCGCGGCCGACCGGCGCCTGCAGAGCCACCGCGACGGCGGCATGCCCGACGCGGGCGGCCTGGTCATCGCCACCGACCAGACAGCGGCACGCGCCTACGCCGCGCTGCTGCAGGGCATCACCGGTGTGCGGCCCGCGGTCGTCCTGTCCGACGAGGCGGGCGGCTCGGACCGGATCGCGGAGTTCTCCCGCTCCACCGAGCGCTGGATGGTCGCGGTCCGGATGGTGTCCGAGGGCGTCGACGTGCCGCGCCTCGCCGTCGGCGTCTACGCCACGAGCGCCTCGACCCCGCTGTACTTCGCCCAGGCCATCGGGCGGTTCGTGCGGTCGCGGCGGCAGGGCGAGACCGCGTCGGTGTTCGTCCCCAGCGTCCCGGTCCTGCTCGGCCTGGCCAGCGAGCTGGAGGCCCAGCGCGACCACGTCCTCGGCAAGCCGCAGCGGCCCGAGGAGGTCTGGAACGACGCCGAGCTGAACGAGGCCAACAAGGTCGAGGACGAGCCCGGCGAGCAGGAGCAGGCGTTCACCTCCCTCGGCGCCGACGCCGAGCTGGACCAGCTCATCTACGAGGGCGCCACCTACTCCGCCGACGAGGAGGACTACCTCGGGCTGCCCGGGCTGCTGGAGCCCGACCAGGTGCGCACCCTGCTGTCCCAGCGGCAGGCCGACTGGATCGCGAAGGGCTCGCCGCGCACCGGCGCCCAGGCCCGCGCCACCCCGGCGACCGAGCCCACCCCGCCACCGGCCGCCGAGCGCGGGCAGAGCGTGCGGGAACGGCTGCAGACGCTGCGCAAGGAGCTCAACACCCTGGTCGCGTTGCACAACCACAAGACCCGCAAGCCGCACGGGAAGATCCACAACGAGCTGCGGGCGCACTGCGGCGGCCCGCCGGTGGCGATGGCGACCATCGAGCAGCTCGAGGAGCGGATCGCGACCCTGCGTTCCTGGCGCTGAGCGCCGCTCCGGCGGGCCGCCACGGCGCCGCCGGACCGGTGTGGGCGACGCGGCCGTGCGGGGGCGGTGGGGGCGGCTCGTCGCCGTCGCGGGACCGCAGCGCCACGGCGGCGACGGCGCGGCCGGGCACGGGGTGATCCGTTCCGCGCGCGCTGATCCGCCCGGCGCGTGCGTCCGGACACGCGCGGGCTGCGGATCAGCGCGCGGACTGCGGATCGGCGCGCGAAGTGCGGATCACCGTGCGGCCGTCGCGCCACCGGGGTGGTCAGGACGGGGCGGCCCGATCCCGGGCGGACGTGACGGGGACGGGGACGGGGACGTCGTCGCCGTCGCGGGACCGCAGGGCCACGGCGAGGACCACCAGGCCGATCCCGACCGCCTCCAGCGTCCCCGGCAGCTGCCCCAGCACGACGAGCCCGACCAGCGCCGCGGTGGCCGGCAGCAGGGCCAGCAGGACCGCGAACCGGGCCTGGCCGACCCGGCGCAGCACGACCTGGTCCAGCACGTAGGGGACCACCGAGCTGAGCACACCCAGCCCGACGGACAGGCCCAGCACCGCCGGATCGGCGAGCGGCGCCAGGTTCGCCGCGCCGAACCCGGTCGCGGCGCCCGCACCGCCGGTGAACAGCAGCGGGACCAGCACGACCGCCGCCACGGTGAACCCGGTCGCGAGGTCGTCGATGCCGGACCCGGCGCGCGCGACCCGCTTGCCGAGCAGGATGTAGGCGGCCCACATCGCCGCCGCGCCCAGCGCCCACAGCACCCCGGCCGGGCTGCCGGACCAGCGGACGTCGGCGATCAGGAGCACGCCCGCCGCGGCCAGGCCGACCGCGCCGACGTCCCGGAACCGGCGCGACGCCAGCGCCGCGACCAGGACCGGGCCGGTGAACTCGATGGCCACGGCGGTGCCCAGCGGCAGCCGGGCGATCGCCTCGTAGTACGCGACGTTCATCAGGGCCGTGGCCAGCCCGAACGCCCCCGCCCGGAGTAGCCGGACGCCGCGCCAGGCGTCGCGGCCGGGGCGCCGCCACGTGAGCAGGACCAGGGCCGCCCCGATCAGCCGCAGCTCGGCCACCGCCGCCGGCGCGAGCCGGTCGAACAGCCCGACGGCCAGGGCGGCCCCCACGTACATCGAGGTGCCACCGGCCAGGAACAGCAGCGGAGCGGGGACACGGTCGGGGGACGGGCGGGCACTCACCCGGCCACGGTAGTCCGCGACACACTGTATTTACCGTGGCGCGCTTGCACGCCGGCCGAGTTGCCCGCATGATTCACACGCAGTCAACTTCATACGCAATCGGTCACCGCGGGTACATCGCGGCGCCACCGAACCGTGCGGCGCACGCCACACGTGACGGACGTCGCGACGCATCCCGGGAACACGTACAGGGGCCTCGAGCGTCTGTACAGGTGTGGGCGAACCGCTCGTGCGGTCGTCACAGTGATACGGCGGCGAGCGCCCGAAGCCCGCCGCCGCGACGGAGGGAGACCGCTATGCAGCCCGAAACGCTGACCCGGCCCGAACTGACCCTTGCCGACCGTTGCGACCGCTGCGGTGCGGCTGCCAAGGTGCGCGCGATCCTGCCCTCCGGTGGGGAACTCCTGTTCTGCAACCACCACGGCAACGCCCACGCCGCCAAGCTGCGTGAGTCCGGGGTGCAGGTGCAGTCCGGGGAGTGACACCCGGGGCGCCACCCGCGCCCCCACACAGACCCGCGAACGGGGCGGGGATCCGATCGGATCCCCGCCCCGTTCGACGTGTCAGGGGTGCTCAGGACACCGGTGCGAGCGGGTCCGGACCGGTGCCCGGGGCCCCGTGCGCCCCGGCCGGTCGTGACGGCGCCGGGTCGGCGGGCAGCGGGGTGGCGCCGGTGACGATGTCGGCGGCCCGCTCGGCCACCATCACCACCGGGCCGTAGGTGTTGGCGTTGGGCACGTCGGGGAAGATCGACGCGTCGACGACCCGCAGGCCCTCGGTGCCGTGCACGCGCAGCGTCGACGGGTCCACGACGGCGTCGGCGTCGGTGCCCATCCGCGCGGTGCTGGTCGGGTGCAGGCCGTTCTGGGCGCGCCGGGACACCCAGTCCAGGATCTCCTCGTCGCTGCGCACACCCGGGCCGGGAAAGGTCTCCCCGGCGTCGAGGTCGGCGAAGGCGGGCTGGGCCAGGATCTCCCGGGCCAGCCCGATCGCCTCCACCCAGCGGCGCCGGTCCCCGTCGGTGACCAGGTAGTTCTGCACCAGCCGCGGCGGGACCGCGGTGTCGCGGGACACCGCCCGCACGCTCCCGCGGACGTCGCCCGCCATCACCGACACGTGCATCTCGTAGCCGTGCCCGACCGGCGGGACGTCCGGGGCGAAGCGCATCGCGACCGGCGCGAACAGCATCATCACGTCCGGGATGCCCCCGGCCATCGAGGTGGAGGCGAACCCGCCGATCTCGAAATGGTTGCTCGCCCCGATCCCGGTCCCGGAGACGAGCCAGCGCGCCGCGGCGGCGGGGAGCCGGTGCGGGGCCCGGTGCGGGGCCAGCGAGATCGGCTGCGAGCACGCGTTCTGCAGGTGGACGGCGAGGTGGTCCTGGAGGTTCGCGCCGACCCCGGGCAGCGCCACCCGGGTCTCGACCCCGATCTGCGCGAGGTGCTCCGGGTCGCCGAACCCGGAGACCTGCAGCAGCTGCGGGGTCGCGATGGAGCCGGCGGCGAGCAGGGTCTCGCGGGCGTCGACGTCGCGGATGGTGCCGTCGGCGGCGCGGTAGCGGACGCCGATGACCCGGGTGCCGCGGGCGTCGGTGCGCAGCGCCCGGACCAGCGCGCCGGTGTGGACGGTCAGGTTGGGCCGCGAGGCGGCGACCGGGTGCAGCCAGGCGTCGGTGGCCGAGAAGCGGCGCCCGCGCGAGATCGTGCGCTCGGTGCGGGAGAAGCCCTCCTGGACCGGGCCGTTCGTCGAGTCGAGCAGGGCGTGCCCGGCCTGCTGCGCCGCGGCCAGGAACGCCGCGTTCAGCGGGCCCGCGGCCGGGGCGCGCTCGAGGACCTGCGGGCCGTGCCCGCCGCCGGGCAGCGGGGTGCCGTGCTCGGAGACCCGCCGCTCCAGGCGGCGGAAGTAGGGAAGCAGGTGCGCCGAGCTCCACTGCTCGCAGCCGGGCAGGCGGGACCAGCGGTCGTAGTCGCCCGGATGGGCCCGCTGGTAGACCATGCCGTTGATGCTGCTGCTGCCGCCGAGGACCTTCCCGCGCGGGACGGCGATCCGGCGCCCGGCCAGACCGGCCTCGGGCTCGGTGACGTAGCACCAGTCGTAGCGCGGGTTGCCCCACGCCTTGGACAGCGCGGCGGGCATCCGGATGATCGGGTCCCAGCGGTGGTCGGGGCGACCCGCCTCGAGCATCAGCACCCGGCGCGTGGGATCCTCGGTGAGCCGGGCGGCCAGCACCGCCCCCGCGGATCCCCCGCCGACGATGACGACGTCGTACCGGCCCATTGCGCGCCCTCCACACCCACTGTCGGGATTGCCCTGTTCGAGGGAGCAACCCCCCTTGCGTGGATCACGGTACGCCGCACCCACCGGCCGTCGCCGCCGCCCCCGTAGGCTCGATGGTGTGACGACGACCGAGCGTGCGAACGACGGAGCGGACCTCCGCGACGGTTCCGCGGACGACGCCGACGCCGCGCTGACCGCCCTCGCCGCCCAGCTGGAGGCGTCGGTCGCCGAGCTGTCCTCGGCCCGCGAACGGGTGGCCGAGCTGCAGGAGCTGCGGTCACAGGGGCTGAGCTGGCGGGCGATCGTCCCGCGCGAGGCGCGGCCGCTGATCGTGGAGACCCTCACCCGCACCCTCGACGGGCTGGGCGCCGTCGGCGGCCGCTTCCGCCGCGAGGAGGCCGTCGCGCTGCACGGGGAGGGCGAGACGATCGCCGGGATCGGCAGGCTGTTCGGGGTCAGCCGCCAGCGCGTGTCGGCCTACCTGCAGGAACACCAGCAGCTCCTCGAACGGTGCGCGGCCCGCGAGGACCGGCCGGAGTCCTGACCCGGGTCAGCCCTGGTCGTGCCGGCGGTGTCGCGCCTGCCGCTGGGCGGGAACCCGCGGCGCCACCGGCACCACGGGGGAGCGGCGGGCCGCCGGGATCAGCGCGGTGCGGTCGATCGCGTCGGGCTGCTCCGGCACCGCCGGGCGCGCGGCGCGCAGCTGCAGCCGGGCGAGCTCGCGGACGTCGGCGAGCCGGGCCGCCAGCGCGGTGACCACCGGCGCCAGCGCGACGACCAGCCGCTCGCCGAGCGGGTCGTCGGGCCCGCCCCGGGCGAACAGCTGCAGGGCGCCCGCGGTCCGCCCGGCGACCGGGACCGGCACCGACAGCGAGCGGACCAGGCCGCAGTCGGCCGCGGCGGCGGCCAGCTCGGGCGGCCCGGACCGGGTCAGGTCCGGGGTGGTCAGCGCGCGGTCGCCGCGCTCGGCGGCGGGGCCCGGACCGGCGTCGGCCCGGCGCTGCAGCTCACCCAGGCGCAGGGCGGCGGTGTCGGACCCGAACACCCGCCGGGCCTCGGGGTCGCGGGGGTCGGCGGGCTCGCGCAGCAGCAGCGCCGCGCCCCCGACCCGGGCGGCGGGCACCACCGCGACGCAGATCCCGGACAGCATCGCGGCGACGTCGGCGTGCGCGACGGAGGTGGCGCCGGCCTGCAACGCGACCCGCACCAGGGCGGGCGCCGGGTCGGGCGTCGGGCGCCCGGTCGTGCCGGAGGTCCAGAGCGAGGCCGCCATCTCGTCCTTCCGCGTCAGCTCCCGCGAGCGGGGGTTCGTGACACAGCGTCGCGGGTGTGGTGGCGAGGATAACGATCGTGGTCGCCGCCGCGGACGGCGGCTCGCCCGGCCCGCCCGACGATCACCGCAGGTGACGGAACCGGAGGCTCCGGTGACCGCCGGTGTCCGGCCGGCCCCGGTGCGACGGACGTCGCCCCGGCAGGACCGGGCGGGCCGCGTAAGGTTCACGGACGTACCGCGGGAGCCCGCGCACCGAGGCTGAGAGGGCGGCAGGACCGGCCGCCGACCGTTCGAACCTGATCCGGGTCACACCGGCGTAGGGAGGCCGCTCCGTGCTGTCACGTGCTCTCCGTCCGCTCGCCGTCGCGCTGGCGCTCGCGCTGGCCCTGTCCGGCTGCGCCGCGGGCGACGGCTCCGGCGGCTCCGCCGGGGGCGGGCCGATCCGCGTCGCGCTGGACTGGACGCCGAACACCAACCACATCGGGCTGTTCGCCGCCCAGCAGGCGGGCTACTTCCGCGACGCCGGCCTCGACGTCGAGTTCCTGCCCTACAACCAGACCTCGCCGGACACCCTCGTCGACTCCGGGGCGGCCGACTTCGGCATCGGCTTCCAGGACTCGTTCACGTTCTCGAAGGCCGCGGGCGCCGACATCACCTCGGTCATGGCGATCCTGCAGCACTGGGCGACCGAGATCGCGGTGCGCGCCGACCGCACCGACCTCCGGTCCCCGCGCGACCTCGACGGCAAGATCTACGCCGGGTTCGGCGGGCCCGGTGAGAACCAGAAGATGCAGGCCGTGATCCGTGCCGACGGCGGGCGCGGCGAGTTCCGCACCGAGGTCCTCAGCACCGCCGCCTACGAGGCGCTGTACTCCGGTCAGGCCGACTTCACCGAGCCGTTCGTCAACGTCGAGGGCATCGAGGCGCAGCTGCGCGGCGAGCCGATCCGCACCTTCCGCTACACCGACTACGGCTTCCCGGACTCCTACAACGTGCTGCTGCTGGGCAACTCGACCTGGCTGCGCGACAACCCCGACCGGGCCCGCGCGTTCGTGCAGGCCGTCCAGAAGGGCTACGCGCTGGCCGCGCAGGACCCGGCGACCGCGGCCCGGATGCTCAAGGAGGCCAACCCCGGCGCGTTCACCTCCGACGCGCTGGTCGACCGGGGCGCACAGATGCTCGGCGAGCGCTTCCTGCGCGACGCGCAGGGCCGTGTCGGGTTCCAGACCCCGCAGCGGTGGGCCGGGTTCTCCGGGTTCCTCTACGACACGGGCACCGTCGCGGGGCCGGACGGCGCCCCGGTGCGGCAGAAGCCGGACTTCTCGACCTGGTTCACCAACGACTACCTGGCACCGTGACCCGCCGGCTGTGGCCGGCCGCCGCGCTGGTCACCGCCCTGCTGGTCGCCTGGCAGGTCGCGGTCACCGTCGCCGGCGCCCGCCCCCAGGTGCTGCCCTCGCCACTGCGGGTCCTCGAGCAGGGCTGGGCGTTCCGCGCCGAGCTGTGGGCGAACACCCTGCCGACGGTCCAGGTGACGCTGATCGGGTTCACCGTCTCGATGGCGCTGGCCTGGGCGGCCGCGGTCGCGGTGGACTTCTCGCCGTGGCTGCGCCGGGCGCTGACCCCGCTGCTGGTGGCCTCGCAGACGCTGCCGGTGGTCGCGATCGCCCCGCTGCTCATCATCTGGTTCGGGTTCGGCCTGCTGCCGAAGGTGCTGGTCATCGCGTTGGTGACGTTCTTCCCGGTGGCGGTCGGGCTGATCGAGGGCTTCGCCGCGACCGACCGTTCCGCGACCGCGCTGCTGCGCTCGATGGGGGCCTCGCGCTGGCAGCGGTTCCGCTACGTGCGGCTGCCCGGGGCGCTGCCGTCGTTCTTCACGGCGCTGCGCATCGCGATCACCTACGCCGTCACCGGCGCGATCTTCGCCGAGTACGTCGGCGCCCGGGCCGGCCTGGGGATCTTCATGCAGCTCCAGAAGAACCAGTTCCGCACCGACCTGGTGCTCGCCGCCGTCGGCGTGACCGCGGTGCTGTCGGTGACGCTGTTCGCGCTGACCTTCCTGCTGCAGCGCCTGGTCACGCCCTGGTACGTGGCCGACCACGACGGACACGGTGCGCGGTGAAGGTCGTGGTGAACGACCTGTCGGTCTCCTACGGCGACCTGCCGGTCCTGTCCGGGGTGAGCCTGGACGTCGCGCCGGGGGAGTTCGTGTCGCTCGTCGGGCCGTCGGGCTGCGGCAAGTCGACGCTGTTCGGGGCCCTGGCGGGCATCCTCGACGGGGCGACGGTGACCGGCGGGATCGAGGTCGACGGCGGCCCGGTGCGCGGCGCCCCGTTCGGCCTGATGCCCCAGCAGGACCTGCTGTTCCCGTGGCGCACCGTGCTCGACAACACCACCCTCGGGCTGGAGGTCGCCGGCGTGGGGCGCCGCGAGGCCCGCGAGCGCGCCCGCGCGCTGTTCGCGCCGTTCGGGCTGGCCGGGTTCGAGGACGCCCGCCCGGGCGCGCTGTCGGGCGGCATGCGCCAGCGCGCGGCGCTGCTGCGCACCGTCGTCGGCGGGCGCGAGGTGCTGCTGCTCGACGAGCCGTTCGGTGCGCTGGACGCGCTCACCCGGACGGCGATGCAGGACTGGCTGGAGTCGGTGCGCGCCCGCTACGGCTGGACGACGGTCCTGATCACCCACGACGTGCGGGAGGCGGCCCTGCTCTCGGACCGGGTGCTGGTGTTCTCGCCGCGCCCGGCGACCGTGGTGCGGGAGGTCGTCGTCGACGCCGGGCGGCCGCGCAGCCGTACCGATCCGGCCCTGGCCGCGGTCGAGGCGGACCTGCTGGAGACCCTGCGCGGCTGAGGCAGGCTCGACCCCGCGGGGGTGGTGGGAGCCGGTCGTCGCCGCCCGCGACGGCACCTTCTGGTGCCGTTGCGGCAGCCCCGGATCGTGCCGCAGGGCAACAAAACCGATGTTCGTGACCGGATCGTGACGATACGCGGGGAACTCTCTCGATTCAGAGCCCTGTTGCGTGACGTGCGTCGCCCAATACGTTGGCGCTCGCAACATTCACCCGTTCGTGATCATGCGAGCGGTCCACAACGTGGTGGAGGGAGACCCCGATGGGGGCACGGAACACGGGGCGCGGTCCCCGGCTGCGCCGGGCGGTCGCGGCGGCGGGGCTCGGCCTGCTGCTCGCCGTCGCGGGCTGCGGGAACAACAGCGCGGGCGGTGGCGCGGAGGCCCCGGCCGGTGGCTCCGGCGAATCCGGCGGGGTGAAGGTCGGGGTGATCCTCCCCGAGACCGACTCCTCGGCACGCTGGGAGGGCTTCGACAAGCCCATGCTGGACAAGGCGCTGCGCGCCGAGGGCATGGACCCCGACATCCAGAACGCCCAGGGCGACGAGCAGAAGTTCTCCACCCTGGCCGACGGCATGATCTCCAGCGGCGTCAAGGTCATGATCATCGCCTCGATCAGCAGCGACGGCGGCACCGCCGTCGCCCAGAAGGCCAAGGCCCAGGGCATCCCGGTCGTCGACTACGACCGGCTCAACCTCGGCGGCGTCAGCGACTACTACGTCTCCTTCGACAACGAGAAGGTCGGCGCCCTGCAGGGCGAGGGCCTGGTCCAGGGCATCGGCGACAAGCCGGGCGCCCAGGTCATCGAGATCGAGGGCGCGCCGACCGACAACAACGCGACCCTGTTCTACAACGGCCAGCAGACCGTGCTGAAGCCGAAGTACGAGTCGGGCGCGCTGAAGCTCGTGCAGAGCCAGAAGATCGACAAGTGGGACAACCAGGTCGGCGGCACCACCTTCGAGCAGATCCTCACCGGCAACGGCGGCAAGGTCGACGGCGTCGTCGCCGCCAACGACGGCCTCGCCGGCGCCATCGTGACGGTGCTGGCCAAGTACGGCCTGAACGGCAAGGTCGTGGTCACCGGCCAGGACGCCACCGCCGACGGGCTCGCCGCGGTCCTGCGCGGGGACCAGTACATGACGGTGTTCAAGCCGATCGAGCAGGAGGCCGAGGCCGCCGCGAAGCTCGCCGGTGCCCTGGCCAAGGGCGACACCGCGGCCGCCGACGGCGTCGCCACCCAGACGGTGAACGACCCGAAGGGCGACCGCGACGTCAAGTCGGTGCTGCTCGAGCCGCAGCTGATCACCAAGGACTCGGTCAAGAAGGTCACCGACGCCGGCTACGTCAAGGCCTCGGAGATCTGCAACGCCGAGACCCAGGCCGAGTGCGGCCGGCTCGGCATCCGGTAGGACCCGTCGTCCCGGGCCGCGGCGGTGACCCCGCCGCGGCCCGGCCGGCGCTCACGCGGAAGGGGCCCGACGTGGCCGATCCCATCCTCTCCCTGCGCGGCGTGTCGAAGAGCTTCGGCGCCGTCCAGGTCCTGCACGACGTCGACCTCACCGTGCGCGCCGGCGAGGTCACCGCCCTCGTCGGCGACAACGGCGCGGGTAAGTCCACCCTGGTCAAGTGCGTCGCGGGCATCCACCCGATCGACTCCGGCGAGATCGTCTTCGACGGGTCCCCGGTCACCGTTAACGCCCCCACCGACGCCGCCCGGCTCGGCATCGAGGTCGTCTACCAGGACCTCGCGCTGGCCGACAACCTCGACATCGTCCAGAACATGTTCCTCGGCCGCGAGCGCGGCCGCTCCTGGATGCTCGACGAGGGCTCGATGGAGCAGGCCGCCCGCGACATCCTCGCGTCGCTCTCGGTCCGCACCGTCACCTCGGTCCGGACCCCGGTCGCGTCGCTGTCCGGCGGGCAGCGCCAGACCGTCGCCATCGCCAAGGCGGTGCTCTGGGACTCGCGCGTCGTGCTGCTCGACGAGCCGACCGCGGCGCTCGGCGTGGCCCAGACCCGCCAGGTGCTCGACCTCGTGCGACGGCTGGCCGAGCAGGGCCTCGGCGTCGTGCTCATCAGCCACAACATGGCCGACGTGTTCGAGGTGTCCGACCGGATCGCCTGCCTCTACCTCGGTCGGATGGTCGCGCAGGTCCCGACCCGCGAGGTCACCCACTCCGACGTCGTCCAGCTCATCACCGCGGGCCGCTCCGGCGATCTCGGGCTCCCGCGCCCGGAACAGGCGGTGACCTGATGGCTCCCCACCCCGACCCGTCCGGCCCCGCCGGTCCGGCAGGAGACACCGTGACCGGACGCGCGCCCGAGCCGGAGCCGAGCGCCGCGCGCCGGGCGAACCCGGGCAACCGGGCCGCCGACTTCGGCATCGACACCACCGCCCGCACCACCCGCGAGGCGATCACCGCCTACCTGCGCGGCCTGCGCGGCGGTGACCTGGGCTCGCTGCCGGCGCTGCTCGGCCTGGCCGCGCTGTTCGTGCTGTTCACCGTGCTCGACTCCGGTGGCACCTTCCCGAGCCTGCTCAACCTGGCGAACCTGCTCCAGCAGGGCGCCGGCCCGACCATCATCGCGATGGGTCTGGTGTTCGTGCTGCTCACCGGGGAGATCGACCTGGCCGCCGGAACGGCGTCCGGGCTGGCGGCGGCGCTGATGGCGCTGCACCTGACGAGCGACGGCAACGTGCTCGGCGCCACCGGCACCACCGTGTTCGTGCTGCTCGTGGCGGTGATGCTGGCCGGTGCCGTGCTCGCCGCGCTGGTCCGGGTGTGGGCCGGGTCGGTGATCAGCCTGCTCACCGCGGTCGTGCTGGTGATCGGGGTCCCGGCGAACGCGTTCACCGTGATGGGGCTCGCCGTGGGCGTCGGGGTGGTGATCGGCTGCCTCACCGGGTTCCTCGTGGCCCGGATCGGGATGCCGTCGTTCGTCGTGACGCTGGCGTTGTTCATCACGTGGCAGGGCGTGATCCTGCAGCTCATCGGCGACGGCGGCACCATCGCGCTGCGCGACCCCTTGATCAACGCCGTCGCGAACGGCAATCTCTCGGTCACGGCGTCCTGGGTGCTGTTCGTGGTCGTCGCCGGCGGCTACGCGGCCGTCCAGGTGGTCCGCCTGCGGACCCGGCGCCGCGGCGGCCTGGTCGCGCCGCCGACGGGGCTGGTCGCACTCAAGATCGGAGCGGTGGTGGTGCTCGGCGGGCTGGTGACCTTCGCGCTGGTGCAGGACCGCTCGCCCGGCGTCATCGCGATCGCCGGCATCCCCTACGTCGTCCCGGTCGTGCTGGTGCTGCTCGTCGCGGGCACCTGGGTGCTCGACCGGACCCGGTTCGGCCGCCACGTCTACGCCGTCGGCGGCAACCGGGAGGCCGCGCGCCGGGCCGGCATCGACGTCGCCCGCATCCGGGCGTCGGTGTTCGTCCTCTCCACCGCCTTCGCCGCGATCGGCGCGATCGTCTACTCGTCGAAGATCGGGTCGGTGAACCCGGCGGCCGGTGGCGGCAACACCCTGCTGTTCGCCGTCGGCGCCGCGGTCATCGGCGGCACGTCGCTGTTCGGCGGCCGCGGCCGGATCAGCAACGCCGTCATCGGCGGCACGGTGCTGGCCACGGTGCAGAACGGTCTGGGCCTGCTCAAGCAGCCCGCCGCCGTCGTGTTCGTGGTGACCGGCCTGGTGCTGCTGCTCGCGGCCGGGGTCGACGTGGCGTCACGGCGCCGGGCGGCGGCCACCGGCCGGTGACATGACCCAGCCCGGATCGGGGACCCGACCCGACGACGCGCGCCGGCACAACCGGGCCGTCCTGTTGCGCCGGCTGCACGTCGAGGGTCCCTGCACCCGCGCGACGCTGGCCGGCGAGCTCGGCCTCAACCGCAGCACGATCAAGGCGGTGGTGGACGGGCTCGCCGAGGCGGGCGTCGTCACCGAGGCCGTCCCGGCCCGGCGCTCCGGCGCCGGGCGGCCGTCGCTGCTGGTGCTGCCCGACCCGCAGGCGGCGGTGGTGCTCGCCGTCGACATCCGGGTCGAGCAGGTGGCGCTGGCGATGGTCGGCATCGGTGGGCAGATCCTGGGGCGGCACAGCTGGAACCTGCACCGCACCACGCGGCTGCCCGGCGAGGTGATCACCCACCTCGCCGAGTCCGCCGCCCTGCTGCGCGACGAGCTGGGCGTCGCCGAGCAGGCGGTCGGGGTGTCGGTGCCCGGCGTCGTCCGGCGCTCGGACGGCTTCGTGCACGAGGCGCCCAACCTCGGCTGGCGCGACGTCGAGCTGGGCACCCGGCTCGCCGCCGTCCTGGCCCGCCCGGTGCAGGTCGCGAACGACGCCGAGGCCGGCGCGCTCGCCGAGCACCTGCGCGGGATCGGCCGCGACGTCGCCGACATGGTCTACCTGTCGGCCGACGTCGGCGTGGGCGGCGGGGTCGTGTCCGGCGGGCAGCCGCTGCGCGGCACCGGCGGCTACGTCGGCGAGCTCGGCCACCTCATGGTCCGCCCGGACGGGCGGGAGTGCTTCTGCGGCTCGCACGGCTGCTGGGAGACCGAGGTCGGCGAGCCCGCGCTGTGCCGCGCGCTCGGGTTGCCCGAGGACACCCCGCGCGGGGTGCTCGTCGCGGAGCTGCGCGACCTGGCCGTCGTACCCGGCCGGGCCGACCGGCTGCTGGAGGGCTACGCCGGGTGGATGGCCGCCGGGCTGGTCACCGTGGTGAACATGCTGGCCCCCGAGCTCGTCGTGCTGGGCGACCTGTTCGGCGCGCTGCCGCCCTCGGTGGTCGAGCGGATCGGGTCCGAGCTGCGCCGGCGCAGCCTGGTGAGCCGGGCCGCGGGCGGGACCCGGCTCGCGGTCTCTCCGCTCGGCCGCGACGGCGCGCTGGTCGGCGCGGCCGAGATCGCGTTCGAGCCGGTGCTGGCGGCGGTCTGACGGGAACGGGCCGGACGGCACCGCTCCCGGCGTCCCGCGGGCTCAGGCCAGGTGGCCGGCCAGCTCGGGCAACGCGCCGACGGTGAAGGTCGGCGGGGTCAGGTACCCCGGCCAGGGGTCGCCGTGGCGGTCCAGCCAGGCCGTCGCCATCCCGACCCGGGCGGCGCCGTGGAGGTCCCACGGGTGCACCGCGACCATCACCGACTCGGCCGCGTCGACCCCGCAGGCCCGCAGCGCATACGCGTAGGAGGCGGGAGCCGGCTTCCAGATCCCGGCGTCCTCCACCGACAGCACGGCGTCGAACTGCCCGCGCAGGCCGTGCCCTCCGAGCAGCCGCTCCGCGACCGACGCGGACCCGTTCGACAGCGTCACCAGCCGCAGCCCCGCGGCCCGCAGCGCGGCGACCCCGCCGTGCACGTCGTCGTGCACCGGCAGCTCCAGGAACCCCTCGACGACGTGCCGTGCGCCCGCGTCGGGGTCGACGACGCCGTGCCGGCGCAGCAGCCCGGCCGCGGTCGCCGTCGCCAGCTCGGCGAAGGTCGTCAGCTCCCCACCGGTGGCCTGGGCCATGCCCTCGCGCAGGGTCGCGGCGAACCACAGCGGCCCGAGCCACTCCGGGGCGCCCAGCGCGGCGAACCTGGCCCCCATCGGGGTCAGGTCCGACAGGGTCTCGTTGACGTCGAACACCACGGTCGTGATCGCCATCCGCCTACCCTGACGGGTGTGAGCGCTCCCCGCACGGTGCTGGTCCTCGGCGGTACGACCGAGGGCCGTGCCGCGGCCGCCGCGCTGGCCGGCCGGGGCGACGTCCGGGTCGTGTCGTCGCTGGCCGGGGCGGTGCGCAGCCCGGCCCTGCCCGACGGCGAGGTCCGCATCGGCGGGTTCGGCGGTGCCGCCGGGCTGGCCGCGCACCTGCGCACCGGGCGGGTCGCGGCCGTGCTCGACGCCACCCATCCGTTCGCCTCGACGATGACCGCGAACGCGGCCGCCGCCTGCGCGGGGGCCGGGGTGCCGCTGGTCGTGCTGCGCCGGCCCGGCTGGACGCCCGGGCCGGGGGACCGGTGGCACCGGGTCGCCTCGGTCGCCGCCGCCGCGGCCGCGCTGCCCGGCCTGCTCCCCGGCCCGGCCGGGCGGGTCCTGCTCACGACCGGCCGCGGGGGACTGGCGCACTTCGCGGGTGTCGACGCGGCGTTCTGGATCCGCGCGGTCGACCCGCCCGACGGCCCGCTGCCCGCCCGGCACGAGCTGCTGCTCGACCGGGGCCCGTTCGCCCTCGACGACGAGCGCGCCCTGTTCGACGCCGTGGTCCCGCACGTGCTGGTCACCAAGGACTCCGGCGGCGCGGCGACCGCGCCGAAGCTCACCGCGGCCCGGGAGCGCGGGGTGCCCGTCGTCGTCGTCGACCGGCCGCCGCTGCCCGGCGGGGTCGCGGTGGAGTCCACGGTGGACGCGGCGCTGGCCCGGCTGCTCGGGGCCTGATCACGACCCGGCCGAGCGGGCCGCACGCCGGGCCCTCGTCGTGGAGGCCGCCCCGCGGCGGTCCCCGGACGGCGGGCCCGGCCCGGGCCGGGTGCAGCGGCCTGCGCGCCGGTCACACGTCGTCCGTCGGGGGAGGCAGGAACCCGGCGGCGGCCGGGAGCTCGGGCCGCCGCACCCGCCGCACCCGGTGCAGGCCGGGCCCGCGGCAGGCCGGGTCTCAGGGCAGGCCGACGAGGATCCCGCCCGGCTCCGGGGCCGCGGCCAGCGCCCCGGCGAGCGCGTCCAGCCCGGTCCGCCGGGTGACCAGCCGGCCCGGGTCGAGCCTGCCGTCGGCGACGAGTGCCATCAGCTCCGGATAGTCCGCGGCGGCCATGCCGTGGCTGCCGGTGACGGTCAGCTCGTGCGCGATCATCAATGGCACCGGCACCACCGGCTCCCGGGTGAGCAGCCCGACCTGCACCAGGGTCCCCTGCCTGCGCAGCGACCGGACGCCGAGGTCCAGGGCGTCCGCGCGGCCCGCGGCCTCCACCGCGAGGCGGGCGCCGCCGTCGCCGACGGCGCCGCGCACCGCGTCCGGGCCGTCCGCGGTGTCCACCGCCGCGACCGCGCCCAGCTCGACCGCCCGGGCCCGCGCCGCGGGCGAGGGGTCCGCGACGACCGCCTCGGCACCCAGCGCCGCCGCGATCAGCACCGCGGCCAGCCCGACCCCGCCCGCCCCGAGCACGAGGACCCGCTCCCCGGCCTCCAGCCCGCCGCGCCCGACCAGCGCACGGTGCGCGGTGGCGACCCGGCAGCCGAGCAGTGCGGCCCCGGCGGCGTCGGCGTCGGCGGGGACCGGCACGAGGTTGTGGTCGGCGTGGTGCAGCGCGACGAGCTCGGCGAAGGAGCCGTCGTGGGTGAACCCGGGCTGCTGCTGGTGCGGGCAGACCTGCGCACGGCCCGCCCGGCAGTCCGGGCAGACACCGCAGCCGCAGACGAACGGCGTCGTGACCCGGTCACCGGCCCGGAACCGGGTGACCCCGGCGCCGGTCGCGACCACGTGCCCGACCAGCTCGTGACCGGGCACGTGGGGGAGCGTCACGTCAGGGTCGTGCCCGGCCCAGGCGAACCGGTCGCTGGCGCACAGCCCGGTCGCCTCCACCCGCACGACCACCCCGCCCACGGGTGGGGTGGGGTCCGGCAGGTCCACGACCTCGGGCGGTGCGCCGAACGCGGTGATCCGTACTGCTCGCATGGGGTGATCCTCCCTCGGTGTGGACGGCGGTACGACGACGTCGACGCGCCGGCCGGGGCGCACGCCCGGCGAGCCGGACCCGGAGGGCTACCGCGCCGCGCCTCGAGGGGGACCTGCGACCCTCCGGCCCGCCCGGGTTGACGGCCCGGCCGGGGCTCGCCGACGCGGTCAGACCGGGCGGGTCATGACGACCAGCCCCGGGCCGGGGTCGCCGTCGGCGACGAACCCGGCCCGGACGTAGAAGGCGATCGCCCGGGCGTTGCCCGGCTCCACCTTCAGCGACAACGTGGCCGAGCCCAGCTCCCGCGCGGCCGCGACGACGGCGTCGACGAGCGCGTCGGCCAGCCCGGTCCCGCGCGCGTCGGGATGCACCCACATGCCGTAGAGATGCCCGTCGCCGTCGTCACCGGTCCGCCAGCAGGCGGTCCCGACCGGGTGGTCGCCGTCGAAGGCGCCGAAGCGGACGTGCTCGGCGAGGACCACCCGCCAGGCGGCCGGTTCCATGGCCGCCTGCTCGCGGTAGAAGTCGCTGTCCTCACCGAAGCCGTCCCGTACCGAGGCGAGCCGGGCCGCGCGGGCCTGCTCCCAGTCGTCGGGCCCGAAGCGCCGCACCTGCAGTTGCACGGCGTGACGCTAGCGCGGAACCGGCACCCGTCACGATGTCGACAACCGGCGGATGTGATCAGTCGGTCGTCGTGCCGCCGGGGCCGTAGTGCCGGGGGGTGAACACGACGGTCGCGCCGCCGCGCTCGACCGCACGGGTCGTCGACGAGCCGACCACCACCAGCGTCCGCATGTCGACCTGCTCCGGGTCCAGCTCGCCCAGGGTCGTGACGACGACCCGCTGCCCGGCACCACCGACGTCGCGGCCCAGCACCACCGGGGTCTCCGGGGCACGGTGCTCCAGCAGCACGTCTCGGGCCGCGCCGACCTGCCACGGCCGGGCCCTCGAGCGCGGGTTGTAGATCGCGATCGCCAGGTCCGCCGCGGCCACGGCACGCAGCCGGTCCGCGACCACGTCCCACGGCTTGAGCCGGTCCGACAGCGAGATCAGGGCGTGGTCGTGCCCCAGCGGGGCACCGACGGCGGCCGCCACGGCCTGCGCCGCGGACATGCCGGGCAGCACCCGGACCGGGACGTCGTGGTACTTCGGCTCGGCAGCCACCTCCAGCACCGCGGTCGCCATCGCGAACACCCCCGGGTCCCCGGCGGAGACGACGGCGACCCGCCGCCCCGAGGCGGCCAGGTCCAGCGCGTGCGCCGCCCGCTCGGACTCGACCTTGTTGTCCGAGGCGTGCCGGGTCTGCCGCGGGTTGGGCGGCACCCGGTCCAGGTAGGGGCCGTAGCCGACGAGGTCGTCCACCTCCGACAGGGCGCGGGCGACCTGCGGGGTCAGCCAGTCCCGCCCGGCGGGACCGGTCCCGACCACGACGACCTCACCCGGCCCGCGCACCGACCGCTCCTCGGCCGCGGCGCCTCCGGGCTCCGCGACCGACGCGACGGCCTCCTCGGGCACCGAGGCGGCGACCTCGCCGGGAACCAGGGCGATCGCGAAGTAGGGCACGTTCGAGGGGTCCACGTCGGACAGCGCGCCGGTCCGCTGGCCCTCCATCGTGGCCCGCTCGACGTAGCGGGCCCGGTCGAGCACGCCGGCGTCGGCCATCGCCCCGCGGACCGTGGTGAAGGTGCGCCCGAGCTTCATCACCGCCGCCGAGTCGGAGCCCGCGAGCCGCCGCGCCAGCTCCTCGCGGGGCAGCGTGCCCGGCAGCACGGTGAGCACCTCGTCGCGCTCCACCAGCGGCTGCCCGATCGCCGCGGCGGCGCCGCTGATCGAGGTGACGCCCGGGACGACCTCGGTCGGGTAGCGCCCGGCCAGCCGCTTGTGCATGTGCATGTAGGAGCCGTAGAAGAGCGGGTCGCCCTCGGCGAGCAGCACGACGTCGCGGCCCGCGTCGAGGTGCGCGGCGAGCCGGGCGGCGGCCTCGGTGTAGAACGCGTCGATCGCACCCTGGTAGCCGCCGGGGTGGTCGGTGGCCTCGGTGGTGACCGGGTAGACCAGCGCCTCCTCGATCGCGGTGCCCGACAGGTGCGGCTCGGCGATCCGGCGCGCGATGGAGCGCCCGTGCCGGGCGGAGTGGTAGGCGATGACGTCGGCGTCGCGGACGAGCCGGGCGGCCTTGATCGTCGTCAGCTCCGGGTCGCCGGGGCCGAGCCCGACGCCGTACAGGGTGCCGGTCACGGGATGATCTCCTGTTCGTGGGCCAGCGCGTTCAGCGCCGCCGCGGTGATCGCCGACCCGCCACGACGGCCGTGGACGACGAGGTGCTCCAGGTCGGTCCGCTCGGCGAGGGCGACCTTGGACTCGGCGGCGCCGATGAACCCCACCGGGATGCCGATGACCGCGGCCGGGCGGGGTGCGTCGCCGCGGTCGATGAGGTCCAGCACGTGGAACAGGGCGGTCGGCGCGTTCCCGACCGCGAGCACCGCGCCCTCGAAGCGGTCGGCGAGCAGCTCCAGCGCGGCCGCGGACCGGGTGTTGCCGATCCGGCGCGCATGGTCGGGCACCCGGGCGTCGCGCAGCAGGCAGAGCACCTCGTTGTCCGCGGGCAGCCGGGCGGCGGTCACCCCGGAGGCGACCATCATCGCGTCGCACAGGATCGGGGCACCGGCCCGCAGGGCGGAGCGGGCGGCGGCGACGACGCCGTCGGAGGCGGCGATGTCGTCGACGAGGTCGACCTGACCGCAGGCGTGGATCATGCGGACGGCGATGTCGTCGACGCCGGGCGGGAGCCCGGAGAGGTCGGTCTCCGCGCGGATCGTCGCGAACGAGCGGCGGTAGATCTCGTTGCCGTCGGTGATGTAGTCGTACCCGCTCAGCGGAGCACTCCTGTTCTTCCGTCGATGCGGTAGGTGTCCGCCCCGGTGGCGACGGCATCGATGTGCGGTGTGTGCGGGGCGCCGCAGCGGCGGGTGCATCCCACGACGTGCGTCGGCAGGTCCGGGCCGCCGCGCCGGACCAGGCTCCGGGCGTCGGCGCGGACGTCGGCGAGGGACTTCGCGCAGCCCGGCGACCCGGCGCAGGCGCTGACCCGCAGTGCCGGGTGCCCCGGGTCGACGACGAGCCCCGCCGCTGCCAGCCGGGCCGCGGCACCGGTAGCGGGGGTGGGCAGGACGAGGGTGCGCCACGGGCTGACCAGCAGCTCCGGGGCCTCCTCGGCCAGCAGGTCCAGCTGCCCGGCCGACAGCTCCCCGAGCACCGGCGCCACCCCCAGCGCCCCGCTCCCCAGGGCCCCGACGAGCACCGGGCCGGGCGCCGCGGGCGCGGTGTCACCGGGCGCCTCCGGCGTGGTGTCGCCGGGCGCCTCCGGCGTGGTCTCGCGGTGCCCGGGACCGGCCGGACGCGACGCCCGGTGCCCGCGCAGCCGGGCCGGGATCCCGGTCGCGGCCCCGGGCAGCTCCGCGGCGCGCCAGGCCCGCGCGGCCGGGTCGGCGGAGTGGGCGGCCCGCAGGTCGAGGAACGCCTCCGCCGCGTCGAGCAGCAGCGCCGGAGCCTCGGCGGGGGAGCAGGACAGGCCGGTCGGGGCGCCCGCCACGACCAGCTCGCCCCCGTCCGAGCCCCGCGCCCGCCAGCACAGGTCGGGACGCTCGGCGGCGACGTCGCCGCGGCCGTCGTCGAGGGCGAACAGGAACCGGCCGGGCAGCGCCGACAGCGCGGAGCGCGCGCACAGGCCGCGGTCGAGCGCGGTGGCCAGGCCACGGACGTCGGCGAGACCGCCGTCGATCCCCGACAGCGGGGAGGCCAGCACGTTGCGGACCCGCTCGTGGGTCGTCGACGGCAGCAGCCCGGCCACCGTCAGCCGCTGCACCGGGCGCGGGTCGGCCGGGTCGAGGCCGCGCAGCTGCACATTCCCGCGCGAGGTCAGGTGGACGGCGCCGTCCCCGGCGTCGCGGGCCAGCGCCGCGACCGCACGCAGCGCCGCCGCGGTGACCGTCCCGCCGGGCAGCCGGACCCGCGCCAGGGCCCCGTCCGCGGCCGCGTGCGGCGAGACGACGCCGGGGCAGGCGTCGGTGCGGGTACGGGTGGTCGGCGACGGCACGCCGGACACTGTAGGCATCCGGGACCCGGCGGGGGGCCCCGCCGGGGCGGCGGTCACACCTCGTCAGGTGTTCAGGTCACGGCAGGTACCGGCGGGCACCGGAGTAGGTCGCGTCGAACCGCACCGGGGTCATCCGGACCGGGGTGGCCGCGTCGAAGGCCTCGATCATCGTGCCGTCGCCGGCGTACATCGCGACGTGCGTCGCGGGGGAGTTCCAGAACAGCAGGTCACCGGGCCGCAGATCGGCGGGGTCGTCGACCGGCCGTCCGCCGCGGGACTGGTCGGAGGCGTCACGCCCGACGGTGATCCCGTGCAGGGCGTGGGCCAGCCCGGTCAGCCCCGAGCAGTCCGGGCCGAACCCGGAGCGCCCGCCCCACAGGTAGGGGCGGTCCAGGAACAGTCGCGCGGTCGCGACCGGTCCCACTCCGGTCGGGGAGGGAGGGGCCCCTCCGCGGAGCTCGCCCGCCGCCAGCCACGCCTGGTCGCCGCCGGGCAGCGCGACCCGGACCGCGTCGCCCGCCTCGCCGACGACCGGCAGCCGGGTGCCCACGCTGACCTCGCGCAGCCGCTCGGTGCGGGCCGCGTCGCGGTACAGCCAGGCCGTCGCGACGCCGTCGACGGTGCCGGTGGGCGCTCCCGCGGCGAGCGCGGCGAACGCGGGGTCGTCGACGAGCTGGGCCGCGGGGACCCAACCGGGGTACCCGCGGCCGTCCGTGCCCGACGGCTGGCCGGGCACGACGACCCGCGCCCAGCCGTCGCGGCGCTCGGTCACGGTCACCGGGGCGCCGAGCAGCGCCTGGGTCCGGGTGCGCGAGGCGGTGGTGAGCTCGCGGCGGTCCGCGCTGCTCATCGACCCCATCCACGCGGCCGGGTCGGCCGGGGCGGCGACGGCGGCCCGGTCCCGCGGGCGCGGGCTGTCCGGCGAGGTCCACACGGTCGCGACCGACACGGCGACGAACGTGCGCCCCGGTCCGTCGGCGACCGCGGGCAGGGCGACCGCGGGCAGGGCGACCGCGGGCAGGACGGCGCAGCCGAGCACCGCGGCGAACAGGACGGACAGGACACGGGGCACGGCGGGGACTCTCGACAGCCGGGTGCGCCGGGGCAAGCAGCCACACCGCCGGGTCACCACGACGGCTGGACTGGCCCCGCCCACACGGGTGGGTTCTGATGGTGTGGTGCGCCCCCACCGGATCACCGCGGCCGTCGTGACGGTGCTGGCGCTGCTCCTGGCCGGCTGCGGTGCGGCCTCGCGCACCCCGGCCGCGACGGCGACGCTCGTGCCGTGCGAGTTCCCGCCGCCCGCGCAGAGGGTCCCCCTGATGGGGCCGGGGATCCTGACCGCGGGGATCTCCATGTTCCTGTTCGCCTTCCAGGAGTACCTGACGGCGGCGGTGCTGACCGACGTCGTGGCGCGCACGGTGCCGGTGTTCGTCGCGACGCAGCTCGGGCGGAACCTGCCGCTGCTCCAGCAGGCCGGGGCGGCGGCGGTCCTGCTGACCCTGCCGGTGATCGGGTTCGCGTTCGTCGCCCAGCGCCACCTGGTCGCCGGGCTCGGCGTGGGGTCGGTGAAGGGGTGAGGCGCACCGACCGCTTCGACGGCTGGATCTGCGGCCTGGGCACGACGTCGGGCCGCCGGATCGTCGTGGGCCACTGGCCGGACACACCGCTGGGGTCGTTCACCGACGTCATGACCGAGTCCGCCGACGGGCACCGCACCCTGCTCGCCCCGAGCGAGGCGGTCGCCGAGTTCGTCTCGGCCACCTACATCTTCGACGAGGTCCGGATCGTGCCGGTGACCCACACCGCCCACGGCGACCGGCGCCGGGTCGTCGCCGGTCCGCTGCAGGTCAGCTGGCGGGTCGGCGGGCGCCCGCCGCTCGGCCGGCTCCTGCGCGCGGTCCCCGGTGCGCTCGCGGTGCACCCGTGGTGGCTGCGGGCGATCGACCCGTTCGCCCGCCGGGTGCTGCCCGGGGTGCGGACCGTCGGCACCGCGGGCAACGGCCGTCGCGAGTACTACGGGGCCCGTGACCTGCACCGGGTCGTCGCCGCCTCGGCCCGCTGGGACGACGGCGACTGCGGCGCGCTCGCCCCGGTCGCGCCGCCGGTCCGGTTCGGGTTCGGCTCGGCGCCCGCCACGCCGTCGCACGTGCGGATCACCACCCTGGTCGAGCGCTCCTTGACGTGACCCGGGGCGGCCACCGAAGGTGGCTCACGACAACCGAAGACGGCGAGCGGGAACCAGGAAGCCGGTGCGAGTCCGGCGCGGTCCCGCCACTGTGACCCCCTCGCTCCGGCGAGGGGAAGCCAGACACTGCGCCCGTTCGCCGCGCCGCCCCACCCGGGACGAGGATCCCGAGGAAGGTCCGTCGATGACGCGCGCCCTGCTCCTGTCCACATCGGACACGGACCTGCTCTCCGCCCGCGCCTCCGGCGCGGACTACGCACTCGCCAACCCGAACCGGGTCACCCACGACGAGCTCGCGGAGATGGCCGACGCCGCCGACGTCGTCGTCGTCCGTGTCCTCGGCGGGTACCGCTACTTCGAGGAGGGGCTGGACCTGCTGCGGGCCCGCGCGACGCCGCTGGTCTGTCTGGGCGGGGAGATGGCCCCGGACGCGGAGATGATGGAGCTGTCCTCGGTGCCCGCGGGCGTCGCCGCCGAGGCGCACACCTACCTGGCGCAGGGCGGCACCGAGAACCTGGCGCAGCTGCACGCGTTCCTGTCCGACACGGTGCTGCTCACCGGCGAGGGCTTCGCGCCGCCGGTGGAGCTGCCCGAGTGGGGTGAGCTGTCCCTGCCCGACACGGAGGTCGACGGGCCGACGGTGGCCGTGCTGTTCTACCGCGCCCAGTTCCTGGCCGGGAACACCCACTACGTCGAGGCGCTCTGCGCGCAGATCGCGGCGAAGGGCGCCCGCGCGCTGCCGATCTGGTGCGCGTCGCTGCGCCAGGCCCCGGCTGCGCTCCTGGAGCGGTTGCGCGAGGCCGACGCCATGATCGTCACCGTGCTCGCCGCGGGCGGCACCAAGCCCGCGAGCGCCCAGGCCGGCGGCGAGGACGAGGAGTGGGACGTCACCGAGCTGGCCGCGCTCGACGTCCCGATCCTGCAGGGACTGTGCCTGACCAGCTCCCGCGCCACCTGGGAGGCCAACGACGACGGGATGTCCCCGCTCGACGTCGCCACCCAGGTCGCCGTGCCGGAGTTCGACGGCCGGCTGATCACCGTCCCGTTCTCGTTCAAGGAGACCGACGCCGACGGCCTGTCGGTCTACGTCCCCGACCACGAGCGCGCAGCCCGGGTCGCCGGGATCGCGGTGAAGCACGCGACGCTGCGCCGCGTCCCGAACGCGGACAAGAAGATCGTGCTGATGCTGTCGGCGTACCCGACCAAGCACGCGCGGATCGGCAACGCGGTCGGTCTGGACACCCCGGCGTCGACGGTGGCGCTGCTGCGGACGATGGCCGCGGCCGGCTTCGCGGTCGCCACCGAGGGCGAGGCCGCGTTCCCGGGCGTCGAGGCCGGCGACGGCGACGCGCTCATGCACGCCCTGATCGAGGCCGGCGGGCAGGACCCGGACTGGCTGACCGAGGACAAGCTCGCCGGCAACCCGGTCCGGATCTCCGCCGCGACCTACCGCAGCTGGTTCGACACGCTGCCCGAGGACTTCCGGTCCGGTGTCGAGGAGCACTGGGGTGCGGCGCCGGGCGAGCACTACGTCGACCGCTCGCAGAACCCGGACGGCGACATCGTCGTCGCTGCGCTGCGCCGCGGCAACGTCACGCTGATCGTGCAGCCGCCCCGCGGGTTCGGGGAGAACCCGGTCGCGATCTACCACGACCCGGACCTGCCGCCGTCGCACCACTACCTGGGCGCCTACCGCTGGCTGGCCGCGCCCGAGTCCGAGGGCGGGTTCGGTGCGCACGCGATCGTGCACATCGGCAAGCACGGCAACCTGGAGTGGCTGCCCGGCAAGACGCTGGGCATGTCGGCGTCCTGCGGCACCGACGCCGTCCTCGGCGACCTGCCGCTGGTCTACCCGTTCCTGGTCAACGACCCGGGGGAGGGCACCCAGGCCAAGCGCCGGGCGCACGCCACCCTGGTCGACCACCTCATCCCGCCGATGGCGCGCGCCGAGTCCTACGGCGACATCGCCCGCCTGGAGCAGCTGCTCGACGAGCACGCCAACATCTCCGCGCTCGACCCGGCGAAGCTGCCCGCGATCCGCCAGCAGATCTGGACGCTGATGACCGCGGCCCAGATGCACCAGGACCTCGGCCTGGAGCAGCGCCCCGACGAGGACGTCTTCGACGACATGCTGATGCACGTCGACGGCTGGCTCTGCGAGATCAAGGACGTCCAGATCCGCGACGGCCTGCACGTGCTCGCCCAGGCACCGGCCGGGGAGCAGCGCGTCGACCTGGTGCTCGCGGTGCTGCGCGCCCGGCAGATGTGGGGCGGTGAGCAGTCCGTGCCGGGTCTGCGCCAGGCACTCGGCCTGGTCGAGGACGGGTCCGAGACCAACGCCCGCACCGACACCGTCGAGCGGGTCGCCCGCGCGCTGGTCGCCGGGATGGAGGCCCGCGGGTGGGACTCCTCGGCGGCACCGGAGGTCGTCGCCGGGGCCGAGGCGCTGCCGGGCGCGGACCTGTCCGCCGTCGAGGCCGTGCTGCGCTTCGCCGCCGACGAGGTCGTGCCCCGGCTCGACGCCACCGCGCACGAGCTGGACCGGGTGCTGCACGCCCTCGACGGCGGGTTCATCCCGGCCGGCCCGTCCGGCTCGCCGCTGCGCGGGCTGGTCAACGTGCTCCCGACCGGGCGCAACTTCTACTCGGTCGACCCGAAGGCCGTCCCGTCGAAGCTGGCCTGGGAGACCGGGCAGGCGATGGCCGAGTCGCTCGTCGAGCGCTACCGGGCCGACCACGGCGAGTACCCGCGGAGCGTCGGCCTGTCGGTGTGGGGGACCAGCGCGATGCGGACCTCCGGCGACGACGTCGCCGAGGTGTTCGCCCTGCTCGGTGTCCGCCCGGTGTGGGACGACGCGAGCCGTCGCGTGCGCAGCCTGGAGGTCATCGACCTCGCCGAGCTCGGCCGCCCCCGCGTCGACGTCACGGTCCGGATCTCCGGGTTCTTCCGCGACGCGTTCCCGCACGTCCTGGCGCTGCTCGACGACGCGGTGAAGCTGGTCTCCGAGCTCGACGAGACCCCGGAGCAGAACTACGTCCGCGCCCACGTCGACGCCGACCGCGAGCGCACCGGCGACGACCGCCGCGCCCGCACCCGGATCTTCGGCTCCAAGCCGGGCACCTACGGCGCCGGCCTGCTCCAGCTCGTCGACTCCCGCGACTGGCGCGGCGACGCCGACCTCGCCGAGGTCTACTCCACCTGGGGCGGCTACGCCTACGGCCGCGGCCTCGACGGCGTCCCCGCGCGGGACGACATGGAGAACGCCTACCGGCGGATCGCGGTGGCGGCGAAGAACATCGACACCCGCGAGCACGACATCGCCGACTCCGACGACTACTACCAGTACCACGGCGGCATGGTCGCCACGGTGCGCGCGCTCACCGGCACCGCGCCGGCCGCCTACGTCGGGGACTCGACCCGTCCGGAGGCGGTGCGCACCCGCAGCCTGCACGAGGAGACCGCCCGGGTGTTCCGCGCCCGCGTGGTCAACCCGCGCTGGATCGCCGCGATGCGCCGCCACGGTTACAAGGGCGCGTTCGAGATGGCCGCGACCGTCGACTACCTGTTCGGCTGGGACGCCACCACCGGCGTCATCGCCGACTGGCAGTACGAGACGCTGACCGCCGAGTACGTGCTGGACCCGGACAACCGGAAGTTCCTCGCCGAGTCCAACCCGTGGGCGCTGCACGGCATGGCCGAGCGGCTCCTCGAAGCCGCCGACCGCGGGCTGTGGGAGTCTCCGGAACCGTCCACCCTGGACGCGTTGCGGCAGGCCTTCCTGGAGTCCGAGGGCGACATCGAGGGCGACGGCTGAGCCGCGGGATCGTCATGCCCGCGGAGAAGGACCTGTACTTCCCGCCCGAGGGGTAGGCCTGGGCGGTGTCGCACATGCGGGCCGGCACCGAGCTGCTCGCCCGCCCGTCCCGGGGGTCCGGGGCCGGGGCTCAGGGCTCCGGCACCCGCGTCCGCGACGCGGTCAACGCACCGGCGACCGCGGGCGCCGCGACCACGACCAGCAGCACCGGCAGCGCGACGGCCGGCGACACCAGCGCCACGAGCAGCGCGCCGCCCAGGCCGACGAACGCCGCCGTCGCGAGCTGGTCGAGCAGCTGCGCCGCCGAGGAGTGCGAGCCGACGTCGTGGGCGTCGGAGTGGGCGAGGGTCAGGTAGGCGATCGCGGAGAACGCCACGCCCATCCCGAGCCCGGACACGCCCCAGAACCCGACGGCGAGCCAGCCCGGCAGCAGACCGGCGGCGACCGGGACCAGCGCGACCTGGCCCGCGGCGATCGTCGCGAACCCGGCGCGCAGCATCACCGAGCGGTCGGCGTCGGGCCGTCGGGCCTGCCAGGCGGCGGCCGCCGACCAGCCCAGCGACGCGACGATCAGCGGCGTCCCGGCGGCGGTCAGCGACCAGCCGTGCGTCGCGGTGAGCACCAGCGGCAGGAACGACACGACCGGGAAGAACGCCGCGGCGACCAGGCCACGGGCCGCGACGACCGCGGCGATGCCCGGGCGCGCGAGGACGGTCCCGCGGGGCAGCAGCCGGTGCAGCGACGGCACCAGCACCGCGACGGCGACGACGCCGGCCCCCGCACCGCGGAGGTCCAGGTGCTCCAGCGCCCAGCTCAGCCCGGCGACGCCGGCCGCGGCACCGAGCGCCGCGGGCACCAGGCCCGCCCCGTGCCCGCCCGGCGCCGGTCCGGCGGGCGGTCGCAGGACGCGCACCACCGGGGCGATCAGCACCAGGGCCAGCCCCACCACCGGCAGCAGCCCCAGGAAGACCCAGTGCCAGGAGAGGCGCTCGGTCACCAGCCCGGCCAGTGGGGGACCGCCGAGCGCGGGCAGCACCCACGCCGAGGAGATCAGCCCGAACACCACCGGGAGCTGCCGCGCGGGGTACACCTCGGCGACGAGCACGTACACCGCGACGCCCTGGGCCCCCGCACCCAGTCCCTGCAGGACCCGGCCGGCGAGGAGCCCGGTCATGGTCGTCGCGAACCCGGCGACGAGCAGGCCCGCCCCGAACAGGACCGGCGCGGCGACGAGTGGCACCCGCGGGCCCCGGACGTCGCACCAGCGGCCGCCGGCGACGGTGCCGACGACCGCCGCGGCCAGGAACAGCACGAACGGCCAGGCGTAGCGGGCGACCCCGCCCAGGTCGGCGACGACGGCGGGCATCGCGGTCCCCACGCCCATCGCCTCGAACGCGCTCAGGCTGATCAGCAGCAGGATCCCGACGGTCGTCGGCGCGCGGCCCTGGGACCAGACCCCTGCACCGCCCGTCCGCGTCTCGACCACGGCGCCACCCTGCTCCGTGAACCCCGGTGCAGGTCAAGTCGATTCAGTGATCAACTTCGGTGATCGACAACCACGCTCCGTGTTTCCGGTCCGCGCAATCGGGTATCCCGCGCTATGACCGACATCACAACGATCATCGTCGTCGCCGTGGTGGTGATCGTCGTCGCCATACTCGCCGTGGCCGCCGCGACGATGCTCCGCCGTCGACGCTCCGCCGAGCTCCGTGACCAGTTCGGACCCGAGTACGAGCGCACCGTGCGCAACGCGGACGACCCCCGCGACGCGGAGAAGCAGCTCGCCGAGCGTCGCAAGCGCCACGAGGCGCTGACCCTGCGATCCCTCGACCCGCAGGAACGCGACGGCTACCGGCGCCGGTGGCAGCAGGTCCAGGAGGGTTTCGTCGACGACCCGTCCCGGGCGGTGTACGACGCCGACGCGCTCGTCGCCGACGTCATGGCGGCCCGTGGGTACCCCGCCGAGGACGTCGACCGCCGCGAGGAGGACCTCTCCGTCGCCTACCCGGTCGTCACGCAGCGCTACCGCGAGGCGCGGGCGATCTCCCGTGAGCACTCCGCCGGGCGAGCCGGGACCGAGGACCTCCGGCACGCGGTGACGAGCTACCGCGCACTGATCGACGCCCTGCTCGACGACGGCGACGGCACCGGTTCCGGCGGCCGTCCCGAGAACGACGGCCGCCACCGCCAGGGCGGACCGGACCAGGACACCCGACGGGAGACCACGGCATGAGCGAGCACCAGGGCAGCAGCAAGGCGGCCCGACTGGCCGACTCGATCAAGGACGCCTTCACCGGCCGCACCGAGGACGAGCGCGACGCCGGCTGGGAGCGCCGCGAGGCGGCGGGCACCGCCGAGCAGGACGCCGGCGTTCCCGGTCAGCGCCACGGCGACCCGGACGCCCCGCCGCTGGCGGGCCCCGGAGCCGGGCCGGGGGACGCCCCCGGCGGCCGGCTGGCCGAGGACCGAACGGCCGGCGGTGACCCGCGGGCCGCGCGTGCCGGCGACCCCGGCGGCGACCTGCGTGCCGGCGACCCCCGCGGCGCCGACCCGCTCGGCACCGACCCGCGTGCCGGCGGCCCCCGCGGCGCGGACCCGCGGGGCGGCGACCCGCGTGGTGGCGACGTGCCGGTCGGGGACCCGCGTGGCGGCGACCCACGTGGCGGCGACCCGCGTGCGGGCGGTCTGCCGGGCGGCGACCCGCGAGGTGGTGATCCCCGCGGTGCCGATCCCCGCGGTGCCGATCCCCGCGGTGCCGACCCCCGTGGCGGGCACCTGCCCGGCGGCGACCCCCGCGGCGGCCCGGGCGCACCCGGCGCCGACCCCCGAGACGCCGGCCCGGCCGGGCCGCGCGACACCCTCGGCGACCCCGCGGCGGCGGGCGGCCGGGGACCGGCCGGCGCGGGCGGGGTCCCACCCGGCGGCGGTGTCGGGGCCGGCGCACCGGGAGCGGGCGCACCGCCCCGCGACGCGGCGCCCGGCTCCGCGGGCGGTGCCGGGACCGCCGCGGCCGCGGGCGGGACCGCGGCCGGCGTGGCCGCCGCGGCGACCACCCGTGACGCACCCGTCCGGGAGGACGGCGCGCCCGGCCACACCGGCGGCCGTCACCACGACGCGACACCGGGCCGCGGGCACGACGACCTGCGCGACCCCGGTGACCCGCGTGGCGGCGCGACCGCACCGGGGGCCGGGGCCGACCCGGCCGCGGCCGACCCCGCCACCGGTGGCTCGTCGCTGCTCCCGGCCGACCGGGCCCGCGAGTACCAGGACCGCTGGTCGACGCTGAAGGGCGAGTTCGTCGACGAGCCCCGCCGCGCCGTCCACGGGGCGAACGCGCTGGTGGGGGAGATCCTCGACGAGATGGAGTCGCTGTTCCGTCGTCAGCGCGACGACCTGGAGGCCCAGTTCTCCCGCGACGACGCCTCGACCGAGGACCTGCGCCAGGCGCTCACCCGCTACCGCGAGTTCTTCGACCGCCTGCTGTCCCTCTAGCGCCCCCGGGCCCGGCACCGCGTCGCACGCGCGCCGCACGGGTCCCGGCTGCGCCGCACAGGTTCCGGTTGCGCCGCACGGGGTGGAACCTGTGCGGCGCGCCGCGGACCTGTGCGGCGTCCCGCTGCGCGGGCCGGCGCCCACCGGCCGGACGCCGGGGCGAGCCGGACCGTGCGGCCCGGCCGCGCCCGCCGGACGAGGGGGCTCAGCCCAGGGCCGGGACGATCGCCTCGACCAGGTGCGGGCCCGGCTCGGCCTGCGCCCGCCGCAGCGCGTCGAGCAGGCCCTCTGTGGTGGTGACCCGCTCGGCGGGCACCCCGAGCCCGGTCGCCAGTGCGGTGAAGTCCGGCGTCGGGTCGGACAGGTCCAGCATCCGGCCCGCCCGCCCGGAGTGCGCCGCCTCCCCGGCCCCGGTGCGGGCCAGCTCCACCCGCAGGATCGAGTACGCCGCGTTGTTGATCAGCACCACGGTGACGTCGAGCCGCTCGCGGGCCATCGTCCACAGCGCCTGGGCGGTGTAGAGCGCGCTGCCGTCGGCCTGCACCGCCACCACCGGACGGTCCGGCGCGGCGACCGCGGCACCCACCGCGGCGGGCAGCCCCATCCCGATCGCGCCGCCGGTCAGCGCGATCTGGGTGTGCCGCGGCGCGGTCTGCAACGACACCGCCAGCGACGCCGCCGCCGTCAGGGCCTCGTCGACCACGATCGCGTCCTGCGGCAGAGTCGCGGCGACGGCGGCGCACAGCCCCCGCACGTCGAGCGCGCCCGGCGCGGGCTCCGGCGCCCCGTGCGGGGCGAGCGCGGGGGCCGCGTCGCCGGCGACGACGTCGGCGAGGGCCTCCAGCGCGGCCGTCGCGTCGGTCGCCGGGTCGGCCAGCCCCACCACGGCGGCACCCTCGGGCACCAGGTCCCCGGGCACACCCGGGTAGCCGAAGAACGACACCGGCGACCGCGCCCCGGCCAGCACCAGCGACGACGTGCCGTCCAGCTGCTCGATCGCCTGCTCGGCGAAGTAGGCGAGCTTGTCGATGCGGGTCCGGCCGGCGCCGGTCTCCCAGCACCGGGGGAAGGTCTCGACCAGCAGCCGGGCCCCGGTGGCCGCGGCGATCCGTCCGGCGGCGTCGACGCCCGCCGCGCTCAGGGCGGGCCCGCCCAGCAGCAGCGTCGCGCCGGGCGCGCGGACGGCGTCGGCGGCCGCGGCGACCCGCGAGGGGTCCGGCGGGAACGGCCCGGCGACCGGCAGCGGCGGGGCGGGCGACGCCCCCTCCGACCAGGACACGTCGGCCGGCAGCACCAGCGTCGCGACCTGCCCGCCGCGCTCGCCGGTCGCGGCGACCGCGCGCATCGCGTCGGCGGCGACGTCGCGCACGTCGCCGCTGGTGTGCACCCACCCGGACACCGTCCGCGCCACCGCGGTGATGTCGGACTCCAGCGGCGCGTCGAAACGGACGTGGTCGGTCGCGTGCCCGCCGACCACGCACAGCAGCGGCGTCCCGGCCCGGCGCGCGTTGTGCAGGTTCGCCAGCCCGTTGCCCAGCCCTGGCCCGAGGTGCAGCAGCACCGCCGCGGGCTTCCCCGCGATCCGCGCGTAGGCGTCGGCGGCGCCGGTCGCGACGCCCTCGAACAGGGCCAGCACCCCGCGCATCTCCGGCACCGCGTCGAGCGCCTGCACGAAGTGCATCTCCGAGGTCCCCGGGTTCATGAAGCACACGTCGACACCGGCCGCGGTGAGCGACCCGACCAGCGCCTCGGCACCCCTCACGACCGGTTCCCGATCCGTACGGTCCACATGGTCGGTGAGTCCACACGATGTGACGCGCGCTCGCAGGACCCGGGTTTCGAGTTGCGGCCCGCAGCGCCAGGACGCGGAATGAGGGACTGTGAGCGACGACCGCACCGCGCCCGAGGCGTACACCCCCGACCCGCGACGCTGGCGGGCGCTGTCGGTCTGCCTGGTCGCCGGGTTCATGAGCCTGCTCGACGTCAGCATCGTCAACGTCGCGCTGCCGGCCATGCAGGCCGACCTGCGGGCCTCGGCCGCGCAGCTGTCCTGGATCGTGTCCGGCTACGCGCTGACGTTCGGCCTGGTCCTGGTCGCGTCCGGGCGTCTCGGCGACGACCGCGGCCGCCGACGCATGTTCGTCACCGGCCTCGCCCTGTTCACCCTGACCAGTGCGGTCGCCGGGTTCGCGCCGAACCCGGAGGTGCTCGTCGCGGTCCGGCTGGTGCAGGGCGTCGCGGCCGGGCTGCTGTCCCCGCAGGTCGTCGGGTTCATCCAGGACCTGTTCCGCGGCCCGGAGCGGGGCTCCGCGTTCGGCGTGTTCGGCGCCGTCGTCGGGATCTCCACCGCGGTCGGCCCGCTGCTCGGCGGGCTGCTGCTGGCCTGGGCCGGCGACGCCGACGGTTGGCGCTGGGTCTTCTTCGTCAACATCCCGATCGGCGTCGCGGCGCTGGTCGCGGCGTTCCGGCTGCTGCCGGCCGACACCGCGACCACGGGGGAGCGGCGCCCGCTGGACCTGGGGGGCTCGGTGCTGCTCGGCGTCGCCGTCGTCGCGCTGATGCTGCCGCTGGTGCTCGCCGAGCGGGACCCGGTGTCGGCGCCCTGGTGGCTGGTCGCGGTCTCGGTCGCGGCGCTGGTGGCGTTCGTGGCGTGGGAGCGGCGGGCCAAGCGCGTCCACGGCCACCCGCTGGTCGACTTCGCACTGCTGCGCACCCGCAGCTACGCGGTCGGCACCACGCTCGGCTCGATCTACTTCGCCGGGTTCACCTCGATCTTCTTCGTGCTCACCCTGTACCTGCAGAACGGTCTGGGCTACACCCCGCTGCAGACCGGGATGACGCTCACGGCGTTCGCGCTCGGGTCCGCGGTCACCTCCGCGCTCAGCGGGCGCCTGGTGGCGCGGTTCGGGCAGCCGATGATCGTCGCCGGGCTGGCGACGGTGATGGTCGGGCTCGGCGTGACCGACCTCGTCCTGGCCGCGACCGCGCACAGCCCGTGGACCGGGCTCGCGATCGCCGGGCCGCTGCTGCTCGCCGGGGCGGGCGGCGGCCTGGTGATCGCCCCGAACCAGACCCTCGCCCTGTCGGAGGTCCCGCACACCTCCGGCGGTACCGCGGGCGGGGTGCTGCAGACCGGGCAGCGGATCGGGACGGCGGTGGGGCTGTCCGCGGTCGGCGCGGTGTTCTTCGGCAGGCTCACCGCGTCCGGCGGGGACTGGGCGGACGCCATCTCGCACGGCCTGCTGATCACCGTCGGGCTGGTGGCGCTGGCCCTCGTGCTCGGGGTCACCGACCTGGTCGCGGCCCGGCGCACCCGCGGACGGGGCACGCCGGTGACCGCGACCGGCGGACGGTAGGGGTCAGGTCCGGGCGACGGTGGCGGCGTCGTCGCGCAGCCCCGACCGGAGCGTCTCGGTCATGAGCCAGGAGCAGGCCAGCGACACCAGCGCGATCCCGACGACGTAGCCGGCGACGGCGTAGAGCGACCCGGTCAGCGCGACGAGCGCGGTGCACAGCAGCGGCGCGAGGCCCGCCCAGGATCGACGCGATCTGGTAGGCCAGCGACGCCCCCGAGTACCGCATGCTGGTGGAGAACTGCTCGGCGAAGAACGCCGACTGCGGCCCGTACACCGCGGAGCGGGCCACCTGCACGACCAGCCCGCCCAGCAGGAACAGCCAGATGCTGCCGGTCGACACGAGCCAGAAGTACGGCACCGCGAACACCGCGAGCAGCGCCATCCCGCCGACGAACATCGGACGCCGCCCGATCCGGTCCGACAGCAGCCCGAACGCCATGATCAGCGGGATGTCCGACAGCGACAGCACCGAGTTCGCCGCGAGGATCGTGGTGCGGTCGTAGGACAGCGACTGCGTGGCGTAGGTGACCAGCCAGACCGAGGAGACGTAGAACGTCGAGTTCGTCGCCAGGAACGACCCGGCGGCGAGCAGGATCTCCTTCGGGTAGGTGCGCAGCGCCTCCAGCACCGGCATCCGGTTCGCGGCCTTCTCGTCCATCGCCTTCCGGAACACCGGCGACTCGTGGACGCCGAGCCGGATCCACATGCCGACCGCGATCAGCGCGACGCTCGCCAGGAACGGCACCCGCCAGCCCCACGCCAGGAACTGCTCGTCGGTCAGCGTCGCGGACAGCACCGCGAACGTCGCCGTCCCCAGCACCAGACCGAGCGGGACGCCGACCTGCGGCCAGCTGCCGTAGAACCCGCGCCGGTGCGACGGGGCGTGCTCGACGGCCATCAGCGCCGCACCGCCCCACTCGCCGCCGACGCCGAACCCCTGCAGGAACCGCAGCGTCACCAGCAGGACCGGCGCCCAGACGCCGAGCGTGTCGTAGCCGGGCAGCAGGCCCATCCCGACGGTCGCCGCGCCCATCAGGAGCAGCGAGTAGACGAGCATCGGTTTCCGGCCGACCTTGTCGCCGAAATGCGCGAACACCGCCCCGCCCAGCGGGCGGGCGATGAACCCGACGGCGAACGCGCCGAACGCGGACAGGGTGCCGGTGACGGGGTCGACCGACGGGAAGAACACCTGGTTGAACACCAGGGCCGCGGCCGTGCCGAAGATGAAGAAGTCGTACCACTCGATGGTGGTGCCGACCAGGCTGGCGGTGGCGACCTTCCGGGAGGACCGGAGTGCGGGTCCCGGCGACGCCGGCGGGACGGTGGAGGACATGCGCCCTGACGCTAGGGCTTCGTCCGATTCGTGTCGAGACGCACCAGTGGTCCGGCCGGCCGGTGCTCAGGCCCGGGTGCGACGGGTGGAGAGCACCCCGGCGACGACCACGACGACCAGCCCGGCCAGCGGGACGACGAGCAGCCCGGCCCGCAGCGACGTCGCGTCCGCGACCAGCCCGACCACCGGCGGCGACACCAGGAACCCCACCCGCATCAGCCAGGTGACGATCGTCAGCCCGGTCCCCGGGGCCAGCCCCGGCAGGTGGTCGGCGGCGGTCATCGCGGCCGGGACGAGGGTCGCCACCCCGAACCCGGCGAGACCGAAGCCGGCGACGGTCCCGGGCACCGTCGGGAACGCCAGCGCGAGCCCCGTCCCGGCGAGGACCAGCCCGCCGCCGGCGCGGGCCACCGCGCGCTGGCCGAACCGGTCGACCATCCGGTCACCGATCAGCCTGCCGACGAACTGGCAGCCCTGCAGCGCCACGAATCCGAGCCCGGCGACGGCCGCACCGGCCTCGAGCCCCTGTAGGTACACCGCCGCCCAGGTGGCGCCCGAGTCCTCGACCAGGGTGCCGGAGATCGCGACCAGCCCGAACACGGCGAGCAGCGCCACGGTGCGGGGGCCGAGCCCGGTCCAGGGCCGCCGCGGCGGTGCAGCGTCGGCCGCGTCGGGGACCGGGCGGTCGTCGCCGTCGGCGCCGCGCAGCAGCGACGGGTACACCGCGACCGCGATCACCACCGACAGCAGCGACGACAGCCCCAGGTGCACCGGCAGCGCCAGCCCGATCCCGGCGGCGGCCGAGCCCATCAGCCCGCCCGCGACCGCCCCGACCGACCAGAGCGCGTGGAACCCGTTGAGGATCGACCGGCCGTAGCGGCGCTGCACCCGCAGCCCGTGCGCGTTCTGCGCGACGTCGACGACGGCGTCGGACGCCCCGACCAGCAGCATCGCGGTGGCGAACAGCGCCCACGACGGCGCGAACCCCACCAGCACGACGCCGAGCGCGATCACGGCCATCCCGAACGAGGCCACCTTCGCCGAGGTGAACCGGGCGATGAGCGGGCCCGCGGTCAGCCCGGCCAGCAGCGCCGCGAACGGCATCGCGGCCACCGCCAGCCCGAGCTGGGTGTTGGACAGGCCGAGGTCGGCCTTGATCTGCGGGAAGCGGGGCAGCAGGTTGGCGTAGACCAGGCCGTTGGTGAGGAAGACCAGGGCCACCGCCGCCCGGGCCCGTCGTTCCGTCCGGCCCGCCTCGACTGCCACCACGGCCCCCATCATGCGGGACCGGACGGGCGTCGGCGGGCCACGGGGTCAGGTGTGGCGTTCCAGCAGCCGCGGCACCGCCCGTTCGACGGCGACCCGGCTGCGGTGCTCGTCGGCGCCGCACGGGATGCGGCGCAGCCCGGCCGCGACCGTGTGGCCCTCCTCGAAGGCCGTACCAGGCGCGGGTCGACGTGGCTGCTGCGGGCGACGGCGGGGGTCGTGGTCGCGTTCCCGCTCGGAGGTCCGCACGTCCCGCCCGGCGGGCGGGATCACCGGCTCCTCGATCCGGGCCCGTACCGGCGCGGCGACGGCGGCGCCGGTCGCGTCGTGGTAGCTGAACCCCCGTCCCCGACGACGGCGGGTGAGGCCGCCGCGGTCCGGGATCGCCCTGGTCGGTCGCACGCCGGGGATGCCCGCCGCGCGCGCGGATCATCCCCGCAGCGAGTTGATCTTCACTGCGGTGCGCAGCGCCCCGGACATGCCCTTGTAGGCACCGTTGCGGGCGGTGTCGCGGACGTTGCGCAGCTGCGCGCGACGCTCGCGGCCCGCGCTGCTCCACGCCAGCAGCGACCGGCCCCACGAGTCCTTCGCGAGCTCCTTCGCGCCGGCCTCGCGGGCGAGCAGCGCCCACCGGTCGCCGAAGTCGTCCAGCCCGTCGCGGTAGGCGAACACCGCGGGCCGGACGTAGGCCATGCCCGGGTGCTGGCGGCTCATCCGGGGTGCGTAGTCGGCGATGACCTTGTCCAGGCACTCGAACCGGCGCTGCCGGTTGGAGCTGATCGACCCGGTGCGCATCAGGCGCATGTCGAGCAGCCAGCGGCGGGTGCCCCACATCAGCGGGTAGTTCGAGCCGGCGGCGATCCGCAGCCACATCTCGAAGTCCACCGCGGAGGGCAGCGAGCAGTCGAAGCCGCCGACCTGGTCGAAGCAGGCCCGGCGGATCATCAGCGAGCTGCCGTTGTGCGGCGGGTTGTTCTCCACCAGCTGCTTGTCGATGTCGACCTTGCCCGACGGCTGCCAGCGCAGCGCCACGACCTGCCCGGACTCCAGCATCACGCGGGTGTGGCAGTACGCCATCCCGACCCCGGGCGGGGCGGTGTGCATGGTCTCGAGCATGTGCGAGAGGAACTCGGGGTGCCAGCGGTCGTCGCCGTCGAGGAACGCGACGAACGGGGCGGCGCTGTCGGCCAGCGCGCGGTTGCGCGCCGCGCCCGAGCCGCCGTTCTCCACCTGGATCAGCCGCACCCGGGGATCGCGCTCGGCGCGGGAGCGGACGACGTCGGCGGTGTCGTCGGTCGACCCGTCGTCGACGACGAGGTACTCGAACCGGGACTCGGTCTGCGCGAGCACCGAGTCGATGGCCTCACCGATCCAGGGACCGACGTTGTAGGCCGGCGTGATCACGGTGACGAGAACGTGGGGGTTCCGCACGATCGGCACAGTCGGTGCTCCTTCCGGGGTGCGCCCGTCTTCGGCGCCGTCGGCCCCGTATTCACCGTAAGGGGTGACGCAGTGCATTCGGCACGCCCTCGACCGAGGCCCTGCTGCGGGCATTCCTCGCGAATGGCAACGAGCGTGCGCACCGTCGGTGACGTGCGTGCGGCATCCGGGGTTGCCCGGTGCGGTCGGGCCACCCGGTCCGGGGCCGGTGCGCCGGGTGGTGGGAGAGGGTCGCTATCGTCCGGAGAATGTCGTTCGACGCACGGGTGATGCTGTCCCGACGGCTCCGGTTCCTGCCGCACCGCGCCTTCGCGATGGCCCACCACGCCCTGTTCCAGGGGGAGCTGACGACGTTCCGGCGGCCGCGGACCTGGTCCCAGCTGCTCGCGAAGAAGAACCTCGACGACCAGCCCGAGCTGGTGCACGTCACCGCGGACAAGTACACCGTCCGGGAGCACGTCGCCGAGCGGATCGGGGCCGAGCACCTCATCCCGCTCATCCAGGTGGTCGAGCGCCCCGAGGACCTCGACCTGGAGGCCCCCGCGGGTCCCTACGTCGTCAAGGGCACCCACGGCTGCGACATGACGATCCTGGTGCGCCACCCGGCCGCCGCCGACCACGCGAAGATCCGGTCGACGGTCGCCCGCTGGCTGCGCACCGACTTCTTCACCCACGGCTGGCGCGAGCGTCCCTACGAGGGCCTCACCCCGCGCGCCGTCGTCGAGGAGATGATCGGCGACGGCACGAAGCCGCCCGCCGACTACAAGTTCTTCGTCTTCCACGGCGAGCCCGCGATGGTCGTCATCGACCAGGACCGCTTCGTCGCCCACACCTCGACGATGCTGCACCCGGACTGGGTGCCGTTCCGGATCTCCGGGCGCTTCTCCCAGGCCGACGCGCTGCCGGAGAAGCCCGCGTCCTACGAGCGGATGCTGGAGATCGCCCGCGCGCTGGGCAAGGACTTCACCTTCGCCCGCGTCGACCTCTACGACGTCGACGGCCACGTCTACTTCGGCGAGATCACCCACAACCCCGGTGGCGGGCTCGTCCGGCTGCGGCCCCGCGCCTTCGACCGGGCGCTGGGGAACCTGTGGCGCAACGGGACCCCGATCCCGGAGAAGTTCATCCAGCGCTCCTGACCGGACCCGCGGGCCCACCCGGGCTCGCGTACGGGCCCCGGATCTCGCATCCAGCGGGGCTCTCGCGCGTTTCCCCGGGTCGGTGCACCCGGAGGGCCCGTGCACCCGGAGGGCCCGTTCACCCACCGGGCTCCGCGTGCGCCCGGGCTCGTGCATCCGCCGGGCTCGCACACTCACCGGGCTTCGCGTGCCGGGCTCGTGCACCCGCCGGGCTCGCACACTCACCGGGCTTCGCGCAACCCCTCGTCCTGCGCCGTCCTCGCCGCTGCAACCCTCCGCCCCACCCGTCCGCCGCGCCGAGCCGCGACGACCCCGTGGCGACCCGCCGCCGGCCGCGGCACCCCACGCGACGGTCGCCGTGCGTCGTCGCGGGTCGCCGCACCTCCACACCCCTTCGCGGGCAGCCACACCCCCTGCAACAGGTGTGGCTGCCCGCGAAGGGGTGTGGCGTCGGGACGGTGCGCCGCCTACCCCGGTCCCCGAGGTCTGTCGTGGCCGGCGTCGAGGCGGAGCCGGGATGCGAGCCGTGGAGAGCGCGCGACGACGCCGCCCGCCGCCGATCGATCAGTACCTGAGCGTTGCCGACGCCTGGCCGGACAGCGCTCAGGCACTGATCGACAGGTCTGTCGCGCACGCCGCCCGGTGGGTGCTACCCGGCGCGTGGGTGAGGACCGCCCTCCGTCGGGCGGCGTGCGATTCCGTGGGGTGCGGACGACCCCGGAGGCCGGTGGGCCGCACGGCCGCATCGCTGCAGCCGACGAGGTCGCCCTCACCCGACCTGCCGCACCGCTGACGAGGTCGTCGCACCCCACGCGGCGGGTGTGACGACCTCGCGACGGTGCGACAGGGCCGCCGGGCCGGGGACAGGTGCGGGTCGGGGACCGGCGTGCCGTGCTGTGCCGCGACGCGGCCTCGCGGCTGTGGTCGCCCGCGAGTGGACGAGCTGGTGGCCGGCGACCGTGGGCTGGTCTGCCGCCCGGAAGCCCGGAGTTCACTGGTCGGAGCCCCGGGAGCCAGGAGCTCGGTGGGTCGGAGCCCCCGGAGCCCGGAGCTCGGTGGATCCGGGCCCCGGAAGTCCGGAGCCCCGCGGCTCCGAGCCCGAGCCCCCTGAGCCGGGGAGCGCCGGAGCCCGCGGTACCGCGGGTCAGTCGCGGACGCGGGGGAACTCGTGGGTCCGTGCCTCCGGCCCACCGATGGGCCGGGTGTCGTCGTCCCGGTCGAGAGGATCCGGGCCGTCCGGGCCGGCGGGGCCGCCGTCGCCGGGCGGGTGCGGCGGGACCGGCCGGCGCAGCCAGCGCACCACCGACGGCAGGAAGACGATCGCCAGGACCAGCTCGCCCGCGAACCACATCCAGCCGACGGCGTCGACCCCGAGCATCGGGGCGAACAGCGGGATCCCGCCGAGCACGATCGCGCAGTGCACCAGCTGCTGCACGGCCAGGGGGAAGGTGCGGTTCGCGAGACGGGACTTCGTCATCCACATCGTCACGATCACGCGCGGGAACATCGAGGCCATCAGCAGCTGCAGCAGCGTCGTGGAGTTCTCGACGTACTGCGGCCCGTAGAACCACAGCAGCAGCGGCGCGGCCAGCGCGATGACCAGCGACGCGGGCCACACCAGCAGGCAGATCCGCCGCAGCACCGCCCGGGCGAACACGTGCGCGTGCGCCGGGTTCCGGGAGCCCTCCACGACCAGTGCCGAGGTGATCGCCATCGACAGCATGCTCATCGCGAGGAAGACCGTCTGGGCCGGCAGCAGGTACGCACTGGCCGCCTGGCTGATCGTCATGACCACCAGCACCGGCAGGAACGACGACATGGCCTGGTTGAACACCTGGCCCAGGTAGTCGCCGCCCATGTAGCGGGCGAGCGTGGCGCGGTCCGGGGCGCCCGCGTCGTCGCGGTCCGCGGTCTCGGCGGTGTGCCGGGGGAGCAGCCGCCGCGAGATCAGCAGGGTGAACGGCACCAGCAGCGCGATGACCGGCGCGCTCCAGGAGGTGAACACGCCGTCGGACACCGAGGTGAACGCGACGACCACGAGCAGCCCGAGCTTCACGACGCCGTAGACGCCGTTCTCCAGGACCACCCACATCGCCGAGCGCAGCCCGGTGAGGACCTGGTCCTGCAGGTTGAAGAGGGACCACGCGGCGGTCGAGACCACGAACCACGCGGCGAAGCCGGGGGAGACGTGCAGCGGGTCGCCGGGGGCGTAGGCGAGGTGGCAGTAGGTCATGACCGCGGCCGAGCCGACGACGGCCATCGCGGCGCTGACCCCGTACGCGAGCCGCACCAGCGACCGCGAGTCGCGCCCGGCCGTCGGGAGGAAGCGGATCAGGGCCTGGCCGAAGTTCAGCGAGGTCAGGACCGAGATCAGCATCATCAGGTTGACCATGGCGTTGCCGCGGCCGACGTCCTCGGTGCTGAACACGCGCGCCGCGAAGACCCAGTAGAGCAACCCGAAGCCGGAGTTGACGACGGTGTTGAGCATCAGGGCGTACGCGTTGCGGTAGAGCGGGTTGCCCATCTCGCGGCGGACCGAGCGGACCCGGCCGGCGACCATCTCCCCGACGCTCATCGCGCGCACCGCCGGACGGCGGCGCGGGAGGTCCGGCTGAGTGCGTGCACACCACCACGCTAACCAGGGGTCGACCACCCGGGTGCCCGGGGGAGGGGCACCGGACGGACCGTCACCGGCCGGTCCGGACACCGCGGACATACACACCCCGTCGCGGCCCGCAACCCCTGCGCTACGGTGCCTTTCTCCGGTGACCTGACGAACCGAAGGGGGTCTGCGTGCGTATCGCCTGCGCAGGAGGTGGGCCGGCCGGCCTGTACCTGGCGGTCCTCGCCAGGCTCCGGTCCGGTGGACGCGACGAGGTCGTCGTGCACGAACGCAACGAGGCGGGGCGGACCCACGGGTTCGCCGTCACCTACGGCGAGGACATGCTCGACGACGCGTTCAGCAACGACCCCGAGGGCGGTGAGGCCCTGCGTCGCGCGTCGCGGCTGTGGAACGCCCAGGAGATCCGGGTCGCCGACCACCGCCCGGTGCACGTCGGCGGCAAGTACGGCTACGCGATCGCCCGCGTCGACCTGCTCGACGTGCTGGCGCGCCGGGCCGAGCAGCTGGGCGTGAGGATCGAGTACGGCTCCCCGGTCGACCGCGCGGACCTCGACGCCGACCTGGTCGTCGCCTCCGACGGCGTCGGCAGCCGGATCCGCACCGCGCGCGCCGAGCACTTCGGCACCACCGTCGACGAGGGCACGAACCCCTACGTCTGGCTCGGCGCCGACAGCGACTCCGACACCTTCGTCTGGGACTTCCAGCCGACCGACGCGGGTTGGATGTGGATCCACCTCTACCCGTCGTCGAACGGGGTCAGCACCTGCATCGTCGAGTGCGAACCCGACACCTGGGAGGCACTGGGCCTGGACCACATGTCCGGGGCCGAGGCCGTCCGGCTCGTCGAGTCGGTCTTCCACCGCACGCTGGCCGGGCGCCGGCTCATCGAGCCCCTCGGCGGGCTCGGGGACAAGCCCTGGCTGCGCTTCCGCGAGGTCCGCAACCGGACCTGGCGCGACGGCGACCTCGTGCTGGCCGGCGACGCCGCGCACACCACGCACTTCGGGATCGGCTCGGGCACCGTGCTGGCCATGCAGGACTCGATGGGTCTGGTCGACGCCCTCTACGGCGTCGCGGGCCAGACGACCGCGGCCGACCTGACCTGGCCGGACGGCCGCGGCGGCGCACTGTCGGCCTACGACGCCCGCCGGCGCGCGGAGATCGGCCCGATCCAGGACGCCGCCCGGCGCAACATGCAGTGGTTCGAGCAGGCCGGACGCCAGCTCGAGCAGGTCACCGACCCGGTCGAGTTCGCCTGGTCGCTCACCGACCGCCGGGGCGACATGGGCCGCATCCACCGCACCCTGCACCGCGCCACCCAGGTGCCCGCGTTGCGTCAGGTGCGGCGCGGTCTGACCACCGCCCGCCGCGTCCGGCGGTCGGCCCTGCGCGGTCGGCAGAGCTGAGTTCCGGCGCGAAACCGTTCGCCGACGGCATGCGCACCGTCGCCGATCGTGGTCGGACCCGGTGTCCACACAGGCCGGCCACGTTCGTAGGGTCGTTGCGTTGCAGATCGATGGCATCCGATGGAGGTCCGGTGTGAAGATCGTGGTCGTCGGTGGTGGACCGGCCGGTCTCTACTTCTCGATCCTGGCCCGACTCCGGTCGGGCGGGCAGGACGAGATCGTCCTCGCGGAGCGCAACGCGCCCGGCACGGCCTCCGGCTTCGCGGTCACACTCGGGGAAGACATCCTCGACGAGCTCTTCCGCACCGACCCCCTCGGCGCCGAGAAGGTGCGGGCCGCGTCGCACGTGTGGGACTCCCAGGTCGTGGAGGTCTCCGGACGCCCGGTGCACCTCGGCGGCCGCTACGGCTACTCCATCGGCCGCGCGCGGCTGCTGGAGGTGCTGGCCGAGCGGGCCCGCCAGGTCGGCGTGAAGCTCATGTTCGACACGGCCGTCGCCGCGGACGGTGACACCGCGAACGACCCCCTGACCGCGGACGCGGACGTCGTCGTCGCCGCCGACGGGGTCGGCTCCGCGATCCGCGCCGCCCGGGCCGACGCCTTCGGCACGCGGGTCGCCCACGGCTCCAACCGCTACGTGTGGTTCGGGACGAGCAAGCCGTTCCGGCCGTTCACCTTCGCGTTCGAGAAGACCCGCGCCGGCTGGATCTGGTTCCACGCCTACCCCGCGGCGGACTGCGTGAGCACCTGCATCGTGGAGTGCACGCCGGAGACCTGGACGGGCCTGGGGCTGGACACGACGACGCCCGACGAGGCCATGCGGATGCTCGAGGGCGTCTTCGCCCGCTCGCTCGACGGGCACTCGCTGATCGCCCCGCCCGGCATGGGGTCCTCGCCGTGGCTGCAGTTCCGCGAGGTCCGGAACATGTCCTGGTGCGACGGCACCGTCGTCCTCGCCGGCGATGCGGCCCACACCACGCACTTCGCCATCGGCTCGGGCACCGTGCTCGCCGTCGCCGACTCGATCGCGCTGGCCGAGGAGCTGTACCCGCGCGGCACCCGCGGCACCGACGACGTCGAGGCCGCCCTCGCCGGGTACGACGCGCGTCGTCGCGCCGCGATGGCGCCCATCCAGCGGATGGCCCGGGCGAGCATGGAGTGGTTCGAGACCGTTCCCGAGCGCCTCGAAGGGGCCGACGACGCGCTGGCCTTCTCCTGGTCGCTGCTCGACCGTCGGCAGGACCAGGGCCGGCTCAACGAGCGTCTGCACCGTGCGACGCAGGTCGAGCCGGTCCGCCAGGTCCGCCGCAGGCTGACCGCGGCCCGCCGGGTCCGCCGGGCGCTGGCCCGCGGGGAGATCACCCCCCGCGAGGCCCTGCAGCGCTGACCCGCGGCCCGGCGGGGCCGGCTCAGTCCCGGTCCCGCCCGGCCCCGGAGCCCTCCCGCTCCTCGCGCGCGAGGAAGGAGTGCCTGCGCCCGTAGACGGCGTAGACCACCAGGCCGAGCAGCAGCCAGCCGACGAACCGGATCCACGTGTCCAGGTTCAGGTTCAGCATCAGGTAGAGGCACGCGATCGCGGTGATCGCCGGCACCACCGGCGAGAACGGCACCCTGAACGGCCGGTCGAGGTCGGGGCGGGTCCGGCGCAGCACCGGCACCGCGATCGCCACGATGATCATCGCCGAGAGCGCGCCGATCGACACCATGTCGGCCAGTGCGGTGATCGGGGTGAACGCCGCGATCACCGCGCAGACGACACCACCGATGATCGTCATGCGGTGCGGGGTGCCCCACCTCGGGTGCGCGGTGCCGATGGCCTTCGGCAGCAGACCGTCGCGACCCATCGCGAAGCCGATCCGGCCGATCGTCACGAGCTCCACCATCATCACCGAGGTCAGCCCGGTGACCGCGCCGAGCGCGATCAGTGCGCCCACCCACGGCAGCCCGACGCCGGCGAACGCGGACGCCAGCGGGGCGCCGGTGTCGATCTCGGTGTAGGGGACCATCCCGGTGAGCACCAGCGAGACGCCGACGTAGAGCACCGCGCAGATGGCGAGCGCGCCGAGCAGACCGATCTTCAGGTCGCGGTTGGGACGCTTCGCCTCCTCACCGAGGTTGGCCAGCGCCTCGAACCCGGTGTAGGCGAAGAAGACCACCGCGGCCGCGGTGAGCATGCCGCCGACGCCGAACACGGTCGGCGCGAGCCCGAACACCCCGGAGATGATCGGCTGGGTGAACACCGAGCCGCCGCCCTCGGGCGCCTGGGCCGGCGGGATGAACGGCTGCAGGTTGGCCGGGTCGATGTAGAACACGCCCACGGCCAGGATCAGCACGCAGACCGCGAGCTTCACCAGGACCAGCAGGTTCGTCAGCCGCGCCGACTGCTGGATGCCCGCGACCGCGACGACGGTCAGCACCGCGATGATCAGCACCGCGCCGACGTTGACCGTCGCGTCCTCCCCGAACCACTCCGTCGGCAGCCCGAACAGCGACGCCAGGTAGCCCGACCAGCTGCGCGAGACGACGGCGAGGCCGAGGCCGAACTCCAGCAGCAGGTCCCAGCCGATGATCCAGGCGAAGACCTCGCCGAGGGTGGCGAAGGCGTAGGTGTAGGCCGAGCCCGCCGTCGGGACCGAGGAGGCCAGCTCGGCGTAGCAGACGGCGGCGAGCCCGGCGACGACCGCGCCGATCAGGAACGACAGCGTGACCGCGGGCCCCGCGTGCTGCTGGGCCTCGACCCCGGCCAGGGTGAAGATCCCGGTACCGATGATGATGCCGACACCGAAACCGACCAGGTCACGGGCCTTGAGCGTGCGCTTGAGCGGCGTGCCCCGACCGTCGCCGCCGCCGTCCTCGGACCCGTCACCGGATCTGCTCCGGGCCAGGATCCGTTCCACCGGCATCGTGCGCGTCCAGCCCACTAGCCACCCCCACTCGTCGTCGGTCGATCGATCGTTGCGGCACGGTATGACGGTGACGGGGTGCGGTGCCGGGCGGGGCGCGCGCCACATCCTGAAAATCCTGTGTGAACCCTCCGTCCTCCCTGTCCGGATCGCAGTCCGGTGGTGCGCCATCGATGGCGGGGCGGCCGTCCGGCCGTCCCCGACCGGAGGGGCCGTGTCCGGACCTGCACCACGCCGTCGACGGTTCTCCCGCTCCCGCGTGGTGACCGCCGTGGCCGTCGCCGCGGCGGTCGCGGTGCCCGCGCTGTGGGGGGCCGGTGTCACCCCGGCCGGCCCCGTCGTGCGTCCCGCGCTGCACCAGAGCGCCCCGTCGGGCCCCGACGGGGGCGGCGATGCGGGCGGCGACGACGGTGGCGGCGGGGCCGCCGGTCCGGGCACCCTGCGCGAGCTGCTCGCGGCGATGACCGGCTCCGCCACCGCCGACCCGCTCGACCTCGCCCCGGGCTCGCTGCTCGTCGACCGGGAGGGCGAGGACGGCCTCATCCTGTCCTGGGCGCTGCTCGACACCGACGACGGCCGGTGGACCGGCTCGGCGGACGCCGCGACGCACCGCTCCGAGGCCGAGTCCACGATCAAGGCGTGGCTGGCGGCGGACACCCTGCGTGCCGCCGCGGAGGCGGGCCGGCCGGTGCCGGCCGACCGGCGCGCCGACATCTCCGCCGCCGTGCGCGCCTCCGACGACGACGCCGCCGAACGGCTCTACCGCGCACTCGGCGGGGACGCGAGCACCGCGCGGCTGGGGCCGGAGTGCGGGGTGGAGGTGTCGACGTCGCGGCCGGGGTGGTGGTCCTACACGCAGGTCACAGCGCTCGACGCGGCCCGGATCCTGGCCTGCGTGCGCGACCGCTCGCCGGCGTGGCCGGGTGGGGACGCCCTGCTCGCGGACCTCGACGCCGTCACCCCCGACGGCCGCTCCGGTGTCCGCCCCGCGCTGCCCGGGGCCGTCGCGGAGAAGAACGGCTGGACCCTGCACGGTGCCGACGGGTGGAACGTGCACTGCGTCCTGACCTGGGAGGACCGGGCGCTGGCGGTGCTCACCACCTACCCCGCCGAGCGGGGCGTCGGGTACGGCTGGGCGGTGTGCCGCGACGTCGCCGGGGACGTGCTGTCCGTCTCCTGACCCACCACCCGTCGCGGGTTATCGCATGCGAATACGTGCATGTATGGTGACCGGCATGGGTCACGGACACGGTCACGGAGGCGGCTCGGGGCACGGGCACGCCGGGGCGGGCACCGACCGCCGCCGGCTGGCGACGGCGCTGGGCGTCACGCTGGTCACCGCGGTGCTCGGTGCGGCGGGTGCGGTGTACACCGGCTCGCTGGCGCTGCTCGCCGACCTCGGGCACCTGCTGACCGACGCGGGTGCGCTGGTCGCCGCCCTGATCGCCAGCGTGCTCGCCGCCCGCCCGGCGACGACGTCGCGGACCTACGGGATGGGCCGGGCCGAGGTGCTCGTCGCCGCCCTGAACGCGCTCACCCTCGTCGCGGTCGTGGTGTGGGTCGGGGTGGAGGCGGTGCAGCGGCTGTTCGAGCCGGCCGAGATCCCGGGCCTGCCGCTGCTGGTCATCGGTGTGCTCGGCCTGGTCGGGAACCTGGTGTCGCTCGCCGTCCTGGCCGGCGGCGACCGCGGCAACATGAACATGCGCGGGGCCATGCTGCACGTCCTCGGCGACGCGCTCGGCTCGGTCGGTGTGCTCGCCGCCGCCGTCGTGCTGATGACGACCGGCTGGCCCTACGCCGACACCATCGCCTCGTTGTTCATCGTCGCGCTGATCCTCCCGCGCGCGGTGTCGCTGCTGCGCGAGGCCGCGCACGTCCTGCTGGAGGGCGCGCCCAAGGGCATCGACGCCCAGGAGGTCAAGGCGGCGCTGCTGGCCGTCGAGGGCGTCGCCGACGTCCACGACCTGCACGTGTGGGCGATCAACGACCGCACCCCTGCGATGTCGGCGCACGTCGTCGTCGACGAGGAGGTCTCGGCGCACTGCGGGGACTCCTCGGTGCTCGACCGTGCCGGGCACGTGCTGCGCGAGCGGTTCGGGCTCGACCACTCCACCCTGCAGGTCGAGCACGCCGCACACACCGGGCACGAGAACCACTGCGGCTGAACCGCCGCCCCGGCCGCCCCACGGCGACCGGGGCCCGGCTCAGCCCGCCAGGTGCGACCAGCGCGCCGACAGCTCGTCCCAGGTGCCCTCGTCGGCGACCCGCCCGCGGTCCAGCACGACCACCCGGTCCGCCCGGGCCAGCGCCGCCCGCTTCGTGCTCGCGCCGACCACGGTGCTGCCGCGGCGGCGCAGCGCCGCCCACAGCTCGATCTCGGTGCGGACGTCCAGGGCGGACGACACGTCGTCGGCGACGATGAGCTCGGCGCCGGTCGCCAGCGCCCGGGCCATCGCGACCCGCTGCACCTGCCCACCGGACAGCCGGATGCCCCGGTGCCCGACGACGGCGTCCGGCCCGCCCGCCGCGGCCACGTCCCGGTCGAGGCGGGCGTCGCCGACCGCGTCCTGCACCGGCCGGTCGTGCCCCAGGGCGATGTTGTCGCCGAACGTGCCCGACAGCACCCGGGGGACCTGCCCGACGTAGGCGACCTGCCCGGGACGCAGGAACATCTGCGGATCGTCGACCGCGCGCCCGTTCCACCGGATGACACCCTCGTGCCCGACCAGCCCGGCCAGGCCCGCGAGCAGGCTGGACTTGCCCGACCCGACCTGGCCGGTGACCAGCACCAGCGAGCCCGCGTCGATGTCGAGGTCCACACCCTCGACGCCGACGGTGCCGTCGTCGTGCACGGCGGCGACCTTCTCCAGGCTCAGCCGCCGCAGCGGCTCGCGCTCGACCGGCTCCGGGGCCGGCGCGGCCCCGGAGGCCAGGTCGACCCCCGGCGGCAGCCGGGTCAGGTCCGCCGGACCCGCGAACGGGGCGACGGCACGCAGCCAGCGCCGCGCGATCGGGGCCTCGGTGACCGCGGCCGCGCACACCTGTCCGAGGAACCCGGCCCCGTTCAGCGTGGTCGACACCAGCAGCGCCGTCGCCAGCGGCCAGGTCCCGGCCAGGTACAGCGACCAGGTGAGCACCACCGTGCCCTGCAGCAGCACACCGGGGACACCGTCGAGCAGGGTGCGCACCCGGTACTCGCGGACCGTGGCCCGGACCCGGTCGCCGTCGACGGCGGCGAGGTGGGCCCGCAGCGCTCCGGTCGCGGCGGCGAGCTTGACCGTGCGCACCGACTCCAGGACCGACCCCAGCGCCGTGCCGAACCGGGCCCGCGCGTCGGCCGCGACCCGCCCGGAGCGCCCCGCGAACGGCGCCCCGATCGCCGCGACGCCCGCGCAGACCAGCAGGAACCCGCCGATGACGGCGGCCGCGCGCACGTCGGCCGCCACCAGCCCGGCCACCACGACGACGATCACCGAGTTGGTGACGTCGACCCAGCGGTCCACGTAGAGGATCATCCGGTCCGAGTCCAGCGCCCGCGCCACGACCTCGCCCGCGGGGGAGCGCGGACCACGCCGCTGCATGGTCTGCCCGCGGAGCACCCCGAGCCGCAGCCGCAGCGTCGTCGCGGACCACCAGCGCGGGTAGGTGCGGAAGGCGACGGCGATCCACACCGGGAACAGCATCAGCACCACCGTCAGCGCGACGGCGGGCCCCCACGGCGTGCCGCCGCCCTCCAGCCCCGCGACGACGAGCCCCCACAGCCAGCCGGTGAGCACACCGGTGGCCGAGCCCAGGGTGGCGAGGGTGAACATCGACCCGCCGGCCAGCCCCCAGCGCGGGTGGGCCAGCGCCAGCCGCAGCACGACCCGCCACAACGGGGGAGCGGGCACCGGGTCCACGGGCGGCACCGCGCGCCGGACCGCCCGGTGCAGCAGCGGCGACCCCGGGTCGACGACGGCTCCCTCGGGCTGCGCCGCCGTGGGCCCCGTCCGGACCGACCCGGTGGCTCCCGTGGACCCGGGCAGGGACCGGTCCGCGGCGAGCAGGTCGGCGTAGCGGCCCGGCTCGGCGGCCAGCTGCTCCCGTGCACCGTGCTGGACCAGGCGGCCGTCGGACAGCGCCGCGACGGCGTCGGCGCGGCGGATCGTCGACAGCCGGTGCGCCACGACGATCCCGGTGCGGCCCGCGAGCAGCGCCCGCGAGGCGCGGGTCACCCGCTCCTCGGTGCGCGGGTCCATTCGCGCGGTGGCCTCGTCCAGCACGACGACGGCGACGTCGCGCACCAGCAGCCGGGCGAACGCCACGAGCTGCTCCTCGCCGGAGGACAGCGTGATCCCGCCGGTGCCGAGTCGGGTGTCCAGTCCGTCGGGCAGGGCCTCGACCCACTCGTCGAGCCCCAGCGCGGCCGTCGCGGCCTCGACCGCGCTGCGCGGCACCGCCGGGTCGAACAGCGTGACGTTCTCCGCGAGCGTCGCGGCCAGGATCTCGGTGCGCTGGGTGACCACGCCGACCCCGCGGCGCAGCCCCTCCAGGTCCAGGTCGCGCACGTCGACCCCGGCCAGGAACACCTGCCCGCGCGGCGGCTCCACGGCGCGCGAGAGCACCTTGGTGACCGTCGACTTCCCCGAGCCGGTGCGGCCGAGCAGTGCGCATGTCGTCCCGGCCGGGACGGTCAGGTCGATCCCGCCCAGGCGGAACCCGTCGGCGTATCCGGCGGTCAGCCCGCGCAGCTCCACCGACGCGGGCCCCGGCGGCAGCGGACGGCCGCCCTCGGGCTCCCGCTCGGTCTCCAGCAGCGACGACACCCGGGTGAGCGCGCCCAGACCGGCCTGGATGTCGGGCATCCGGTCGACGACCGCGTCGATCTGCCCGACGAACGCGGTGGCCAGCAGCCACAGCGTGACCAGTGCGGCGATCCCGCCCGGGTCGCCGGCGACCAGCCACACCCCGCCGAGCGCGAGCGCCCCGAGCAGCGCGTGCGCGACGGTGCCCGTCCGCAGCCCGAGCCGGGTCGCGATCCGGCACACCTCGTGGGTGCGCGCGACGACCGTCGCCGCCCGGCGGGCGAACCCGGCGACGACGTGCGGCTGGCCCAGCGAGGTGCGCACGTCGTCCTGCCCGGCGACCGCCTCCTCCAGCTGCGCCGCGTGGTCCGACCAGGCCGTCTCCTCGGCGACCTTGGCCCGCGCGATCTGCGGGGTCAACGGCCGCGCCACCAGCACGATCACGGCGGCGACCAGCGGGAACACGACGAACGCCGGCCAGAACACCAGCCCGGCGACGATCCACGCGACGACCGAGCGCAGCAGCGCGCGGCCGGTCTCCCAGCCGATCCGCCGGATGAGCTGGGCGAGCTGGCGGCAGTCGTCGTCGACCCGGTCGAGGAGCTCACCGACCGCCTGGTCCTCCAGCGCGGGCAGCGGCTGGGCCAGCGCGGACCCCACGAGGTCCGATCGGAGCCCGCCCTCCGCGCGCCCGACCACCCCGGAGAACAGGACCCGGCCCAGGGTGTCCAGCAGCGCGGCGCCCAGCAGCAGCGCGGCCAGCACGACGACCAGGGTGGCCGTCGGCCCGCTCACCACCGCCCCCACCACGGTCGCCGCCGTCGCCTCCGCCACCGCGGCCACCACCGCGGCGCCCACCGCCACGACCGACACCGGTCCACCCAGCCGACGCCATGACAGCGCGCGCACCCTCGACACCCCCGACGAGACCGCGCTACGGGATCTCCGGCGCCGTCGGTGATCGACGTTAACCGCGACCCCCGACAGAATCGCCCGGTTTTCCCGGCCCCGCCCCCCCGATCGCCCGGTCGCTCCGGATCGGGCCGTGCCCACCCGGAGCGGTCGATAACGCCCCGAGGGTGCGCGTCCGGGCCCCCGGGCGGTGCCGGTGGCACCACCGCGCGGAGCGCGCCCCCGGTCCACCCGGTCCGGCCGGAACCGTCGGTGTGTTCTGCCACCCTCCGCTCGACGGAGGGAGACGGATGAAGGTTCTGGTGGCCACGGCACTCACCCAGGGCGAACGGTCGGGTGACTACCACTGGTGCGTGGAGGGTGAGCTGGTGTGGTTGCCACCGGCGTGCTCACGCGACGAAGCCGATCCGGACGGAGGATGTGGGTGCGGGCGCGGCTTCGGGGGCCTGAACTCCCGTCGTGCCACCACGACGGCGAGGGTCGCGGACCTGGAGCTGTCCCACGCCGACTACGTCGAGGCGCTGCGGTCCAGCCTCGAACAGCAGGGTTGGGTGTCGGAGTGGGGTGACGTCACACCCGAGGCGGACGACCTGCTCGCCTGCGCGGCGGAACTGCAGGTCGGTGTCGTCCTCGGCCGGCGACTCGATCAGCTGGTGCCCCGGTCGCAGCAGGCCCCGCGATGAGACGGCAGGACGCCCCGACCGGGAATCGGTCGGGGCGTCCTGCCGCGTGCCCGGTGTCAGTCCAGGTAGTCGCGCAGCACCTGGGACCGCGACGGGTGTCGCAGCTTCGACATCGTCTTCGACTCGATCTGGCGGATCCGCTCGCGGGTCACGCCGTAGACCTGGCCGATCTCGTCGAGGGTGCGCGGCTGGCCGTCGGTGAGACCGAAGCGCAGCCGGACGACGCCCGCCTCACGCTCGGACAGCGTCGCCAGCACCGACTGCAGCTGGTCCTGCAGCAGGGTGAAGCTCACCGCGTCGACCGCGACGACGGCCTCGGAGTCCTCGATGAAGTCACCGAGCTGCGAGTCGCCCTCGTCGCCGATGGTCTGGTCCAGAGAGATGGGTTCCCGGGCGTACTGCTGGATCTCCAGCACCTTCTCCGGGGTGATGTCCATCTCCTTGGCGAGCTCCTCGGGAGTGGGCTCGCGCCCGAGATCCTGGAGCAGCTCACGCTGTATGCGGCCGAGCTTGTTGATGACCTCCACCATGTGCACCGGGATGCGGATGGTGCGGGCCTGGTCGGCCATCGCGCGGGTGATGGCCTGCCGGATCCACCACGTGGCGTAGGTCGAGAACTTGTAGCCCTTGGTGTAGTCGAACTTCTCGACCGCACGGATGAGGCCGAGGTTGCCCTCCTGGATCAGGTCCAGGAACGCCATGCCGCGGCCGGTGTAGCGCTTGGCCAGCGAGACCACGAGCCGGAGGTTCGCCTCGAGCAGGTGGTTCTTGGCGCGCTCGCCGTCCCGCACGATCCAGCGCAGGTCGCGCCGCAGCTGCGGGGACAGCTTCTCGTTGGACTCGAACACCTTGCGGATGCGCTCGGCGCCGTAGAGGCCGGCCTCGATGCGCTTCGCGAGCTCGACCTCCTCCTCGGCGTTGAGGAGCGCGACCTTGCCGATCTGCTTCAGGTACGCGCGGACCGAGTCGGCCGAGGCGGTGAGCTCGGCGTCCTTGCGCGCCTGGCGCAGGGCCTCGGACTCCTCCTCGTCCCAGACGAAGTCCGCCGACTTCTGCTGCGACGCCCGGGTGGTCGGTGCCACCCGGTTCTTGCCGGTGTTGGTCTCGTCGTCGGAGTCGTCGTCATCGTCGTCGGACGACCCGTCGGCGTTCTCCTCCTTCGCGGCCTCGGCCAGATCGGCCTCGATGTCCGAGGCGTCGACCTCGCCGTCCTCGAGGACGACCTCGTCGCCGTCGGCGTCCGGCTCGTCGCCGTCGGCCTTCTTGGTGGAGGCCTTCTTCGTGGCGGCCTTGCGCGGGCCGGTCTTCGGCGCGGCCTTGGTCACCGTGCCACCCGCCGCGGCGGGCTTGCGGGTGCGTGCGGCCGGCTTCTTGGCGGTGCCGGTCGTCGCCGACGCGGTGCTCGTGGTGCCGGAAGTACGGCGGCTGCGGGATGCGGTACCCGACGTCGGTTCGACGGTCGAGTCGCTGCGTGCTGCGGAGTCTGCGGCTGCCACCTGGGCCCTCTCGCTACGTGCGCTGGAGTCGTTACGCGGCCCGGTCGCGGCGCGCTCGTCGGGGGAGACGAGGCCACGACGGCCGGGATGTCCTGTCCTGTCACCGCCTCGGTCGCCGACGTCGATGGTGGTCGCCGCGCGTCCCGGAGACGGGATACGCGTTCCATTGTAACTGCGTACCGGCCGGGGGACGCACCTCACGCCGCCCCGCGCGTCCCGGTGGCTCCGCACGTGGTCGGATGGGGTGGTGAGCCCGCACGAGAGCAGCGATCCCGCCACCCTGCGCGCCGTCGCCGAGCAGGTCGCGGCCGAGGCCGCGGAGCACCTGCGCGGTCTGCCCGCACCGCACGACGACGGCGTCACGACCAAGTCCTCGCCGACCGACGTCGTCACCGCCTCCGACGCCTCGGTGGAGCGCTTCGTCCGGGACCGGCTCGTGCAGCTGCGCCCCGGCGAGCCGGTGTACGGGGAGGAGGGCGCGGGCGACGCCGCCGCGGCGCGCTGGGTGGTCGACCCGATCGACGGCACCGTGAACTACCTCTACGGGCTGCCCTGGTACGGGATCTCGATCGCCGCCGTCGTCGACGGCGAGGGCGTCGCCGGTGCGGTGTCCGAGCCCGCCTCCGGGCGGCTCTGGTCGGCCGGACGCGGTCTCGGCGCGACCCTCGACGGGCGCCCGCTGCGCGCCGCGGCGACCACCGAGCTGGGCCAGGCCCTGGTCGGCACCGGGTTCGCCTACCGCGCCGAGCGGCGCGCCCGGCAGGCGCGGATGGTCGCGGCGATGCTCCCCGAGGTCCGCGACGTGCGCCGGGCCGGTGCGGCGTCGCTGGACCTGTGCGCGGTCGCGGCAGGCTGGCTCGACGGCTACCTCGAGCACGGCTGCAACTGGTGGGACTGGGCGGCCGGTGCGCTGATCGCGACCGAGGCCGGTGCCGTCGTGCACGTCGCGGGCAGCCCGGGTGTCCGCGGTCCCGTCGACGGCGACGCCCTCGGCGCCGACGTCACCCTCGCCGCCGCGCCCGGGGTCGCCGCCGAGCTGGCCGCCCTGGCCCGCCGCAGCGGCGCCGGCACCGTCTGAGCCGCCCGGCGGATCCGCTCAGCAGGACGCCGCGCGGGCCTGGGCCAGCAGGCCCGGGTCCGCCTGCGGACCGCCCTCGGTGCCCGGCGCGGACAGCTGGTCCAGCACGTCGCGGGCCGCACGGCCCGGTGCGACGTCGGTGAACGCCGACCCGACGACGACGTCGACCACCGCACCCTGCCGCGCGTCGCGGATCAGCTCGACGCACGGCAGCGCGAGCGCCAGCGCCGACGCGGCCGCCGCACCGTCCGGGCCGAACCGCATCTGCCCGATGCAGTCCAGGTCCCCCTGCGGGAACGCGGGGTCGTTGCCCGGCGTCCCGGCCTCGCCGAACTGCAGGTCCTTGAGCTCGGCCGACACCAGGTTGGCCTGCCCGCGCTGTCCGCCGGCGTTGAGGACCTGGAAGCGGACGGCGTCCGGGGCGTCCGGGGCGGCGGAGTCCAGCTCGGCCCGGTCGATCTCGGAGCCGGCCAGGGTCCCCGCCGACGGCGCCGGGCAGTTCGTCGAGGCCGAGCCGTCCGAGGCGGTGCCCAGCACGACCGCCCACGTGGCCACGGCCAGCACGGCCAGCAGCGCGGTGGTGACCAGGATGGGGCGGGTCCGGCGCCGTTCGTAGGGGCGGTCGCCCCGGGTTCGGGTGGGAAGCATCAGAACGACCCTCCGTCCAGGACGTGGTGCCCCAGCGCGACGAGCGGGCCGACCGACCCGTCGAGGCCCTCGGCCATCTCCTCGGGCACCGACCCGGCCCGGACGCGGGCCAGGATCCCGGCGAGCACGACGGCCAGCTTGAACGCGCCGAACCCGATGTACCAGGGCAGCGGACCGGTGTCGAGGCCGGTGCGCGCGGTGTAGCCCTCGACGAGCTCGCGCCGCGTCGGGAAACCGGGCAGGCCGGTCGGGCTCGCCAGCGGCTGGGCCGCGGACCAGACGGCGTCGTCGCCGTCCTGCCTCCAGTAGACGAGCAGCAGCCCGAGGTCGGCCAGCGGGTCGCCGAGTGTGGACATCTCCCAGTCCAGCACCGCCCGGATGCGGCCGGGGTCCTCGGCGTCGAACACGCAGTTGTCGAGCCGGTAGTCACCGTGCACGACGGTGTGCCGCTGCGCGGCGGGGACGTCGGCGGCCAGCCGCTCGGACAGCCGGGTGAGCTCGGACTCGACCTGTGCGTCGACCGGGGCCGCGCCGTCGGCGCCGTCACGGGCGGCGGCCCACTGCTTGCCCCAGCGCCGGATCTGGCGCTCCATGAAGCCCTCCGGGCGACCGAAGTCACCCAGGCCCGCCGCGGCCGGGTCGACGGCGTGCAGCGCGGCCAGCACGTCCACCAGCGCGTCGCCCGCGGCGCGGCGCTGCGCCCCGGTGGACGCCCAGCCCTCGGGCAGGTCGTCGAGCGGCACGACGCCGTCGACGAGCTCCATCACGAAGCAGGGGGCGCCGAGCACGGCGCCGTCGTCGGCGGCCAGCACCGCGGGGACGGGCACGGCGCTCGGCCCGAGCGCGGAGATCACGCGCTGCTCGCGGCCCATGTCGTGGGCGGTCGCGGCGACCTCGCCGACCGGCGGACGACGCAGCACGACCGCGCCGGCGGGGGAGGAGACCCGGTAGGTCAGGTTGGACCGCCCGGCGCCGATCGAGGTGAGCTGCGCCTCGCCCCACCGTTCGTCGCCGAGGGCCGTGGACAGCCACGCGCCGACGGTGGCGGGGTCGGCACCGGGCGTGGGCGTGCGGGCGCTCGTCGTCACACCGGGCGACACTAGTGCGCCCGGCGGCGCTCGCGCCGGGGCGACACCCGGCATGATCGGGGGACTCGCTGCGACGCCCGGCGGACGCTGGGCTACCCTCCCCGCCGCCGGTGACGGACCGGCCGCGACAGGACGCACGACGGACGAGCCACCCGGTCACCGGGCCAGGTGAGACCGGCGTCACTCCCGGAGCCGGGCACAAACCCGGTCCCCGCGACGTTCCTCAGCGGCACGCGACGACCAACCGATGCGAAGTACCGCTGCTCGTGGGCCGGAATCGAGCAGCTCGGACGTAAGGCAAGGGTGAGACCTGATGGCGACCGACTACGACGCCCCGCGTCGCAACGAGGCCGACGAGATGGCCGAGGACTCGCTCGACGAGCTCAAGCAGCGCCGCAACGAGGCGCAGTCCGCGGTCGTCGACGTCGAGGAGACCGACACCGCGGAGAGCTACGAACTCCCGGGCGCGGACCTGTCGGGCGAGGAACTGACGGTGAACGTCCTGCCGAAGCAGGCGGACGAGTTCACCTGTGCGAGCTGCTTCCTGGTACACCACCGGAGCCGGCTCGCCAGCACCTCGGGCGGACAGTTCCTCTGCCGCGACTGTGCGGCCTGACCGGGCCCGCACGACGGACGACCACGACGGGCCCCGGCGATCTCGCCGGGGCCCGTCGTGCGTCCGCGGGGTCAGCTCTGCTGGGGGTGCGGTGCCTGCGCGGCGATCGCCGCCCGCAGCGCGTCGGGCCGGCGCGTGCTGAGCACCCAGTAGGGCTCGTCGCGGCCGGTCACCTGGACCCGCACCAGCGGCCCCACCCACGCCCGGTGCAGGACGTAGGCCTGCGGGTCGAGGTCGGGGCCCATCGCCTGCTGCTTGTCGGCGCGCGCGACGGTGTCGGTGACCCCGGCCGCGGACAGCGGCAGTTCCCGGCCGTTCGAGATCAGCACGCCGTCGCGGACGGTGGTGCGGCTGCGGCCCATCCACCACAGGACGCCGACGCACAGCGGCACCATGACCAGATAACCCAGCCACGCCCGCAGGCCGGGGTAGCCCATGTGGATCTGCGCGCCCATCAGGACACCGAGCCCGACGGCGAGCAGGTACCACCACACCGGGACGGACAACCGCTCGTCGAACGCAGCAGGGCCAGCCGTCGCAGAGTCGGTCTCCGGAACCCGTTCGCTCACGGGGCCCAGGGTAGCGTCGCCCGCCGTGCCCGGTTCCGTGCCCGCTCCCCCGGACCAGCCGCCGGCAGCAGCGTCCGTCGACGTCCTGCTGACGCGGCTCGACCCCGACGTCCCCCCTCCCGTGTACGCGCGGCCCGGGGACGCCGGGGCCGACCTCGTGACGACCACCGACGTGGTCCTCCAGCCCGGGTGCCGGGCGCTCGTCGGGACCGGGGTGGCGATCGCGCTGCCCGAGGGCTACGCGGGGTTCGTGCACCCGCGGTCCGGGCTCGCGGCCCGCTGCGGGCTGTCGATCGTCAACGCACCCGGCACCGTGGACGCCGGGTACCGCGGCGAGATCACGGTGTGCCTGGTCAACACCGACCCGGACACACCGGTGGAGCTGCGCCGGGGGGACCGCATCGCGCAGCTGGTGGTGCAGCGGGTCGAGACGGCCCGGTTCGTGGAGGTCACCGCGCTGCCCGCGTCGGTACGCGGCGCCGCCGGTCACGGCTCGACCGGCGGCAACGCCGCGCTCGTCGCCGGGGGAGGGGACCAGTAGATGCCGGGACGCGCACGCGGTCGGATGTTCGACATCCGTCCCGAGGACGGGGTCGAGGACACCGGGACGGGTGCCTATCCGGGCTATCCCGGCTACGGCGACTCCGACATCGACGACTTCGACGACTACGCCGACCACTACGCGGAGCAGGACGCCCGTCGCGGGGCGCCGCCGGTGAACGGCGCGGCCCCGCGCAACGGCTCCGGAGCCGGTGCGCCGAACGGCAGGCCGCCCGCGCCGGGGCGCAACGGCTCCGCGCCCGCCGCCGGCCCCCGCCCGGTGCCGGCGAACGGCCGCCCGGCCGGCCCGCGGACCGGCACCGCCCCCGACGGCCCCGCCGCGGTGACGACGGCGGTGCGCGCGGTCGGCCGTGACACCACCGGCCGTGCCCCGGCCCCCGGCGCCTCCGGGCGCACGCCCGCCCCCGCACCCGTCGCGCACGACGACCGGGTCGCACCCGACGGCCGCTGGGACGAGGAGGAGCCGCCGCTGCTGTCGCACCGCGTCGAGGACGACGAACTCGCCTACGCACGCGACCGCACCCCGCAGGGCTTCGACGGCGGCGACCCCGACGACCCGTCCTGGGGCCGGCGCCCGTCCGCGCCGTCCGACGGTGACGGCCTCGACGACCTCGACGACCTCGACGACGAGTACGACGACGAGGACGAGTACGACGAGGACGAGTACGGCGTCGGTGACGCCCCGCTCTCGGTCCCGCCGCCCGGCCGCGGCGGCCGCCCGCTCGGCCCGGCCGACGTCGAGGAGCTCGACCCGTCGATGACCGACGCGCTCGCCCGCGTCGACCTCGGTGCCCTGCAGGTCCCGGTGCCCTACGGCGCCGAGCTGAAGCTGGAGCCCACGGGTGCCGAGCGCCCCCAGGCCGTGCACCTGCTGCTCGCCGAGGGCCGGATCGCGGTGAGCGCGCTCGCCGCGCCGCGGTCGTCCGGTCTGTGGGCGGACCTGTCCGCGGAGATCGAGCAGTCCCTGCGCAAGGGCGGCGCCCGGGTGCGCAACGCCCGCGGCGACTGGGGCCGCGAGCTCCACGCCCGTACCGAGAACGCCGCCTCGGTGTTCGTCGGCTGCGACGGCCCGCGCTGGATGGTCTACGGCGTGGCGACGGCGTCGCTGGAGACCGTCGAGGCCCTCGACGTCGAGCTCCGCCGCGTGCTGCGAGGGATCATCGTCGTCCGCGGGAAGTCGCCGTACCCGCCGCGGACGGTCCTGCCGCTGGAGCTGCCCGAGCACCTGCGCGAGCAGCAGCCCGAGGTCGCGCCCCAGAAGCCCAGCATCACCGTCTCCGTCCCGGCCCCCACCGGCGCGACGGGCGCGACCCCGGTGCCGTCGGGCAGCACCGGCGCGACCCCGGTGCCGTCCGGCCCTGCGACCGGCGCCCGCCCGGTGCCGGCCGCCGCCTCCGCGGAACCGGCGACGCCGGTCGAGCCCGCCCGGCCGGCACGTCCGCGCCGCGCCGCGCCCGCCGCGGCCCCGGCACCGCAGGCCCCGGTGGGGCCGGTGGGTCCCCACCCGTCGCCCGAGGACGCCGATCCGCGCACCCGCGCCCTGCCGCAGGTCCGCCGCCCCGCCGCGGCGACCCCGGCAGAGCTGCCCGCGGAGCGCACGGAGCTCACCCCGGCCGTCCGCGCCGACGAGTCGCCCGCCGAGCGCACCGCGCTGACCGGCGGCCCGCTGGTCACCCCCGGGTCCGAGGCGCGGCCCGGCCGCCGCCGTGGGCGTCCTGCCCGGCCCGACCGGACCGGCGCGAACCGGCTCGGCGGCGCCCCGGCCGGGGGCGTCCCGGGCAGCGCGACCCCGACCGGCGCGATCCCGACGGCGGGCGGCGTCGCACCCGCGGCCGGCCCGGTCCGGCCCGGGGCCGACACCGGCGCGCGCCCGCTGCCCGGGCGCGAGTCGATCCACGCCCCGGCGCCGCTGTACGCGCCGGCGCCGTCCGCGGCCGCCCCGGTCCGGGCCCCGGACCCGGAGCCGGTGGAGCCCCCGGCCCGCCGGGACCCGGCGGTGACCGCGCTGTCGGTCGCCGACCTGCTCGCGGGCGCCGAGGACGACCGGTCCGCGACCCCGCTCACCGGTTTCGGCCGGGGCGCGTCGGGCGGCGACATCCTGGACACCGGCACCCCCGTCCCGGCCTCCGCCCTCGACACCGGCACCGCCCTGTCCGGCACCGCCCTGTCCGGCACCGCCCTGTCCGGCACCGCCCTGTCCGGCACCGCCCTGTCCGGCAGCACGGCTCTCGACCCCGGCACCGCTCCCGGTGGCGGCCCGGCCCTCGGCGGCGGCACCGGCACCGGGACCGGTGACACCCCGGACGGCCGCGAGACGCTCGGCAGCGCGACCACCGCCGGCGGTGCCGCGGGCAGGACCGCGCCCGGCTCCGGTGGGGCGGGCCGCCGCTCCCGGCGCGACCGCGCCGCCGACGCCACCCGCGTCGACGCCGCGGACCTGCTCGCCGGGCGCACCCGCGACACCCCGGCCGCGCCGCCGGCACCGGCGGCGCAGCCCACCGGGGCCATCGAGGACATCCCGCTGTCGGACGTGCCGCTGATGGAGGCCACGCTCGACCGGCTCCCGGCCCCGCCGGAGCCCGCCGCACCCGCGCCCACCCGTCGTCGGCGGGGCGCCCGCCCCACCGCGGACGCGCCCGGCCATGCGGCACCCGCCGACCCCACCCCGGACGACGACGGCTGGCTGTCCGCCGAGATCGCCGCCAGCCGCCGCCCCGGCCGGCACGGCGCCGGGGCGGGCACCTCGGTGGCGGACCTGCTCGCCGCCGTCGCCCTCGACGCCCCCGCGGGCGGACGCCGCCGCGAACCCGACGCCGCCCCCGCCGCCGGGACCAGCACCGCGGGTCCCGCGCTCGCCGGTTCCGCGCTCGCCGGTTCCGCGCCGCTCGGCGCGGACGCCGACCAGGGCCGGGGGACCGGTCGGGGACACCGAGCCGACCCGGTCCCCGCAGCGCCCGGTCCCGCGTCGCCGAACCCCGCAGTGCCGAACCCCGCAGCGCCGGGCCCCGCAGCGCCGGGCCCCGCAGCGCCGGGCCCCGCCGTGCCGAACCCCGCCGTGCCGGGCCCGTCCGGCCGGGGAACGGACGACCGGGCGGAACCGGGCCGGGCCGAACCGGGCCGGGCCGAACCGGGCCGGGCGGAACCGGGCCGGGCGGAACCGGGCACGAACGGCCGGGCCGCGCCGGGCCCGGGCGGGGACGACCTGTTCCGGGCCGCGGGCGACGCGGGCCGCCCCTGGCCCGGCGGCGGCCCCACCTCGGCCGACGAGGCACGCAGCGCCCTGCAGGACCTGCTCCGCAGCGCGTCGGCCGACCGCGCTCCCGACGCCGACGGGCCGGGTGCCGACCGCACCGACGGGCACGGCGGCGTCACCGGGCTGGCCGACTACCGCGCCAGCCGGGCCGCCGCCGGGCGGGCCGCGGCCCGTGCCGCCGCGGACCCCGCGGACGCGGACCCGGCCCGCACCGGCAGCGCGGACGACAGCACCGACGGCAGCACCGACGGCAGCACCGACGCGCTCGACACCGGCCGTGCCGCGGGCGGGTCCGGGCTCACCGGCCGGTGGTCGTCCGGTCGGCGCGCGGGCGGCACCGGTCCGCGCGACCTCGGACGGCACCGCCGGGACTGAGCGGGAGCGCGGGTGTCCGGTACGCCCGGCCCGCGTCCGCCCGCCGACCACCGGGCGCGGCCCGGGAACCGGTCGGCGGGGCGCCGACCGGGAGGTCAGGGCCGCCACGGGCATACATCGGGCCCGTCCGCGCGTTACGCTCTCGGCGCCACCACGACACCCTGTCGGGTCGCCACGCGAGTGTGGGTCACCGGAGGGTCCGGTGCCCCCGGGCCGGTACCGGATGCGGGCCGAGGAGAGACATGGGCAGCACGGACGGCGGAGCGTTCCGCCGGATGCTCCGCAAACTCACCAGCGACGTCGACGAACTCGACGCGCGCGATCTCGCCGACGACGTCGAGGAGACCGGGGCACGCCCGGCCCGCGACTGCGCCTGCGGCGAGGAGGTCACGATGCTCGGCCGGATCCGCAGCGTCGACCTCTGTCCGCAGAGCGCCGACGCCACGCTGAAGGCCGAGCTGTTCGACGGCACCGACGGCGTCACCCTGGTCTGGATGGGCCGGCGCAGCATCCCCGGTATCGAGGCCGGGCGCACCATGCGGGTCCGTGGCCGGATCTCGGTCCGCGACGGTCGCAAGGTGCTCTACAACCCGTACTACGAGATCTGCCAGGCGCAGTGACCCGCGGGACCCTCGCGGTCTGCCCCTGAGCCGACGGATCGGACCGGCTTGAACGACCACCACCACGACGCCCCGACCACCCGGATCCCGCGTGTCCCCGACGTGGACCCGCAGGACCGGACCGCGCCCCTCGGCCGGCCGGTGACGGCACCGGCGCACGCCGCCGGGCACGCACCGGACCGGGCCGGGCCCGCGGCGCCGCCGGCCACGGACGCGGGCGGCGAGGCGCCGACCCCCACCCTGCTCGAGCAGATGGGCGGGGTCACCGGGATCGTCGCCTCGACCATCCCGGTCGTGGTGTTCGTGGTCGCCAACATCCTCGGTGACCTGCGGACCGCGCTGTACGCCGCGATCGGGGCCGGGGTGCTGGTGCTGGTCTGGCGTCTCGTCCGGCGCGACCCGGTGATGCCGGCGATCTCCGGGCTGCTCGGGGTCGGGGTGTGCGCGCTCGTCGCGAGCCGGACCGGCGAGGCCCGCGGCTTCTACCTGCCCGGTCTGCTCTACAGCGGCGCCCTCGGCATCGTCGCGCTGGTCTCGATCATCGCCCGCTGGCCGCTGGCCGGGGTGATCTGGCACGGCATCAACGGACACGGCACCGAGTGGCGCCGGGATCCGCACCTGGTCCGTGCCTACGGCTGGGCCACCGCGGTGTGGGCGACGACCTTCCTCGCGAAGGTCGTCGTGCAGGGCGGGCTGTACCTGGCAGACTCCGAGACCTGGCTGGGCGTCGCGCGGCTCGCGATGGGCTACCCGCTCACCGGGGTCGCGATCCTGGCCACGATCCTCATCGTGCGCCGCGCCGAGCGCGCCCGCACCGCGACCGCCTGACCCCGCACCGGCACGCGGGAGGCGCGCGCACCGGTCCCGGGCGCGGTCACATGAGGGCGGCGCGGATGTCCTCCTCGACCGCCGTCGTCGCCACGAACAGCAGCTCGTCGCCGCCCTCCAGGGAGTCGTCGGGCTGGGGCACGATCACCCGGCCGCCGCGCAGGATCGTCACCAGCGCCGAGTCCGTCGGCAGCTCCAGCACCCGCACCGGCCGCCCGGACAGCGGGGTGTCCTCGGGCAGCGTCACCTCGACGAGGTTCGCCTGCCCCTGGCGCAGCGTCAGCAGCCGCACCAGGTCACCCACGGCGACGGCCTCCTCGACCAGCGCCGCCAGCAGCCGCGGCGTCGACACCGCGACGTCGACGCCCCAGTTCTCGCCGAACAGCCACTCGTTGCGCGGGTCGTTCACCCGGGCCACCACCCGGCGGACCCCGAACTCGGTCTTCGCCAGCAGCGAGACCACCAGGTTGACCTTGTCGTCGCCGGTCGCGGCGATCACGACGTCGCAGCCCTCGATGCCGGCGTCCTCCAACGAGGACAGCTCGCAGGCGTCGGCGTGCACCCACTCGGCCTCGGGGACGGAGTTGGGGTCGATGTGGTTCAGCTCGCGCTCGATCAGCATGACCCGGTGGTCGGACTCGACCAGCTCCAGCGCGATGGACCGCCCGACGGCGCCCGCCCCCGCGATCGCGACCCGCATCAGTCCTCCTCGGGCGGCGCCGCGGCGGCCGCCGTCACGTCGCTGACCGTGCCCGAGACCGCCGCCACGTAGACGGTGTCCTCGTGCTGCACGGTGGTGTCCTTGGTCGGCAGCACCCCGGTGCCGAACCGCACGATGAACGCGACCCGCGAGCTCGTCGCCCGCTCCAGGTCGCGGATCGGGCGCCCCACCCAGTCCTCGTGCAGCGGCAGCGGCAGGACGGCCACGGTGCCGGTGGGCTCGCGCCAGGCGGTGGCGACGCCGTCCGGCAGCAGCATGCGCAGCAGCCGGTCGGTCGTCCACGGGACGGTCGCGACCGTCGGGATGCCCAGCCGCTCGTACACCGCGGCGCGCTTGGCGTCGTAGATCCGGGCGACGACCTTGCCGACGCCGTAGCTCTCGCGCGCCACCCGGGCGGCGATGATGTTGGAGTTGTCCCCGGAGGAGACGGCGGCGAACGCGTCGGCGGACTCCAGCCCGGCCTCGTCGAGGACGCTGCGGTGGAAGCCGAAACCGACGACCTGGCGCCCACGGAAGTCCGGGCCGAGCCTGCGGAAGGCCTGCGGGTCGCGGTCGATCACCGCGACCTCGTGGCCGAGCCGCTCCAGGCCCGAGGCCAGGGACGCGCCGACCCGGCCACATCCCATGATCACGACGTGCATGGCGTCAGGGGTCCTTCCGCCGGGTGGGGAGCCCGGGATGTACGGTTCGTTCCTTCTGTGCGGACGGCGACGGGGGCGCCGACGACGCGGAGTGAACGCTATCGCGAAGCGCAACGGAGCGGGGGCATAGGCTGCGCCCCGTGTCCAAGCTCGCCGTCGCTCTCAAGCGGCTCGTGGTCGGACGACCGCAGCGCAGCGACCGCCTGACCAGCACCCTGCTCCCGAAGCGGATCGCCCTCCCCGTGTTCGCCTCCGACGCCATGTCGTCGGTCGCCTACGCCCCCGAGGAGATCTTCCTAACGCTGTCGGTCGCCGGTGTCGCCTCCTACGCGATGTCGCCGTGGATCGGCCTCGCCGTCGTCGTCGTGCTCCTCACGGTCGTCGCCAGCTACCGGCAGAACGTCCACGCCTATCCCTCCGGTGGGGGCGACTACGAGGTCGCGACGGTGAACCTCGGCAAGAACGCCGGACTGACCGTCGCCAGCGCCCTGCTCGTCGACTACACCCTCACCGTCGCCGTCTCGATCTCCGCGGCCGCGGCCAACATCGGCGCGCTGGTGCCGTTCGTCGCCGAGCACAAGGTGCTGTTCGCGGTGTCCGCGATCGCCGTGCTCACCGCGATCAACCTGCGCGGCATCCGCGAGTCCGGCACCGCCTTCGCGATCCCGGTGTACGCCTTCGTCGTCGGCGTCGCGACGATGATCATCTGGGGTCTGACCCGGGTGCTGATCCTCGGCGACCCGGTCCGGGCGGAGAGCGCGGACCTGCACCTGGTCGCCGAGGGCGACGCGTTCACCGGCCTGGCGCTCGTGCTGCTGGTGCTGCGCAGCTTCACCCAGGGCGCGGCCGCGCTGACCGGCGTCGAGGCCATCTCCAACGGCGTACCCGCCTTCCGCAAGCCGAAGTCGAAGAACGCGGCCACCACGCTGCTGCTGCTCGGCGCGATGTCGGTGTCGCTGTTCATGGGGCTGATCGCCCTGGCCCAGCTCACGGGGGTCCAGATCGCCGAGGACCCGGCGCGCCAGTTCCCCGACGCCCCGCCCGGCTACGAGCAGCACACCATGATCGCCCAGCTCGCCGACGCCGTGTTCGACAACTTCCCGCCGGGCTACCTCTTCGTCATCGTCATGACGGCGCTGATCCTGGTCCTCGCCGCGAACACCGCGTTCAACGGCTTCCCGGTGCTCGGCTCGATCCTGTCCCAGGACAACTACCTGCCCCGCCAGCTGCACACCCGCGGCGACCGGCTCGCGTTCTCCAACGGCATCGTCGCGCTCGCGCTGTTCGCGATCCTGCTGGTGGTCGGCTTCCAGGCCGAGGTCACCCGGCTCATCCCGCTCTACACCGTCGGCGTGTTCGTGTCCTTCACGCTGTCCCAGGCCGGGATGGTCCGGCACTGGAACCGGGAGCTCACGCTGGACCCGTCGGTGTCCGAGCGCCGCCGGATGCGCCGCGCGCAGTCGATCAACGGGTTCGGTGCCTGCATGACCGGCGTCGTGCTGGTCACGGTGCTGATCACCAAGTTCACCCTCGGCGCCTGGATCGCGATCGTCGCGATGGCCGGGTTCTTCGTGCTCATGCGGCTGATCCAGCTGCACTACGACCGGGTCGCGGCCGCACTCGTCGCCGACGAGACCGACGACGTGCTGCCCTCGCGCAACCACGCCGTCGTCCTGGTCTCGACACTGCACAAGCCGACCCTGCGGGCGCTGGCCTACGCCCGTGCGACCCGCCCGGACATCCTCGAGGCGGTCACGGTCAACGTCGACGACTCCGAGACCAAGAAGCTCGTCGAGCAGTGGCACAAGCGGAACCTGCCGGTCCCGCTGAAGGTCGTCGAGTCGCCCTACCGGGAGATCACCCGGCCCGTGCTGGACTACGTCAAGCGCATCCGCAGCGACTCCCCGCGCAACGTCGTGACCGTCTACATCCCGGAGTACGTCGTCGGGCACTGGTGGGAGCAGGTGCTGCACAACCAGAGCGCGCTGCGGCTCAAGACGAGGCTGCTGTTCCAGCCGGGGGTGATGGTGACCAGCGTGCCGTGGCAGCTGCCGTCGTCGTCGCGCTCGCGGGCGCTGTCACCGTTGCAGGCCCCGGGGGCGTCCCGGCGCGGCTACCCGGGCATGGAGCAGCTGCCCGGCGAACGCCGCGACGGTGCGGGCGTCGGGACGGGTGGCGGCGCCCCGTCCGCACCCCGGGTGACGAAGAAGGAGGACCGGTGAACGCCGACACGGCGACCGACTGGACGGACCGCATGCTGGAGCTGCGGGTCGGCCCCGTCGCGCACGGGGGACACTGCGTGGCCCGCGACGGGGACGGCGGCCGGGTCGTGTTCGTCCGGCACGCACTGCCCGGTGAGCTGGTCCGCGCGGTGGTCACCGACGACCCGGGCGGGGCGTTCTGCCGCGCCGACGCCGTCGCCGTGCTGGAGGCGTCCCCGGACCGGGTCGAGCCCGCCTGCTCGTGGGCCGGGCCCGGTGGCTGCGGCGGCTGCGACTTCCAGCACACCGACCACGCCACCCAGCGCGCCCTGAAGACGACCGTCCTGCGCGAGCAGCTGGAGCGTCTCGGCGCCGGCGCCGCGGTCGTCGCCACCGCCGACCTCGCCGCCGTCGAGGTCGAGGAGCTCGCCGGTGGTCCGCTCGGCTGGCGCACCCGGGTGCGGCTGGCCGTCGACGACGACGGCGTCCCCGGCCTGCGCGCCCACCGCAGCCACGACGTGTGCGAGATCGGCGACTGCCCGCTCGTCCCGGCCGGCGCGCTGCCCCCGGTGCTGGAGCGCCGCTTCCGGCCCGACTCCGAGCTCGACGTCACCGTCGTCGGCGACGGCGCCGCCCGGGTCGGCTCCGGCGCGACGGTGCACGCCGCGGACCGCACCTGGGAGCTGTCGGCCGGCACGTTCTGGCAGGTCCACCCGGCGCTGCCGGACACCCTCGCCTCCGTCGTGCGCGACTGGGCCGACGCCCCCACCGGTGGCGTCGCCTGGGACCTCTACGGCGGCGTCGGGCTGCTCGGCTCGGTGCTCGCCGACCAGGTGGGGGAGTCGGGGACCGTACTGGTCGTGGAGTCCGCCGCGACCGCGGTCGCCGACGGCGCCTCCGCGCTCGCCGACCTGCCGCAGGTCCAGTTCGTGCGCGGCCGCGCCGAGCGCGAGATCAGCCGGCTCGGCCCCGACCCCGACGTCGTGGTCACCGACCCGCCGCGCGCCGGGCTCGGGAAGGCCGCGGTGCGCGACCTCGCCGCCCGCGCCCCGCGGCGGATCGTGCACATCGCCTGCGACCCGGCCGCGCTGGCCCGGGACCTGTCGCTGTTCGCCGCCGCCGGGTACCGCGCCGCCGCACTGCGGGCGTTCGACGCGTTCCCGATGACCCACCACATGGAGGTGGCCGCCCTGCTGGAGCGGATCCCACGGTGACCACCGTCGTCCAGCTCTCGGATCTGCACCTCGGCCGCCCGGGCACCGACGGCCGGGCCGCCCGCGCCGTCGCGGGGGTCCGGGCGCTGGACCCGGCGCCGGAGGTCGTGCTCGTCACCGGCGACCTCGCCGACGACGGCGCCCCCGGGGCCTACACGTCCGCCGCACGGCTGCTCGACGGCCTCGGCGCGCTGCACGTGCCCGGCAACCACGACGACCGCGCCGCGATGGCCGACGCCGTCGGCCCGGTGGGCGACCGGCTGCACCGCACCGGCGGGATCACGGTCGCACTGCTCGACACCCTGGTCCCCGGGGCGCCGCACGGGGAGCTGTCCGACGCCGCGGTCGCCCTGCTCGCCGACGCCGTCCGGGACCCCGCGCCGCTGCTGGTCGCCCTGCACCACCCGCCGGTCGCGGTCGGGCACCCGGTCCTCGACGGGATACGGCTCCTCGACGCCGGCGTGTTCGAGGCCCTGCTCGCCGCGCGCAGCGACCCGACGCTGGTGGTGTGCGGGCACGTCCACACCCCGCTGGCGACGACGTTCGCCGGGCACCCGCTCGTCGTCGCCCCGTCGGTGGCGCCCGCCCTGCGCTGGCCGGACGTGCCCGGGGCCGGGGGCAGCGACCCCGTCCCGGCGCCGGGCGGGGTGCTGCACGTGCTCGGCGACGGGCCGCCGCGCAGCCGGTTCCTGAGCTGGCCGGCGTGAGGCGGGTCGGCTGCCGGGAGCAGCCCGGAACCCGCTAAGCTCAGTGGAGAACTGAATACGCCGAAAGCATCAGGCCCCCGTAGCCCAATCGGCAGCAGGCAATGCACTCAAAATGCATACAGTGTGGGTTCGAATCCCACCGGGGGCACCTTCTCCGGAATTGTCGGTGCCACGTGCCACGGTTCCGGAATGCACCCGCCGCAGGTCGTGGACAGGGCCCGGTCGCTGTACCGGTCCGGGACGCCACCCCGACCGCTTCCTGCGCGGCCCGTTCCGTTCCGACGGCTGTCGCACCACGAACCGTGTCCGGGCCCGCCGTCCGACGGTTCCGTGCGCGGGTACGCCGTCGCCGCGCCGGACACCGCGGGCGGGCCGGAGACGTGACCGGGTCCACCGGTGGCGACGAGTCACGTCGGGGGAACGGGGATGCCGGCGTCGGCCAGCGCGCTGCCGATGAAGTCCCGATGGACGTCCACCCGCGTGTAGATCCCACCGTCGCCACAGCGGCGTCGGACACCCTCGGTGGCCCGGGAGGTGAGACCTGCCAGCGCGATCTCGTCACCCACCATCACGTAGGCCGGCCCACCGCTGTCGCCGTTGCACGAGTCGTAGCCGCCTCCGCCGGCCACGAACTCGCGGTCCGACTCGAATCCCCATCGTTGCTCGGCCACGCCGAGGTCGTCGGTGGGGGTTCGGCGCAGCGCGGTGATCCCGACGGTGACCTGTCGCTTGACCCCGAAGCCCTTCGTGGCGCGGAAATCGTCGTTGCCGAATCCCACCAGCGTCGTCGAGGTGGCCGCAGACAGCTCGGCGGCCGAGGCGATCCGGACCGGTGTCGTCGCCGCCTCCGTGCGCAGAACCAGGACGAGGAGGTCGTATCCGACGGAACCCGCCGAGTAGCGAGGGTGTGGGACGACGGTGCGGACCTCGACCAGCTCAGCCGCACCGAGGTCGGACACCGACTCGGCCGCGAGTGCGACGATGTTCGGAGACCGGGTCGCGGAGCAGTGGGCGGCGGTCAGCACCACTCGTGGATGAACGAGCACCCCGCTGCAGGACCACGACTCCGCACCGTTCGGTGAGCGTCGACCGATCAGCGCGCACTCGGGGAACTCGCCCGGCGTCACGTCGACCCCGCCGATGATCCGGACGAGCTCGTCCGCGAGGGCGATCCCGTCACCGCCTGCCCGCGCCCGGTCGTCGCCGGGGTCACGCATGTGGGCGCTGAGGATCTGCGCCAGGTCGTTGTACCGCCTGGTCAGGTTCTCGACGGTCTCGCGGAGGTCGTCGTCGCACCCGGGACACGGGCCGCGCCTCGGGCCGGACGGTCCACACATGATCAGACGCGGATGCCGGCTGCGGCGGCATCTGCACGGACCACGGACACCAGGGAGGTCCACTTCTCGTCCGGGTTGCCGTTGTACGGGTTGTTGTCGTTGACGGCGAGCAGGATGCGCCCACCGCTCCCGGCGGGGACCTTCCCCTGCCAGAACCCGCCCGCCTCGAACCAGGTGTGCCCGTCGAAAGAGGCGATCAGGCAGTACGCAGTCCCGGACGGCAGCGGGGCGCCGCGATCGGCGTCGTGTCCGGGCCAGCCCTCGGGTCCGTGCGTGCCGGCACCGAACACCCCCGACCAGATCGCGCCGCCCGTGCTGATGGTGACCGTGTCGCCGGGGTTGACCTGGATCCGGGTGTCACGCAGTCCACCACCGGGTCCGTCCCACACCTCGAACGGCGTCTCGGGGACGTCGACCCCGACTGCGGTGAGCGGCGTGACGTACTCGGCGGTCAGAGCCACCATCGCGAGCCGGTTGTCAGCGATGTGCCGCGCGACGAAGGAGACCGGGGCTCCGAGGTTCCGCGAGTTGAACACCAGCCCACCGGCGTAGACGGCCGGGAGCTCGGTGACCGGATCAGCGATCGACCGGAAGTTCAGCACTCCGGGCACACCGACCGTGTAGACCTTGACGACGGCCGACTCGAGCACCTCCCTGTGCTCGAGGGCGATCGACCCGCTCGCCTGCACGCCTTGGGTGTAGCTCGCGGACATCGCCGCCCTGAGCTGCGAAGTGGAGAACGCCCCCTGTGCGGTGACGACGATCAGCCGGCCGTACTGGACGCTGTCGACGTACAGCGGCGGGTTCCCCGGCCCGAAGAACGGCTGCAGGTCGGCGAGCTGCACGCCGTCCGGCCAGAAGCCCTCCGACCGGCTGTCGAGGGCCTCGAACCGGGCCGAGTAGAACACCTGCCGGATGACCCCGACGACGGTGTTCTGGCGGTAGCTCTGGTTGAGGGAGGCGTTGGCGTCGACGCTGAAGTTGGAGCCCGTGATGTCGAGGCCGGCCTTCACCCCGATCTCGCGCAGCGTCGACGCACGTTCGAAGGTCGTCTTGAGCTGGGACACGGAGTCGGCCGGGTCGGCCTCGGCGATGATGTCGCGCCGGGCCTGATTGACTCCGGTCGCGTCGATCGTGTCCAGGGTCCGGCTCTGCCCGAGCGGGGTGCCCACACCGACGTCCTCGGTGTGGATCATGTCAGTGACGATGCTGATCCGGCCACCGACACGGGGCAGTGGTCCGATCTCGGCGAGGTCACCGCTGAGCAGGGCCTGGCCCTGGACGGGCTGCCCCGGGTACACGCCGAGGCGGCCGATGTCCTGCAGGTACGCCTGCTCGACCACAGCGTTGACCGCGCGGCGTCGTTCCTCGGTGATGAGGTAGGCGACCCCGTTCGAGGTCTCGGTCTTCGGGGGCGCTGTCCCGAGGCTCACCTCGCTGCTGACCACGGGCGGCATACGCCCGGCCTGGGACAGGGAGTCGCTGCGGGTGGAGGCTCGAGCGGCGAGGTCGACGAATCCGAGCTCGATCCGGCCTGCGCCGCCGGGTGCACCGGACGCCCACAGCACGTCGTCGTCGTTGTGTCGGACGACCAGGTTCCCGTCGTCTGCGAGGAACAGCGTCGGATCGACGATTCCGGTGCCCCATGTCCCGCTCCGCCACCGGCGCAGACCGGAGGAGTCGACGAGTGTCAGACTCCCGTCATCGGACAGGCGCGCCCGTAGCGGCCCGGAGGTCGGGAGACCCGAGGTCCCGGACCGCCAGTAGATCGTCGTCGCGCGGACGGGTCCGCGGTGCAGGACGAGGTCGCCGTCGTCGCGGAGCAGGAGCGTGGAGGCCCCGTTGGCAGACACGAGCGTCCCACCGACCGGGAGGGTCTCGCCTGCCTTCAACAGATTCGACATGACCGTCGATCTCCTTCGTCGCATGCGGGTGACCGGTGCTCGCCGCTGTGTCCGCGATGTGCACCGGAGTCGTCCCGGCTCGTCGGAGGCGTGCCCGGGACAGGGGATGTCGGCGCTGTCCGGGTCCTTCAGGGGACCAGTTCGATCCAGCCCCGGATCATGTCGTGGGAGATCTGTCCGACCAGTTCGGGATGGTTGTCGTGCACGTGCTGATCGACGGTGCGGATCAGGGCGTCCTCGTCGGTGTCCCGGACCTGGTATCCGCACTCGCAACTGACCTGGTGCTGCACGGCGGCCTCCTGGTCTCAGATGATCTGAATTGTGGAGATCGGAGTATGACGGCGTCGGATTGTCGCGAGGTTGTCGAATCCTTGTCACGATGACGGAGTGCGTATCCAGCTGCACGAACAGTTCACCGTTGTGGTCGACGGCAGTGCGGTCGAGCGTCTGCTCCCCGGCCGCAGGGGCCGGATGCTGGTTGCGTTCCTGGCCGCCGAGTCACAACCGGTCGGTAGGGAGAGACTGATGGAGACCGTGTGGCAACCCGAGCGCCCCGGTGAGACCGCCACTCGGGTCTTCAACCCGCTGTTGTCCCGGGTACGGACGGTGCTCGGCCCGGCCCAGATCCGCGGTCGCGAGGTGCTGCAGCTGGTACTGCCCGACGGTGCGCTGGTCGACTCGGTCCGGGCGAGGACGGCATTGCACGATGCGGAGGCCGCGGCCGGTGCCGGTGACTGGAGACGCGCGTGGGCGCAGGCGTTGAGCGCGATGTTCGTGACACAACGTGAGTTCCTGCCCGGAGTCGATACCGAGTGGGTCGCCCGGCGCCGTGACGAGGCTCGGGCGGCCCACATCGCGGCGATGGCCTGCTATGCCGAAGCCTGCCTCGAACTGGGCGGGTCTGAGCTGCCCGCGGCCGAACGGACCGCCCGCTCGCTCGTCGACGCGGACCCGGTCGGAGAGCGTGGGCATCGCCTCCTCATGCAGGCGATGACACGGCGTGGGGATCGAGCTGCGGCGCTCGCGGCTTTCGGCCGCCTCCGGTGCCTGCTGCGCGAGGAACTGGGCGTCGGTCCGGGCCGGCAGTCGACCGACTTGTACCGCCGCCTGCTCGACGACGGGATCTGATCCGGTCGTCGCCCCTCCGATCGGACGGGTAATGCGGTCGACGGAGCGTGTTTCCGCACACGAAAGTCCGAAGTGGTTCGGCTGTGCACCCGCACCGCCGGTAGCCTGAAACCTCCGGACACCCCACTGACCGATGAAGGAGTTCTCCGGTGACCGACAACGTTCCCGCAGAGACGCCGGCCGAGGACGGCCCGCAGCCCGGGTGGCGGGTGCTGGTCGTCGAGGACGAGGCGCTGATCCGCATGGACCTGGCCGAGATGCTCTCCGAGGAGGGCTACCGCATCGCCGGTGAGGCCGGCGACGGCGAGGCCGCCATCACCCAGGCCCGCGCGCTGAGGCCCGACCTGGTGATCATGGACGTCAAGATGCCCAGGAAGGACGGCATCGAGGCGGCGTCGACCATCGTCGAGGAGAAGATCGCGCCGGTCGTCATGCTGACCGCGTTCAGCCAGCGCGAGCTGATCGAGCGCGCCCGCGACGCCGGCGCCATGGCCTACCTGGTCAAGCCGTTCGCCCGGCACGAGCTGGTCCCGGCCATCGAGCTCGCCGTCTCCCGGTTCGCCGAGAAGAAGGCGCTCGAGGACGAGGTCGCCACGCTCAACGAGCGGTTCGAGACCCGCAAGGTCGTGGACCGGGCCAAGGGCCTGCTCATGACCGCGCAGAAGATGTCCGAGCCGGAGGCGTTCCGCTGGATCCAGCGGACCGCGATGGACCGCCGGACGACGATGAAGGCCGTCGCCGAGGCGGTCGTCGAGGGGCTGGCTCCGGCCAAGTCCTCCTGAGGCGGCGGCGGCGGTCGGCCGCCGCCCGACACCGTCGTATCGGCCCCGTCGCGCACCGCGCGGCGGGGTCGTCGTCGTGTGTGCCGGATCGCGGCGCATCGTCGCAGGCGGTCCACCGGCCCGTGGTGTGCCGGGCGGGTCGCGAATCCCGTTCCGATGCGTCGTGACACGGTTCAGGTGACCGAATGTGGCCGTCCGGGCACCGAGGAAGCTTCACTTGTGTCACGGTGGTGTCGCCGGATCACATTCCTGTCACGAGTGGTGATGAGGTCCCATTTCCTGGTTCGGGCGTACTACTTTTCCGCCATCCTCCCGCGCTGCTTCGGGTGGGCGGAGAACCGAAGGGGACTCGAATGACGCGAACGACGTGGCGACTCGCCGCCCTCGCCGGGGCGGCGTCGCTGGTACTGGCCGGATGTGGCGGTGGCGGGGACACCGGCTCCGGCGGGGCCACCGGTGGCTCGGAGGAGCCCGCCGCCGCGGGGCAGGCATGCACCCCGCCGCAGGCACAGGCCAGCGGCAACCCCAGCACCGCGCCCCTGAAGATCGGCTCCCTGCTGCCGGAGACCGGCAGCCTGGCGTTCCTCGGCCCGCCCGAGTTCGCGGGTGTCGACGTCGCGGTCGAGGAGATCAACGGCGCCGGGGGAGTCCTCGGCAACCCGGTCCAGCACCTGCGCGGTGACTCGGGCGACGACACCACCGACATCGCGAACCAGACCGTCGACCGGCAGCTCAGCGCCGCCACCCAGGTCATCGTCGGTGCGGCCGCGTCGGGCGTCTCCAAGCTGGTGATCGACAAGATCACCGGCGCGGGTGTCGTCCAGTTCTCGCCGGCCAACACCTCCGACGAGTTCACCTGCTGGCAGGACCGCGGCCTGTACTTCCGGACCGCGCCGCCGGATGTCCTGCAGGGTCAGGCGCTCGCGCAGCTGATCACCTCCGACGGCGGCCAGCGGGTGGCGCTGCTCGCCCGCAACGACCCGTACGGCTCGGGCCTGGCGGACAGCGCCGAGCGCAACCTGGTCTCCGCCGGCATCCCGCAGGACCAGATCACCAAGATCATCTACGACCCGAACGCGGCGTCCTTCAACCCGGAGATCGACCAGGTCGCCCAGTTCAACCCGGACTCCGTCGCGGTCATCGGCTTCGACGAGTCCAAGCGGATCCTGTCGCGCATGAGCGAGGTGCAGATCGGACCGGCCCAGAAGGCCGTGTACGGCACCGACGGCAACATGGGCAACGCTCTGGGCGAGGGACTGCCCGCGGGCCTGCTGAACGGGATGAAGGGCACCCTGCCGCTCACCGAGCTGTCGGGTGACTTCCGGCAGCGGCTCACCGCGCAGGACCCGAGCCTGACCGACTTCAACTACGCGGCGGAGTCCTACGACGCCGTCGTGATCTCGGCGCTGGCCGCCGAGGCCGCGAAGTCGACCAACGGTGCGGACATCGCGACCCAGATCAACGGGATCACCAAGGACGGCGAGAAGTGCACCGACTTCGCCGGCTGCAAGGCGATCCTCGACCGGGGCGGTGACGTCGACTACGACGGCGCCACCGGCACGCTCGACTTCACCGACGCCGGTGAGCCGGGCTCCGGGTCGTACGGGGTCCAGACCTTCAACGGCCAGAACCAGATCGACGAGGCGGCGACCACCTACGTCCGGGTCGGCGCCCAGGGCTGACACACCGCACCACACGCACCACGACGAGGGGGCGGGCCGCCACGGCCCGCCCCCTCGTCGTGGTCCCGGAGGATCGGCGGCAGGAACACGACGGCCCCCGCCCCGTGGGTGGGGCGGGGGCCGTCGCGGGACCGGCGCGTCAGGTCACTTCTTCTCGCTGCTCCCGGCCAGCGTCCCCAGGTACAGCTCGATGACCTTCGGGTCGGTCAGCAGGTCGCGGCCGCCCGCCGTGTAGGCCGCGCGGCCCTGGTCGAGCACGTAGCCGCGGTCGCAGATCTGCAGGCAGCGACGCGCGTTCTGCTCCACCATGATGACCGAGACCCCGGCCGCGTTGATGCGCTTGCAGCGGACGAACACCTCGTCCTGGAGCATCGGGGACAGGCCCGCCGACGGTTCGTCGAGCAGCAGTACCGACGGTTCCATCATCAGGGCCCGCCCCATCGCGACCATCTGGCGCTCGCCGCCGGACAGCGACCCCGCCTTGATCTTCCGGCGCTGCCCCAGCATCGGGAACAGGTCCGCGACGACGTCGAAGCGGGCCGCGAACGTCTTCGGCCGGAGGAACACGCCCATCTGCATGTTCTCCTCGATCGAGAGCGAGGGGAACACGTTGTCCCGCTGCGGGACGTAGCCGAGCCCCTTGGTGACCAGGGCGTGCGCCTTGGCCCCGGTGATCTCGGCGTCGCGCAGCCGGACCGTGCCGCTGCGCACGGGGATCAGCCCGAACATGGCCTTGAGCAGCGTCGACTTGCCGGCGCCGTTGGGCCCGATGATGCCGACGATCTCGCCGTCGCGGAGGAAGAAGTCGCTGCCGGTCAGGATGTCGACGCCCGGCACGTACCCGGCGACGAGGGTGTCGACCCGCAGCACGGCGCCCTCGGCGAGCTCGCGGTGGACCTCCGGGGTGGCGGCCTGCTCCGGTGTCATGACCCGGTCGGCGCCGGGTGCCTGCTCGCTCATGTGCGCTTCCCCTCCTGGTCCGGGCGGGCCGGACCGGTGCCGTCGTCGGCGAGGGCGCCCTCGCTCTCGGCGGCCTCCATCTCGGCAACGATCTCCGCGGTCTGCCCGGCCGGGTTGCCGTGCTCGTCGAACTCGAGGACCTGGTCGTGGTGCGAACCGAGGTAGGCGTCGACGACGGCCTGGTTCGACGACAGCGCCGAGGGCGGCCCCTCCGCGATCACCTGCCCCTGGGCCATGACGACGACCCAGTCGGAGATGTCCCGGATGACGTCCATGTCGTGCTCGACGAACACGACGCTCATGCCCTCGTCGCGCAGCGACTTCACGTGCCCCAGCAGGCTCTGGGTGAGCGCCGGGTTCACCCCGGCCATCGGCTCGTCGAGCATGACGACCTTCGGGTCCATCATCAGGGCCCGCGCCATCTCGAGCAGCTTGCGCTGCCCGCCGGACAGCGACCCGGCCAGGTCCTCGGCCTTGGTGTCGAGCTTGAAGCGGGCCAGCAGCTCGCGGGCCTGCTCGGTGATCCGCCGTTCCTGCGCGCCCCAGCCGGTGAACAGCGCGCCGAGGAAGCTCTCGCCGCGCTGCCCGACCGCGCCGAGCTTCATGTTCTCCAGCACCGTCATGCCCGCGAGGGCCTTGGTGAGCTGGAACGTGCGGACGACGCCCTTGCGGGCCACCCGGTGCGGCGGCAGCTTCTGCAGCGGGCTGCCCTCGTAGATCCAGGAGCCCGTGTCGGCCCGGTCGAACCCGGTCAGCAGGTTGAACAGGGTCGTCTTCCCGGCGCCGTTGGGGCCGATGAGGCCGGTGATGGCGCCGCGCTGGAACTCCAGGTGGGCGACGTCCACGGCCTTCAGGCCGCCGAACGTGCGGGTCACGCCGTCCACGGTGAGCACCGGGTCCGGCTTGGCGACGCCCGGCTCCGGGGCGACGCCGGTCAGCGTGCGGGCCGGGTCGGTCACGGTCGGGTCGGGGGTCGTGTCCTCAGCGGCCATCGCCCAGCACCTCCCTGCGGCGTCCGAAGATGCCCTGTGGTCGGAACACCATCATGAGCCCCAGGAACAGGCCGACGAGCACGAAGCGGATCGCGCCGACGTCCTGGGAGGAGATGAACGGCAGCAGCGGCGACTCCCCGGCCGTCGCCTGGCGCAGGAACGCGTCGGCGACCGAGAGGAGGAACCAGAACGCCATCGCGCCGACCACCGGGCCGAAGACCCGTCCCGCGCCGCCCAGGATGAGCGCGGCGTAGGCGAAGAAGGTCTGCGGCGGCGAGTAGAAGTCCGGCGTCAGCGACTGGGTCGCCAGGGCGAACACGATGCCGCCCAGCGCACCGAACACCCCGCCGAGGGCGAGCGCCTGCATCTTGTAGGCGAAGACGTTCTTGCCCAGCGCGCGGGCTGCGTCCTCGTCCTCCCGGATCGCCTTGAGCACGCGGCCCCACGGGCTGCGCACGAGCAGCCAGGTGAGCAGCACGCACAGCCCGACGACCGTCCAGCCGACGAGGATCGACCAGAGGTCCGGCCCGCGCAGCGACAGCACCCCGAAGTCGTAGGTGCCGGTGCCGAACGGGTTGGCGCGGGCGAAGGAGTCGGCGAACCCGGTGAGGCCCTGGGTGCCGCCGGTGAACCCGGTCTGCGAGGTCGACCGGGTGACCAGGCGCAGGATCTCCGACGCCGCGATCGTGACGATCGCCAGGTAGTCCGCGCGCAGCCGCAGTGTCGGGATGCCGAGCACCAGGGCGAGCGCGACGCCGCAGGCCATACCGATGATCACGCCGAGCCAGAGCGGGGCGCCGTAGTTCGCGACCGAGATGCCCATCCCGTAGGCGCCGACCAGCGCGAAGCCGATCTGGCCGAAGTTGAGCAGCCCGGTGTAGCCGAAGTGGATGTTGAGGCCGAGCGCCAGCAGCGCGAAGAAGATGGCGGAGGGGCCGATCAGCTGCGAGAGCCCGACCGTGAGGAGCTGTCCGAAGTCGATCATGTCCGCCCCCTCAGCCGATCCGTGCCCGGGACCCGAGCAGGCCCTGCGGCCGGAACACGAGGATCACGATCAGCACGGCCAGCCCGCCCAGGTACTTGAGGTCCAGCGGCAGCACCAGCGTCGACAGCTGCACGAGGATGCCGACGATCAGGCAGCCGAGCAGTGCGCCGTAGGCGGTGCCGAGGCCGCCGAGGATGACGCCGGCGAACATCAGCAGCAGCAGGCGGAAGCCCATCTCGTACTGGACGGTCGAGGACAGCTCCGACAGCGCGAACAGCACGCCGCCGAGGGTGGCCAGCGCGCCGCCCAGCATCCAGACGAACAGCACCACGCGGTCGACGTCGATGCCCGACGACGCGGCGAGGTCCCGGTTGTCGGACACCGCGCGCATGGCCTTGCCGATCCGGGTCTTCTGGAGCAGCAGTGCGACCGCGACGAGGACGACGACCGCGATCACGATGGCCGACAGGTCCTTGTCGGTCAGCGCGACCGGGCCGTAGTTCCGGACGGTCTGCCCGGTGTAGTCGGCGAAGGACTCCGACCGGCCACCGAATATGATCAGCACGAGGTAGCGCAGCGCGATCGACAGGCCGATCGAGACGACGAGCTGGGCGATCAGCCCGGCGCCCCGCCGGCGCAGCCGCCGCCAGACGCCGAGCTCGTTCGCGGCGCCCAGCAGGGCGCCGATGAGCATCGCGACGATCGTCGCGGGGATCAGCTGGACGCCGCCGCCGACGTTGATGAACCAGGCGATGACGGCGCCGATGGTGACCATCTCGCCGTGCGCGAAGTTCGTCAGGCCGGTGGTGCCGAAGATCAGCGACAGGCCGACCGCCGAGATGCCGATGACCAGGCCGAACCGGATGCCGTCGACGAGCAGGCGCAGGAACGTGGCGAACCCGCCGGTGGCGGCGCCGGAGACCTCCTCGCCGAAGCGGAACACCACGGTGTTGAGCGACCCGGCGGTCACCTCGCGGGTGGTCTCGCCCTGGAGGACCTGGGTGCCGGGCGGCAGCGAGGCCTCGTCGAGCCGGAACAGGTAGGAGCCGGGACCGGGGACCGAGAGGGTCCAGCGGCCGTTCGCCCCGGAACGGGCCTCACCGACCGGCGCGCCGTCGCGCTCGGCGGTGATGCGCACGTTCGGCAGCGGCCCGCCGTCCTGGTCCCGCAGCGTGCCGCCGACGTCGATCCCGTCCTGCTGCTGGGACGGGACGACGGTGGCGGCCGGGATGGCTGCGGCTCCGGTTGGGGCGGTCGCGGCGGCGGCCGTCCCGGACAGGGCGAGCGCGCCCAGCAGGGCGATGAGCAGACCCACCAGCCACCGGGCGGTGGCGGTGATGGGGGAGGGCCGGGGGGCGCCGGGGGGCGGGGTGACCGCCCGGCCGGGGCGCGGTCGGCGCGGGATCGGGGGTGGTGACAACGTTCGTCCTCGTGGGTCGTCCGACACGACTCTGTGCGACACCCGGATGGGTGGTGGGGCGAACGTAGCCGAGGGGGGAACTGGTACGGACGTCTCGGACAAGGACGTAGCCGAGACGTAACGCGACGGTGCCGCAGGGCGAGTGTCAGGTCACCGGCGGTTGTGTGTCGCGGTGCAGGCAGGTCAGCTTCGCGGTGCAGACGCGGCGGCCGTCGTCGTCGACGAGGACGATCTCGGAGGTCGAGGTCGACCGCCCGACGTGGATCGGCCGCGCGGTCCCCGTGACCCAGCCCGACGTGGCGGACCGGTGGTGGGTGCAGGCCAGCTCCAGCCCGACCGGGAGCCGCTCGGGCAGCGCGTGCATCGCGGACAGGACGGACCCCAGGGTCTCGGCGAGGACACCGCTGGCGCCGCCGTGCAGCAGCCCGTAGGGCTGGCGGTTGCCCGCGACCGGCATCCGGCCGACGACCTCGTCGAGGTCGGCCTTGAGGATCTCGATGCCCATCCGGTCGGTGAGCTGCTCGTCGGCGTGCTCGGAGTTCGGCTCCGGCAGCTGGTCGGGGGTGATCGGCACCCGCCGACCCTACGACGCGCCGCGGCCCGGGACGACGTCGTGCCGCGTGGTGCACACCGTTCGTGTCCGCCGCGGGCCGCGCCGGCCGCCGACACGGGCCCGCCGTGACCTGGACACCGGCCGGCCGGAGCGGCCTGGGACGCTCCGGAGCGTCGGCCGTGCGGGTCTCGTCACACGGGAGGGGTGCGGCGGCGTGCATGCTTGCCCGTGCGGACCCGTTCGCCGATCTTGGTCGGTGAGAAGCCGACCGAGGGAGACCCTATGGCGAACGACAGCAGGCCGACCGCCGCCCAGGCGTGGCAGATGATGCTGGAGGGCAACGGCCGCTGGCAGCGCGACGAGCGCGAGGACCCGCGCCGGTCCGCCGAGGAGCGTGCCGCCGCCGTGGCGGGGCAGACCCCGGCCGCGATGATCCTGTCCTGCTCGGACTCCCGGGTGCCCGCCGAGCTGGTGTTCGACCTGGGCCTGGGGGACCTGTTCGTCGTCCGGACCGCGGGCCAGGTCGTCGACGACGCCGTGCTCGGCACGCTGGCCTTCGGCGCCGGGGCGCTGGGCATCCCGCTGCTGGTGGTGCTCGGCCACTCCCAGTGCGGCGCGGTGAAGGCGGCCGTGTCGGTCGCCGCCGGACAGCCCGCGCCGGCGCCGTCGACGCTGGGTGCGCTGGTCGGCGACATCGTCCCGGTGTGCGAGGGGGAGGGCGAGGGCGCCGTGGCCGGCGCGGTCGACGCCAACGTCCGCCGGGTGGTCGCGCAGCTGACGTCCGACCCGTCGCTGTCGGGGGCGGTCTGCAACGACCACCTCACGATCATCGGCGCCCGCTACGACCTCGAGACCGGCGCGGTCCTCGAGGTCTGACGGCTCAGCCGGGCCGGTGGGTCACGAGGATGGCGGTTCCGGGGAACAGCGCGCCGCGCAGCGGCGACCACTGTCCCCACACCCGCTCGTGGCCCTCCGGCCACTCCGGCTCGACCAGGTCGTCGAGCACCAGTCCGGCGGCGACGACGTCGCGCACCCGGTCGCCGAGCGTGCGGTGGTGCTCGACGTAGGTGGCCCGGCCGTCGCCGTCGACCTCCAGGTACGGGGTCCGGTCGAAGTAGGACTGGACGACGGTGAGCCCCTGCTCGCCGGGGTCGTCGGGGAACACCCAGCGCATCGGGTGGTTCACCGCGAACACCCAGCGCCCGCCGGGGCGCAGCACCCGGTGCACCTCCCGCATGACCCGCCCCGGGTCGGCGACGAAGGGGATCGCCCCGAACGCCGAGCAGGCGTGGTCGAACGTGGCGTCGGCGAACGGCAGGTGCTCGGCGCCGGCCTGCACGAGCGGCACCGGCAGCCCGAGAGCGGTGTTCAGCCGGGCCGCGTGGCGCAGCATCCCGCCGGAGACGTCGAGCGCGACCGGGTGCGCCCCGCGGCGGGCCAGCCACCGGCTGCACGGGGCGGAGCCGGCGCCCACCTCCAGCACCCGCTTCCCGACGAGGTCGGCGGGTGGGCCGAGCAGCCCCGCCTCGTCCTCGTGCAGGTTCTCCGGGCACCAGACGAACGCCTCGTCGCCGATGTCGGCGCCGTGCTCGGCCAGGTAGTCGTCGGCGTCGGCGTCCCACCAGCGGCGCCCGGCCGCCTCGGACTCGGCGCTGCCGACGCGGCGCCGGGCGACACCCGTGGTGCCCACGGCGTACTCGGCGGAGAAGTACTCGTCGCGGCTGCTCATGACCACCCGATCGTCGCAAGCGCGTGCGTTCCCGCGGATGGCGGACCCGCATTGCCGGGGGGTTCGCGGGCCGCGTAGCATTCTTCCCGCACCGTGGTCAACGTGTCGGCCGACCGCGCGGCGCCACTCCAGCGCCGGTCTCGCGGACGTCCGTGCACCGATGTTCCCGACCACGGGAATCGACGCCAGAGGGTGACTGTTACAACGTCACAGCTACACGTACCAGAACCGGGGCGCACTGCTGCAGCAGAGCCGACCGGGCCGACCATGCCAGAGAAATCCATCGGAGCACCTCACTACATGTCCACCGACACCACCGCCGCCCCGACCACGCCGCAGGTCGCTATCAACGACATCGGGTCGGAGGAGGACTTCCTCGCCGCCATCGACCAGACGATCAAGTACTTCAACGATGGCGACATCGTCGAGGGCACCATCGTCAAGGTCGACCGTGACGAGGTTCTGCTCGACATCGGCTACAAGACCGAGGGCGTCATCCCCTCGCGCGAGCTGTCGATCAAGCACGACGTCGACCCCGCCGAGGTCGTCGAGGTCGGCGAGTTCGTCGAGGCCCTCGTCCTCCAGAAGGAGGACAAGGAGGGCCGGCTGATCCTGTCCAAGAAGCGCGCGCAGTACGAGCGCGCCTGGGGCACGATCGAGGCCCTCAAGGAGGCCGACGAGCCGGTCGAGGGCACCGTCATCGAGGTCGTCAAGGGCGGCCTGATCCTGGACATCGGGCTCCGCGGCTTCCTCCCGGCCTCGCTGGTCGAGATGCGCCGCGTGCGCGACCTGCAGCCCTACGTCGGCCGCAAGATCGAGGCCAAGATCATCGAGCTGGACAAGAACCGCAACAACGTGGTCCTGTCCCGCCGCGCCTGGCTCGAGCAGACCCAGTCCGAGGTGCGCAGCGAGTTCCTCAACCAGCTGCAGCGCGGCCAGGTCCGCAAGGGCGTCGTGTCCTCGGTGGTCAACTTCGGTGCGTTCGTCGACCTCGGTGGTGTCGACGGCCTGGTGCACGTCTCCGAGCTGTCCTGGAAGCACATCGACCACCCGAGCGAGGTCGTCGAGGTCGGCCAGGAGGTCACCGTCGAGGTCCTCGACGTCGACCTGGACCGCGAGCGCGTCTCCCTGTCGCTGAAGGCGACCCAGGAGGACCCGTGGCGCCTGTACGCCCGGACCCACGCGATCGGCCAGATCGTGCCGGGCAAGGTCACCAAGCTCGTCCCGTTCGGCGCGTTCGTCCGCGTCGAGGAGGGCATCGAGGGCCTGGTGCACATCTCCGAGCTGGCCGAGCGCCACGTCGAGATCCCGGAGCAGGTCGTCCAGGTCGGCGACGACGCGATGGTCAAGGTCATCGACATCGACCTCGACCGCCGGCGCATCTCGCTGTCGCTGAAGCAGGCCAACGAGGGCATGACGGTCGACACCGAGTTCGACCCGACCCGCTACGGCATGGCCGCCGAGTACGACGACCAGGGGAACTACATCTACCCCGAGGGCTTCGACGTCGACTCCGGCGACTGGAAGGAAGGCTTCGACGAGGCCCGCGCGGCCTGGGAGAAGCAGTACGCCGAGGCGCAGGCCCGCTACGACCAGCACATGGCGCAGATCCGCAAGGCCGCCGAGGCCGAGGCGGAGGGCGGCAACGACATCGCCCCGGCGAACTACTCCTCCGGCGGTGACGACGACCGTTCGACCGGCGGTGGCGGTGGCCAGGCCGAGTCGGGTGGCTCGCTCGCCAGCGACGAGCAGCTCGCCGCACTGCGCGAGAAGCTCTCCGGCGGGGCCTGACAGCCCCCTGCCGGTCCCCCGTGGACCGGCGACAGCACCACACCGGGCCCCGGTGACCGCCACGGTCACCGGGGCCCGGCCCGTTCCCCGGGCGCCCTACGGGGCCCGGTGGCCGCCCGTTCACGTCGCTCGGCGTGTCAGAGCGGACACGCCAGGTGCAGATCACGGTTCGGCTGCGGTTGGTCACGGCGCGCGCACCGGTCCGGACTCGATCTCCGGGTCGGCCTAGATTGGGGTGCATGGCCGGCCGTACCGTCCGCCGGACGCGTTCCGGCGAGTCCCTGTCCCACGACCGCACGTCCTGGCGTCGCGGGCGGTCCGCGCTCGCGGGCGTCCTGCTCACCGCGGTCCTCGCCGGATGCGGCACGGCGTCCGGGGACACCGGGATCGCGGTCCCGACGTTCCCGGCCGAGCAGTCCGGCGCCGCCCAGGCCGGGCGGGAACCGATCCCGATCGCGCTGCCCACCGACTGCGTGCAGCTGATGGATCCCGAGCAGGCCGGAGCGCTGTTCGGGCAGGTCCTGGGGTCGGTGTCGGTCCAGTCGGTCCGCGGCGTCCCCGAGGCGTCGGTCAACCGCACCGAGCGCACCGCCTGCACCTACCGCGCGGGCGGCCAGGCCCAGGCCTTCGGCGGGGTGCGCAACTCCGGCCCGGTGCTGTTCCAGCTCAACATCGGCCGCTACGGCGACACCGCCTCCGCGACCCGGCAGTGGCAGCTCAACACCAACGCCGAGCGCGGCTCGGCCACCGCATCGCGCGACATCACCGTTGGCTCGGTCCCCGGAGTCCTCGTCGAGCGGCCGGACGAGGCCACCCTCGCCCTGGTCTACGGCGTCGACACGCTGACGTTCATCCTGCCGGTGGCCGCCCCCGGGCAGACCCGGTCCGCGGCCGAGACCCTGCCCGACCTGGCGCAGCGCATCATCCCGGCGCTGACGCCGACCCAGCCGCCGTCCGCGCGGCCGACGCCCGCCGCCCCGCCGGCGGCGCCCGCCCCGCAGGCCGGCACCGGCGCCGCGGGCAGCGCACGCGGCACCACCTGAGCGTGCCCGGGGCGACCCGGCGCGGCCCGCTACGGTGATCACGTGCTGCGGACAGGGCTGACCGGCGGAATCGGTGCGGGCAAGTCGACGGTCGCGACGCGGCTGGTCGAACGCGGGGCGGTGCTGGTCGACTCCGACGTGATCGCCCGCGAGGTCGTCGAGCCGGGCACCGAGGGTCTGGCGGCGATCGTCGGAGCGTTCGGCCGGGAGGTCCTCGATGCCGACGGCCGCCTCGACCGGCCCGCCCTCGCCGCCGTCGTCTTCTCCGACGCCGGGGCCCGGCGCACCCTGGACGGCATCGTGCACCCGCTGGTGCGGGCCCGGTCCGACGAGCTCGTCGCCGCCGCCCCGGCGGACGCGGTCGTCGTGCAGGACATCCCGCTGCTCGTCGAGGGCGGCATGGCCCCGGCGTTCCCGCTGGTCGTCGTGGTCGGGGTGGACGCCGAGGAGCGGGCACGGAGGCTGGTGTCCGCGCGCGGGATGAGCGAGCAGGACGCCCGGGCCCGGATCGCCGCCCAGGCCACCGACGAGCAGCGCCGCGCCGTCGCCGACGTCTGGCTGGACAACTCGGGGGACCCGGACGACACCCGTCGCCGGGTGGACGCGCTGTGGGACGGACGGCTCGCCGGGTTCGAGGAGAACCTGCGTACGGGCCGCCCGGCCCCGGACGGGCCGCCCCGGCTCGTCGAGCACGACCCGGACTGGGCGGTCCAGGCCCGCCGGCTCGCCGAGCGGGTCGCGGTCGCCGCGGGCGGCCACGGCCGCGGGGTGGACCACATCGGGTCGACCGCCGTCCCGGGGCTCCCGGCCCGCGACGTGCTCGACCTGCAGCTCGCGGTGGAGTCGCCCGCCGACGCCGGCGCGGTCACCGACGCCCTGGTCGCGGCCGGGTTCCCGGTCGACGCCGCCGCACCGGAGGCGAGCGAGGGCACCGCGCCGGAGGGGAGCGAGGGCACCGCGCCGGAGGGGAGCACGGGCACGGTGCGGGTGCACCGCTCGGCCGACCCGGGGCGGGCCGCGGTGGTGGCCGTGCGGGTGCACGGATCGCCCGCCTGGCGGCACGCGGTCGAGCTGCGGGACCGGCTGCGCGCCGACGCGACCGCCCGTGCGGGCTACGCCGCGCACAAGCGTGCGGCGGCGGAACGGTACGCCGACGACGCGGACCCGCGTCACTACCGTGCGTGCACGGCGGAGTGGCGATCCGACCCGAACGGCTGAGCATGTCGGGACGCAGGTCACGCGGAACGTGACGATCGGGTCGCGCCGGACCCGTTTCTGTAACGCCACACGCTCGTTGGTCGATCAGGCGGGGCAGAGGGTGCTCCTGCCCGGATCGGCCGCGGTACCTGCGGGTACCCGTCGACCGGGCCGGTCACCGGGGTGATCGGCACCGGCCCGGAGAGTCCGGTGACGGCGACGAGAGGACACGGGGTTGAGCACAGTGGCCCAGCGTTTCGGGGCGGACGGCGAGTTCGCCGAGCCCGAGCGCGCGCCCGCGTTCCCCCACACGGAGGAGTCCGGCGGCGGGGCGGGGCGGGGCGAGCCGGGCGCGATCGACCACGACGCGTGGACCGACGCCGAGTACGAGGCCCCGCCGATCAGCGGCGCCGTCGTCCAGCAGCACCGTACGCTCCCGCACGGTGAGCTCCGTGCGGACTTCGGGGCACACCTCGAGACGCACTACCCGCGTCTGGTCGCGCAGCTCTACGCGATCACGCTCAACCCGCACGACGCGCACGACGCGGTGCAGGACGCCTACTCGCGGGCCTGGCGACGCTGGGCCGCGCTGCGCGCCGAGCCGGCGGGCCCGGACCACGAGGACGCGGCCGTCGGCTGGGTCCGGCGGGTCGCGATCCGCGCGTCGATGCGGGGGCGGATCCTGCGCCGCCGTCGCAGGCCGTCGCCGGAGGAGACCGACCCGCGCACCGGGGCGCTCCTGGAGGCGCTCGGGCGGCTCGCACCCGTCGACCGCCGGGCCGTGGTGCTGCACCACATGGCCGGCCTGTCGACCGGCGCGGTCGCCGAGCTGGAGCGGGTCACCGAGCACGAGGTGCGGCGCCGGCTGGTCCGCGGTCGCGAGGTCGTGACCGAGGGCATGGCCGAGGTGCTGGAGGAGATCATCGGACCGGCGGCCGGCGCGGTCGGGGGACCGCCGACGGGTGACGGGGCGCCGCAGCACGACCTGCGTGGCGGGTACCCACCCGTCATCGAGGGGGGACGGGTATGAACGGGTTCGCCGACATCGACCGGGAGTTCCACCGGCTCGACGACGTCCTGGCCGCGGCGGTGCCGCTGCCGGCCGTCGACGACGTGATCTCCCGCGCCGCCGGCGCGCGCCGGGCCACCTCGGCCGCGGCCGCGGCGGTGCTCACCGTCGGGTCGCTGGGCGGGATCACCGCCGTCGCGACCGCGGCCGCGCCCGACGGGAGTTTCGTCGGGCCGCCCTTCGCCATCGCCGCACCGCAGGCGAGCGGCCCGACCCCGGAGCCGGTCGAGGCCGGTGACGCGGGTGGTGCGGCCACCGGTGAGGGCAGCCTCCCGCCCGCGTTCGACCCGACCGTCGCGGCGACCCGGGGCGGCGCGCTGTCCGGTGGTGGCGGCTCGCCCGCCGCCCCCGCGCCCGGTCCGGCCCCCGCGCCCGGAACCCCCGCGGCACCCGTGGTCCCGCCGCCGCCCACCGGTGACGGTCCGCCGGCCCCGCCGCCGCACACGACCCCGCCGCGACCGACCGACGAGGGCTCGCCCGAGCCCACGACGCCGCGGCCGACGACGCCCAGGCCCACGACGCCGAGGCCGACGCCGACGACGACGCCGCCGACCTCGACGCCGAAGCCGACCGACGAGGGCACCCCGGAGCCGACGACCACCGCCCCGGCCCCGACGACCACCGACCCGGCCCCGACGACGACCAACTCGGCCGCGCCGACCACCACGTCGCCCGACCCGACGACCACCACCGGGACCACGACGCCGGAGACCTCGACCAGCGCCGTCGGCCTCGGCCCGGCGCAGTCCTCCGCGCTCTGACCCACCCGGACCGGCCCCGCCGGGGCCGGTCGGTCGTCCCGCCGCGTCGCGCGGCCCGGCCGCCGACGCCGGTCGGTGCCGAGGGTCAGTGCGAGGCGTCCTCCGGCCGGTCCCGCGGCCCCAGGTCGATCCCCAGGGACGCCAGCCAGGCCACGTGGTCGTGGTCGTGGCGGACCAGCCCGTCGAGCACCGCGTGCGACCGCTCCAGGGCGTACTCGGCCAGGTCGGTGCCGACCAGCCCCTGCGCCACGGCGGCGACGAACTCGTCGACGTCGATGACGTCGGTCCCGCGGCCGCGGCGCACCACGAGGTCCAGGTAGAGGTCGGTCATGTGCAGCCGCCTGCCCTCGCGGGTGATCGCGGCGACGTCGACGTACACGTCCTGGTCGCGTTCGTGCCCCGGCCGCCACCGCCAGTCCGACAGGCACACGCCCAGCTCCGGGAGTACCCAGGTCTCGATCCACCAGGCGTTCGGCCGGGCCACGACGGGCCGGGACAGGTACAGCCCCCAGGTCTCCTCGCGCAGCGTGGCGATCTCGCGGTGGGTCCCCTTGGTGTCGACCTGGACGCCCCGCTCGGGGTCGAAGGTCTGCGTCTTGGGCGGGTGCACGGTCGCCCATCCTGCCGGTCCGGCGGTCCCGGCGGGGACGCACGGCGGGAAAGTGTCGGGGGTCGCTCGTACCCTGGTGTCATGGCATTCGCGACCGAGGTCCCGGGCAGCGCGGCGGACTCCCGTGCCCGGGAGGACGCTGCGCACCCGGACGCGGGCACCACCCCGACGGACACCCCGCGCGCGCACTCCGAGCACCGCCCCGTGGGCGCGGTCGAGCGCAGCACGGCCCCGTTCCGCGTGGTCAGCGAGCACGTCCCCGCCGGTGACCAGCCGACCGCGATCGCCGAGCTGGACCGGCGGCTGCGCGCCGGCGAGGAGGACGTCGTCCTGCTGGGCGCCACCGGTACCGGCAAGTCGGCCACCACCGCGTGGCTGATCGAGCAGCAGCAGCGCCCGACGCTGGTGATGGCACCGAACAAGACCCTGGCCGCGCAGCTGGCGAACGAGCTGCGGGAGATGCTCCCGAACAACGCGGTCGAGTACTTCGTCTCGTACTACGACTACTACCAGCCCGAGGCCTACATCGCGCAGACCGACACCTACATCGAGAAGGACAGCTCGATCAACGACGACGTCGAGCGGCTGCGGCACTCGGCGACGATGAACCTGTTGTCCCGGCGGGACGTCGTCGTGGTCGCCTCGGTGTCGTGCATCTACGGCCTCGGCACCCCGCAGTCCTACCTCGACCGGTCCGTCTCGCTGCGGGTCGGCGAGGAGGTCGAGCGCGACCGGCTGCTGCGGCTGCTGGTCGACGTGCAGTACACCCGCAACGACATGTCCTTCACCCGGGGCACGTTCCGGGTCCGCGGTGACACCGTCGAGATCATCCCCGCGTACCAGGAGCTGGCGCTGCGGATCGAGTTCTTCGGCGACGAGATCGAGGCGCTCTACTACCTCAACCCGCTGACGGGGGAGGAGGTCGAGCAGGTCGACGAGATCAAGGTCTTCCCGGCGACGCACTACGTCGCGGGCCCGGAGGCGATGGAGCGCGCCGTGCGCGCCATCGAGGCGGAGCTGGAGGAGCGCCTCGCGCAGCTGGAGAACCAGGGCAAGCTGCTGGAGGCCCAGCGGCTGCGGATGCGGACCCAGTACGACATCGAGATGATCCGCCAGGTCGGGTTCTGCTCGGGCATCGAGAACTACTCGCGCCACATCGACGGCCGCGGCGCCGGCACCGCGCCGGCCACCCTGATCGACTACTTCCCGGACGACTTCCTGCTGGTGATCGACGAGTCGCACAACACGGTCCCGCAGATCGGCGGCATGTACGAGGGCGACATGTCCCGCAAGCGCAACCTCGTCGAGTACGGTTTCCGCCTCCCCTCCGCGGTCGACAACCGGCCGCTCACCTGGGAGGAGTTCGCCGACCGGATCGGCCAGACCGTCTACCTGTCCGCGACCCCGGGCCCCTACGAGCTCAACCGCACCGGCGGCGAGTTCGTCGAGCAGGTCATCCGCCCCACCGGCCTGGTCGACCCCGAGGTCGTCGTGAAGCCGACCAAGGGCCAGATCGACGACCTGGTCGCCGAGATCCGGGACCGGACCGGCAAGGACGAGCGGGTCCTGGTCACCACGCTGACCAAGAAGATGGCCGAGGACCTCACCGACTACCTGCTCGAGCTCGGGATCAAGGTCCGGTACCTGCACTCCGAGGTCGACACCCTGCGCCGGGTGGAGCTGCTGCGCCAGCTGCGGTCCGGCGAGTACGACGTGCTGGTCGGCATCAACCTGCTCCGCGAGGGCCTCGACCTGCCCGAGGTGTCGCTGGTGGCGATCCTCGACGCGGACAAGGAGGGCTTCCTCCGGTCCGGCACCTCGCTGATCCAGACCATCGGCCGCGCGGCGCGCAACGTCTCCGGCCAGGTGCACATGTACGCCGACCGGATCACCGACTCGATGCGGTACGCGATCGACGAGACCGACCGGCGCCGCGCCAAGCAGGTCGCCTACAACACCGAGCGCGGCATCGACCCGCAGCCCCTGCGCAAGAAGATCGCCGACATCCTCGACCAGGTCTACCGCGAGGCCGAGGACACCGAGGCCGTCCCGGTCGGCGGGTCGGGCCGCAACGCCTCGCGCGGCAAACGGGCCGCGGGGGAGAAGGGGCGCGCCCCGGCCCCGGGCGGCAGCTCCGGGGTGGCGTCGAAGGACACGGCGGGGATGCCGCGTGCCGAGCTGGCCGACCTCATCCAGCAGATGAACGACCAGATGCTCACCGCCGCACGGGATCTCCAGTTCGAGCTGGCGGCCCGGCTCCGCGACGAGATCGCCGACCTCAAGAAGGAGCTGCGGGGGATGGACGCGGCCGGGGTGTCGTAGGCGGGTCCCGCGGCGGGGCGCGGGGTCGTCCCCGCTACCGTGGTCCACCGTCGTCCCCAAGCGGCCGCCGGGCGCCGCCCGTCGCGCGGCCCGTACCCGTCCGGCCCGGCCGCACACGGAGGAGCCCGCGTGACCGTCACCCGCACCCCGCCCGATCCGGACGTGCCCGCCGCACCCGGCGGGGGCGCCGCGGTCCTCGTCGGACGGATGCGGACGGCGGCGCTCACCCCGTGGACGCTGGTGGTCACGGTGCCGCTGCTGGCCGCGGCGCTGTACTGGTCCTGGTTCCGGCTGCGCGACTACGCACTCGACCTCGACGTGTACCGGATCGGCGTGCAGGTCTGGCTGGCCGGCGGCGACATGTACGGCACGCTCCCGCCGCCGCTGCACGGGCCGGTGCTGCCGTTCATCTACCCCACGTTCGCGGCGATCACGATGGTCCCGCTGGCCGTCGTGCCCTACGTCGTGGCGTTCACCGCGCAGTTCGTCGCCTCGGTGCTGTCGCTGGCGGTCTGCATCGCGCTCACGATCCGCGTCGCGTGGCCCGCGGGCGGGCGGCGGGCCCCGCTCGTGCTGGGCGTGCCGGTCCTGGCCGCGGTGCTGCTCATGGAGCCGGTCGCGCAGACCTTCGCCTTCGGCCAGATCAACCTCGTGCTGATGCTGCTCGTGCTGGTCGACCTGCTCGCCCCGCGGACCTGGTGGCCGCGCGGGCTCCTGCTCGGCCTGGCCGCGGCGATCAAGCTGACCCCGGGCGGGTTCGTCCTGTACTTCCTGGTGCGGCGGGACTGGAAGGCGGCGGGCGTCGCCGTCGTCACCGGCATCCTCGCCACCGGCCTCGGGTTCGTCGTCGACCTCGACTCCTCGGTGCGGTACTGGTTCGTCGGCGGCCCGGCCGCCGGGGTGAGCGGCTCGACGTTCTTCTCCAACGAGACCGTGCAGGCCGTGCTCGCCCGCCAGGAGGTCCCCGACCCCTGGTTCCACATCCTGTGGCTGGGCATCGTCGGCGTCCTGCTGGCGCTGGCCGTGCCGATCATCCGGCGCACCGAGCCGGTGATCGCGATGTCGGCGACGGCCGCCGTCGTGCTGATGGCGACCCCGACCGCCTGGTCGCACCACTGGGTGTGGGTCGTGCCCGCGCTGATCGGGATCGGTGCGCACGCCCTGCGGTACCGCGGCGCCGGGTGGGCCGCGGTCGGCGCGGTGATCGCCGCGATCTTCTACATCGCGCCGTTCCGCTGGATGCCCAACGTGTGGGGCGTCGAGATGAAGTGGAGCCTCTGGGAGCAGTTGCTCGGGGCCAGTTACGTCATCCCCGCGGCGCTGACCCTCGGACTGGGCTGCTGGTACGTCACCCGGGGCCCGGGCCGTCCCGGCGGTCCGCAGGCCCCGCGACCCGGACGGCTGCACGTCGGCTCCTGACCCTCCGACGGGGCCGGCCCCGGGCACGACCGGCCCTCGACTATGGCGCGGGTCACGGACATCCGCCTACTGTGTGAGCCGGAGGTGCCGGTGGAGCCAGTCGACGACGACCGGAGCCGGGCAGGCGTGTGCGCCGTCCGCCCGGGGACCGACCTCGGTCGGCATGCCCGGATGCTGTCCCGGCTGCACGACGCGGTGCTGTCCGGCGACGCCCGCCCCGACGACACGGCCCGCGGACGCCGGCTGGTCACCCGCTCCTGGGACCGGGTACGGGCCCAGGGCGTGAACCCCGACGCCGGCGAGCCGCCCGGCCCGCTGGACGCCGCCGTCGTCGAGCAGCGACGCGCGACGTCGCCGCTGGTCCCGGTGCTGCCCGCGCTGCGTGCCGCGCTGACCTCGGTCGCCGAGGACGCGCGGCACGTGATGGTCGTCTGCGACGCCGACGGGGTCCTGCTGTGGCGGGAGGGCTCGACCGCCGTCCGCCGCCGCGCCGACGCGCTCGGGTTCACCGAGGGCGCGGAGTGGTCCGAGCAGTCGGTCGGCACCAACGCGATCGGGACCGCGCTCGCCGAGGGCGGGCCGGTGCAGATCTTCTCCGCCGAGCACTTCGTGCGCAGCCACCACGGCTGGACCTGCACCGCGGCCCCCGTGCACGACCCGCGCAGCGGTGAGCTGCTCGGCGTGGTCGACCTGTCCGGGCCCGCCGAGACGATCCACCCGACGACCGTCGCGCTCGTCGACACCGCGGTGCGGCTCGCCGAGGCCGGGCTGTGGCAGCGACACGAGGCCCGGCTCGACGCGCTGCGCACCATCGGCGCCCCGATGCTCGCCGGCGACACCGGGCCGGGCCTGGTCGTCGACGACCACGGCTGGGTCGCCGCCGCGTCCGGGCTGCCCGGTGTCGAGCGGGTCGCCGCGCCGGTGCCGGAGCGTCTGATCGCCGTGCACGGGCTGGGGCCGTGCCTGCCCGAGCCGGTGCCCGGCGGCTGGCTGCTGCGCCCGGCGGCCGGCGGGAGCAGGCGGATGCGGCTGCGCCTGGACCTGGACGGCCGTCCGCCGCAGGCCGTGATCGAGGGCACGACCCGCTGGGTGCACGCGCTGTCGACCCGGCACGCCGAGGTCCTGGTGCTGCTCGCCCGGGCCGGGGCGAGCGGGCTGGACGCGGCCACGTTGTCCCAGGGGCTCTACGGCGACCGGGCGCACCTGGTCACCGTCCGCGCCGAGATGTCGCGGCTGCGCCGGAATCTGGGCGGGATCCTGCTGGCCCGCCCCTACCGGATCGCCCCCGAGGTCGAGCTGGACCTGGCCGGGCTGGCGGGCAGCCGGGTCGTGCGCGAGTCGACCGCGCCGGGCGTGGCCGCCCTGCGCCGCGACTGAGCGGCCCGGTCACCGCCGAGCACCGCACCGCGACCGGGCTGCCGCATCTCGACGGGACGCCGCCACGCCTCCGCCGCTGCAACCCGCCTGCAACGCTGTCCGTGACCCGCGTCACCGGCTGGACTGGGGTCGCGGGAACGTCCCGCCGCGGCAGGGACGCCGCCCCCGGCGGCCCGCGCGAGCGAACTGGGAGGCCCACATGGGTGTCGCCGTGGTCACCGGAGCCGGACGCGGGATCGGGCGGGGCATCGCCCTGCGCCTGGCTCGCGACGGGCACGCCGTCGCCGTCAACGACCGGGACGCCCACGGCGCCACCGCCGTCGCCGAGGAGATCCGCTCGGCGGGCGGGACCGCGGTGGCCTACCCGGCCGACGTCACCGACCCCGACGCGGTCACCGCGATGGTCGGCCAGGTCGCCGAGGAGCTCGGCGGTCTGGACGTGATGGTCGCGAACGCCGGTATCGCCCAGGTCAAGCCCCTGCTCGAGGTGACACCCGACGACCTGCGCACCATCTTCGACGTCAACGTGTTCGGCGTCGTCTACTGCCTGCAGGCCGCCGCCCGCGTGATGATCGACCGGGGGACCGGCGGCAAGATCGTCAGCGCCGCGTCGATCGCCGGGCACCAGGGCTTCGACCTCCTCGGGCACTACTCGGCGACCAAGTTCGCCGTCCGTGCCCTCACCCAGGCCGCGGCCAAGGAGCTGGCGCCGCACCGGATCACCGTGAACGCGTACTGCCCGGGGATCGTCGGCACCGACATGTGGGACCTGATCGACGAGCAGATGGGCGCCCGCAGCGGCGCGGGGAAGGGCGAGACGCTCACGCAGTACGCGGCCGCCATCCCGCTGGGCCGGGTGCAGACCGCCGACGACGTCGCCGCCTTCGTCTCCTACCTCGCCGGCCCGGACTCCGACTACATGACCGGCCAGGCCGTCATGATCGACGGCGGGGTGGTCATGGTCTGAGGGCCCACCGGGTGCCGGGCCGCGCGGCCGGCCCGGCACCACGGTCAGCTGGTGATGTCCTTGGTGCGGAACCGCCACGCCGCGAGCCCCAGGAATGCGGTGGCGTAGCAGACCGCGGAGAACGTCCCGTAGGTCATGTCCGACCAGTCGACGTCGGTCGCGAGCAGCGCCGACCAGGCGTCGCCGTAGTGGGTGGGGAGGAAGTCCCGGATGATCCCCAGGTCCTCGATCTGGTCGATGATCTGGGAGACGATCGAGGCCATCACCGCGCCGCCGACCGCGCCCAGCGGGGCGTCGGTGCTCACCGACAGCAGCAGCGCCAGCCCGGCCACCCAGCTCAGCTGCACGGTCACGTACAGCGCGCCGAGCATCACCCGCCCGGCCGCGCTCCAGAACGGCAGCGACTCCCCGATCGGCGAGACCAGGTCCCCGGTGCCGTAGGCGATCGCCCCCACCACCAGCGACGCGACCGGGAGCAGCAGCAGCGCCGCCACCGACAGCACCCCCGCGACGACGGCCTTCTGCCGCAGCAGCCGCGCCCGCGGTACCGGGACGGCCAGCAGGTAGCGCAGCGACGACCACGACGCCTCCGAGGCCACCGTGTCGCCGAAGAACAGCGCGACCAGCACCACCAGCAGGAAGCTCGCCGAGGCGAACAGCGTGAACACCGCGAAGTTCGCGGCGCTGCCCGACGCCAGGTCGACCAGGCTCGGGCCACGGGCTCCGGGCTCGTCGTCGCCGAGGGAGAACGCCGCCCACAGGATGATCGGCATCGCCACCACCAGCGCGAACGCGACCTGGGTGCGACGGCGCTGGAGCTGGCGGACCAGCTCGGTGCGCAGCGGCATGGTCCGGCCCGGGACGGCGGGCGGCGCGGCCCGGCCGGTCACGAGGTCGCCGACGTGCCCGCGGCGGGTCGAGAGCTGACGGTCGTCACTCACGAGGTACCTCCGACGTCGCGCCCCTCGGGGCCCACCAGTTCCAGGAACGCGTCCTCCAGCCGCCCGCGCGGCCCGGCCGCGCTGACCGCGACCCCGCCGGACACCAGCGCGGCGACGGCGTCGGCGCGGGCGGTGCCGTCGAGATCGGCGTGCACGACGCCCGGCTGGTCTCCGGTGACGACGTCGGTGACGCCGTCGAGGGCGGCCAGCACGGCCCGGGCCCGGCCGGTGTCGTCCACGGTGAACGACGAGCCGCCCCCGGCCGCCATCAGCTCGGCGACCGTCCCCGCGGCGACGACCGTGCCGCGGTGCATGACCACGACCTCCGAGCAGGTCTGCTCCACCTCCGACAGCAGGTGGCTGGACACGAGCACGGTCCGGCCGCCCGCGGCGTAGCGGCGCAGCAGCTCGCGCATCGCGTGGATCTGGGGCGGGTCGAGCCCGTTGGTGGGCTCGTCGAGGATGAGCAGCTCGGGCAGGCCCAGCATCGCCTGCGCGATCGCGAGGCGCTGCCGCATGCCCTGGGAGTAGGTGCCGACGCGGCGGTGCACCGAGTCGCCGAGCCCGGCGATCTCCAGCGTCTCCTCCATCCGCGCCTGCTCCGGCGGGCGCCCGGTGGCCTCCCAGTAGAGCCGCAGGTTCTCCGCGCCCGACAGGTGCGGCAGGAACCCGGGGCCCTCGACGAACGCGCCGATCCGGGACAGCACCGTCGCCCCCGGGCGGATGGGCCGGCCGAACGCCGTCATCGTCCCGGCGGTGGGCGCGATCAGGCCCATGAGCATGCGCAGGACGGTCGTCTTGCCCGCGCCGTTCGGGCCGAGCAGGCCGAGCACCGCGCCCCGCGGCACGGTGAACGACACGTCGGACACCGCGGCGAACCCGTTGCGGTAGGTCTTCGCCAGCCCACCGACGACCAGCGGCGGAGCGTCGTCGGGCACGTCGTCGTCGGAGGGCTCGGTCCGGCGCGACCGCAGCCGCGCCACCAGCCACACCAGGATCGCCGCGGCCAGCACCGCGGCGATCCCGAGCACCGGCCACAGCGGGACGGTCCCCGCCGACTCGGTGCGGCCGGGCACCTGGGGCACCGACAGCGCGGTGTCCCCGGCGAGCCCGACCCGCCACACGGCCGGGTCGGCGCCGGAGTCGTAGCCCTGGTCGGTCGTCGACAGCTGCACCAGCAGGCGGCTGCCGGCCTGCACCGGTGCGACGACGCCGGGCAGCGTCACCGTCGCCTCGGCCGGGGAGCCGTCGGCGGGGACGGCGATCCGCAGCGGTGCGACGGCGTTGCCCAGCAGCGTGCTGCGCCCGTCCGGGGTGAGCGTGGTGACCGAGGCGAACAGCACCGCGGTGTCCGGGGCGGGCTGTCCGGCGACCCGCGCGACGCGCACCGTCACCCGCGGCGCCCCGGAGGGCTGCATCGCATCGGCGACGGGTGCGGTGAGGAACCGGGCGGACTGGCCCGGCGTCGTCAGGCCGGACAGGCCGCCGAGCGAGCCCAGCGACCCGAGCGCGGAGCCGAGCCCGGGCAGCGACGTGAGCGCCGAGGGATTCCCGCCCGGCGGGTGGACGACGGTCTGCTCGCCGCCCTCCAGGGGCAGCGCGGTCGTCGGGGCGGGGCCGGAGCCCGCGGTCAGGCCGGGGTAGGCCCCGGCCAGCACGGTCCGGCCGGTGGGGGTGTCGCCACGGGTGCGGACGGTGCTGCGGACCTGGTAGGCGAAGGGGGCCTCGGCGAGCCCGCCGGTGGTCCCGTCGGCGGCGGGCAGACCGCGCAGGTGCTGGTCGAACCAGTCGGCGATGCGGGCGCGGACCTCGGAGTCGGGGCCGCCGCCGTCGTGGCCGCCGGCGAACCACAGCACCGACACCGGGGTGCCGTTCGCGGCGATCTGGCGGGCGTTCGCGTCGGCCTGGTCGAGGCCGAACAGGGTGTCCTGCTCGCCCTGGACCAGCAGCGTCGGCGCGGTGATCCGGTCGGTGACGGTCGCGGGGGAGGAGCGGCGCAGCAGCTCGGTCAGCTCGGGGGAGACGCGGCCGGTGCGGGCGGCCTCGCCGTAGGCGGCGCAAACGTCGCGGGCGAAGCGTCCGCAGACCGGGTCCGACGCCGGCCGCGACGCGTCCTGCGTCCGGCCGGGGGCCGCGCCCGGCGCCGGGGCGCCCCCCGGTCCGGTCGCGGTGCCACCGGCGGTGCCGGCGGAGGTGCCCGGTCCCGCGGTGCCCCCGGCGCCGTCCGGCCCGGAGGCGCCCGCGGTGCCGCCGGACCCGGCTCCGGTGGAGTCGGTGGCCGACCCCGGGCCGGCACCCTCGGAGGAGGACGCGCCGCCCGCGCCGGACGCGCCGTCGGAGGACGACGAACCGCCGGTGGACGAGCCGAACCCGCCCCCGCCGCCGGAGCCGCCGAGCCCCCCGGAGGAGCCGGCGGCGGCCCCGGCCGGGGAGTCCCCGCCCGCGGGCACCCGGCCACCGGAGCCGAAGAACACCCCGGCCCAGCCGCTCTTGAACACCCCGTCGCCGGCGCCCGCACCGGCCGCGGGCGTGCCCGGCGGCGTCGCACCGGCCGGGACGGCGTTGTTCGGGAACAGCGCCTGGCCCAGGTCGTTCCAGGTGATCACCGGCACGATCGCGTCGATCCGCCGGTCGTACCCGGCCAGCAGCAGGGCGAGGCCGCCGCCGTAGGACCCACCGGTCACCCCGACGCGGGGGTCGCCGTCGGCGTCGCGCTGCACGTCGGCGCGCGCGGCGAGGCGGTCCACCAGCCGCGACGCGTCGGCGACCTCGCGGTCGGGGTCGTCCAGCCCGATCGAGCCACCGGAGGCGCCGAAACCGCGCGCGGTCCAGGTCTGCACCACGTAGCCGCGGGCGGCGAGCTCGCGGGCGTCGGAGTCGACCGAGGCCTTGCTGCCGCCGAAGCCGTGCGCCACCAGTACCGCGGGCGCGGGGGAGGCCGCGGTCGCCGAGGCGGGGACGTGGAGCGAGGTGTCCAGGTCGATCGTGCCCGGCTGCCCGGGCCCGGCCGGGACGGCGACCTTCTCCTCGGTCACGGCGACCGCGCCGCCGTCGTCGGCCGCCGCCGCGGCGGGCGCCGGCGCGGCGGGCGCCGGCGCGGCGACCGGGACGCCGGGTGCGGCCGTCGCGGCCGGGGCGAACGCCAGCACCAGGGCGGCGACCGTCGCCGCCACGATCGGGGTACGGACCCACCGGGTCCGGGGGAGCACGTGCACGTCATCGAAACTACGCAGATCGCCGCGGCCGCGTCGCCGGGCGGCGGGTGCGCCCCGCCACGCCCGCCGTCCGGCACCGTTGCGGCACCGGCACCGGCACCGTTGCGGCACCGGCACCGGCACCGGCACCGGCACCGGCACCGGCACCGGCGAACCGGGCACCGCGGGATGAACCCCGCACCAACGGCGCGCGACCCCCGGGTGACGCCGGGCGTTCACCCTCCGTTCCGCCGTGCAACGCCGACCGGAAGCCGCGGCCCGGCACCGTCACCGGGTGTGAGCGTCAACCCCACCGGAGAGACCCCCGGCGTCGGTGTCCCGCGGGCACTCGCCGTCGACATGACGATCGCCGACCAGCAGGACTGGCTCGCCGCGTTCCTGCGACGCCACCCCGTCAGCCGGCGCACCGCGCTGCGCGGCGGCGCCGGCGTCCTGGCGACGCTCGCGGCGTCCGGGTCGCCCTGGGCGCGCGGGGTGGCCGCGGCCGCCGCACCCGCGCCGGTCACCGTCGTCGGACGGCACCTGGCCTACGGGCCCGACCCGGCCCGCTCGATGTCGTTCTCCGGGGAGCTGACCGCGGCCCCGCCGCCCGGCCGGCTGGTCGTCGACGTCGGCACCGACTCCGGGTTCGGGCTCACCCTCCCGGTGCAGGTCCGGCCGCTGGAGAGCCTCGTCCCGCAGGTCGACGGCAGCATCCGCGGCACCCGCCAGTGGTTCGCCCACGCCCGCGCCGACGGCCTCACCCCCGGCAGCCGCTACGTCTACCGGTTCCGCATCGAGGGCCCCGGCGGCACCACGACGACCACCGCCACCAGCACCTTCCGCACGGCCGCGCCCCGCGGCACCCGGCACCGGTTCACCTTCACCGCCTTCGCCGACCAGGGCGTGAGCACCGGTGGGGAGCCGAACCACTACAAGCCCGACGACACCCACCGCAGCCCGGCGCCCGCGGAGGCGCTGACCGCGCTCGTCGCCGCGGAGGCGCCCGCGTTCCACCTGCTCGCCGGCGACATCTGCTACGCCGACCCCTCCGGCGCCGGCAGGCCCGTCCGCCACGGCGCCCCGCAGGACGACGAGGCCCACGACAGCTTCGACCCCACCGTCTGGAGCACCTACTTCGCCGCGATCGAACGCTCGGCCGCGTCGACCCCGTGGATGTTCGCCACCGGCAACCACGACATGGAGGCGCTCTACGACCTGAACCGGGCCGACGGGCCCGCGCACGGCTACGCCGGTCACGCCGCCCGGCTCGCACTGCCCGGTACCGGCCCCCGCGGCTGCCCCTCGGTGTACGCGTTCACCCACGGCACCGTCGGGGTCGTCAGCGTGGACGCCAACGACCTCTCCACCGAGATCCCGACCAACGCCGGCTACTCCGGCGGGACCCAGCTGACCTGGCTGGAGCGGACCCTGGCCGGCTGGCGCGCCGACCCGGACATCGAGTGGATCGTGCTGTTCTTCCACCACTGCGCGTTCGCCACCTCGGGCTCGCACGCCTCCGACGCCGGGGTGCGGCGGGCGCTGGCGCCGCTGTGCGACCGCTACCGGGTCGACCTGTGCGTGCAGGGCCACAACCACCAGTACGAGCGCACCGACCCCATCCGCGACGGCCGCCCCACCCGCCCGGCGCCGGACCGCTCCACCGTCCACCCGGAGACCGACGGCACCACCTACGTCTGCGTCGGCTCCGGCGGACGGCCCCGCTACCGCTGGCAGCCCGGCGAGACCGACAGCGTCCGGGGCCGCGAGACCGGGCAGGCGCCGGTCACGAGCTTCCTGGCCGGCCCCGACGACCAGAAGCAGGCCGAGACCGTCACCTGGTCGCGGACCCGCTACCTCGGCTACGCCTACCTGCGCTGCTCCGTGGTCCCCGGTTCCGGCGGCACCGACTCGCGTCTCGTCGTACACGCCATCACCGACCTCGGCGAGGAGATCGACATGGTCCGGCTCAGCCGTCGCGCGCGCCGCTGAACCGGACACGACGGACGACTTCCGGCCCCGGCCGGGTGCCCTGGGTCACCCCGGCTCGCCATGCAACGGACCAGGGGGGAGACTTCACCTACCGCAGGGGAGTATCCCTACCGCGGTGGTGTCGTCAGCACGGTGTCGTCGCGAGCGTGGTTCGCGAGCGGACCCGGCACCACCGGCCACGCTCGGCAGCCGCAGGAACGGGCTGCCGTGGCGGGAGAGACCTCGGGCTGTCTGATGCTGCCCTGGTCTGGAGGAACTCCGTGAACGTGCCCCTGTGGGTCTGGTTGGTCACCATCGCCGGGTTCGTGCTGGTGATCGGCGCGGACCTGTGGCTCAACGACCACAAGCCGCACGCCGTGACCCTGGGCGAGGTCACCCGCTGGGTCACCTTCTACGTGGCGCTGGCCGTGGCGTTCGGCTGCGGGGTCTGGTTCTTCTCCGGGGGCACCTACGCCGGTGAGTTCTTCGCCGGCTACCTGACCGAGTACTCGTTGTCGGTCGACAACCTGTTCGTCTTCCTCATCATCATGTCCGCGTTCAAGGTGCCGGTCCTCCACCAGCACCGGGTGCTGCTGGTCGGCATCGTGATCGCGCTGATCATGCGGAGCATCTTCATCGCCGCGGGCGCGGCGGTCATCGACCGCTTCAGCTGGGTGTTCTTCCTCTTCGCCGCGTTCCTCGTCTACACCGCCGTCTCGCTGGTCAAGCAGGCCGCCGGCGGCGACGACGAGGAGTGGAAGGAGGGCCGGGTCCTGCAGTGGGTCCGCAAGGCCTTCCCGGTCACCGACGACTACCACGGGGCCAAGACCACCGTGAAGATCGACGGGAAGCGCTGGCTGACCCCGATGCTGATCGTGATGATCGCCATCGGCGTCACCGACATCATGTTCGCGCTGGACTCGATCCCGGCGATCTTCGGCCTCACCCAGGAGCCCTACCTCGTCTTCACCGCGAACGCGTTCGCGCTGATGGGTCTGCGCCAGCTCTACTTCCTGCTCGGCGGGCTGCTCAACAAGCTGGTCTTCCTGTCCTACGGCCTCGCGGTGCTGCTCGCCTTCATCGGCGTCAAGCTCGCCCTGCACGCCCTGCACGAGAACGAGCTGCCCTTCATCAACGGCGGGCAGCCGGTCCCGGTCCCCGAGGTCGGGATCGGACTCTCGCTCGGCGTCATCGTCGGCGTCCTCGCGATCACCACGATCGTCAGCCTCGTCGCGGTCCGGATGAAGCCCGAGCTGGCCGAGCAGGGCAGCGGGATCACCGCGCCGCCACTGGCCCGCACCAAGGAGGAGGCCGCGCAGATCGAGGCCCGGGACGAGCAGGCCGACCATCGCGTGAGCGCCCCCCCGCGCGACTGAGGCCCCGGCCGTTCGGATCCGCATCGGACATCGGGGCGGGGCCGTGTCGGCCCGGCCCCGCCCGGCGCGCCGTGCCTGTGACCAGGCGAAACGACCGAGCCGGAGGCTGTCAAGTGTTGCTTCGTCACGTGGTCCAGTTCACTATCGGGTGATCCTGGCGTCGTAGCGAGGGGCTGACGCATGATCCCGGTGATCGAGTTCGTCCTGGGCGTCGCCGTGCTGGTCTACAGCGCGGAGAAGCTCATCGGCTACCTGGTCGGGGTGGCGAGCCGCTGGGCGGTCTCGCTGTTCCTGATCGCCGTCGTCTTCACCGGGATCGAGTTCGACGACCTCGCGTTCGGGGTCGTGCTGAACATGGAGGACCTCAGCGACGTCGCGCTCGGCACCGTCATCGGCACCACGATCGCGCTGACCGGCATCGTGCTGGCCCTCGCCGCGATCATCGCGCCGACCCGGGTCGAGGTCCCGCGCGACTACCTCGCGCTCTACGTCGCCGCCCCGGTGGTGATGTTCCTGCTCGCGCTCGGCGGCCTGCTCACCGCCGGGACCGGCGTCGTGCTGATCTGCTGTTCGTCGCCTTCGTCGGCTGGATCGCCTACCGCGAGTACTCCGCCCGGCGGCCCGTCTGGCGCCACGCCGAGGTCTACGAGCAGCTGGAGAAGGCCGGGGTCGGCGCGGGCGGGAGCACGACGGCGACGGTCGCGCCGAGCGGCGCGCCCCGGGCCGACGCGGTGGCCGGCAGCCCCGGGTTCCGGCTGCCCGAGGACCTGCGCGTCGACGACGGCTTCCTCGCCGCGCGCGCCCAGCCGCCCGGGCGGACCGTCCTGTTCGCCGTCATCGCGCTGATCGGGCTCGTCGTCGGCGCGCTCATCGCCGGGCAGGGCACCGAGGGCATCCTCGAGACCTGGGCGATCAGCGGGACGGTCTTCGGGGTCACCATCGCGACGCTCGCGCTGTCGCTCGAGGACCTCCTGATCACCGTCGAGCCGGCCCGGCGCGGCGCGCCCGAGATCGCCGTCGCGAACGTGCTCGGCAGCGTCGTGTTCTCGGTGACCGGCAAGCTCGGCGTGATCCTGCTGGTCGGCGGCGCGATCGTGGTCGACCCGACGGCCCTGGTCTGGCACCTGCCCGTGCTGCTGGGGCTCACCCTGCTCTCGGCGGTGTTCCTCGGCACCGGGCGGATCCGCCGCTGGCACGGCGTGGTGCTGCTCGTGCTCTACGTCGCCTACTTCGTCATCAGCCTCACCGTCTTCGGCGGCGTCCCCGTCGACGACTGAGCACCCGCAGGGAGACCCGATGCTCACGAAGGACCGGATGGCCGCGGCGCTCGTCGTCGTGGCCGCGCTGGTCGGCCTGGTGCTCGTGTTCGGCACGGGCGGGGGCGCCCGCGACGACGACGACGCCCCGTCGGGCGGCCCGCCGTCGGCCACCCGGGTGGACGACGACCGGCAGGCCCCGGGCGCGCCCGCCCCGCAGGAGCAGGCGCCGGGCCGGCAGCAACAGCAGCCCGACGACGATGACGACGACTGACCGGCGTCAGAGGTGGTGCAGCACGACGTCGTCGATCCGGCCGTCGCGCAGGGTCAGCGTCATCCAGGTGTGGGTCGGCATCCGGCGCCGGTCGGTCGGCGACCCCGGGTTGAGCAGGCGCAGCCCGTCCGCCGCGGAGTCCCACGGGATGTGCGAGTGCCCGAACACCAGCAGGTCGGTGCCGGCGTGCGCGGCGAGCGCCCGGCGTTCGCGGCCCTGCTTCGGGCCGGTCTCGTGGGTCACCGCGACCCGGACCCCGTCGATCGTCGCGAGGGCCGTCTCCGGCAGCCGGGCGCGCAGCTCGTCGCCGTCGTTGTCGCCCCAGCACGCGAGCAGCCGGGTCGCGCGACCCCCGACCCGGTCGAGCAGCTCCACCGAGCACCAGTCACCGGCGTGCACGACGACGTCGGCGGCGTCGACGGCCTCCCACACCGGCCCGGGGAGCCCACCGGAGTGGGCGGCCCCGCGGCTCGGGTGGTGGGTGTCGGAGATCAGCAGGAGCGCGGTCAGCGCACGCCCACCAGGTCGCAGACGAAGATCAGGGTCTCGTTCGGGGCGATGACGCCACCCGCGCCGCGGGCGCCGTAGCCGAGGTGCGGCGGGATCACGAGCCGTCGGCGGCCGCCGACCTTCATCCCGGCGACGCCGTTGTCCCAGCCGGAGATGACCTGGCCGGCGCCGAGTCCGAACTGCAGCGGCTGGCCGCGGTCGTAGGAGTTGTCGAACTCGCGACCGGTGGACTGCGAGACCCCGACGTAGTGCACGGCGACGGTGTCACCGGGCTTGGCCTCCGGCCCGTCGCCGACGGTCAGGTCCTCGGTCACGAGGTCGGTGGGCAGCGGGCCGTCGACGATCGCGACGGCGGGCTTCTGCGGTGCGGACACGGACGTGCTCCTCACGGACGGGGACGGCCCGCGGGGGCGGGCCGGGGTGCGCGACGACCCTGCCAGACCCCACCGGCGGGTGCGTCCCGGGCCCGCCCGTCGTGGCAGGCTGCACACCGTGACCGGTGACCGTGACCTCTCCGGCGGCGCTCCCGACGACGGCGTCGCGACCGACTGGCCCCGCTGGCTCGACGTGCTGGAACGGGCCGGGATCCCGGCCTCGTCCAACCTCCGCGCGCCTGCGGAGCCCGGCGCGGTCGCCGAGGCCGAGGCGGTGTTCGGCCGGGGGTTCCCGCCCGCGCTGCGGGCCCTGTACGCGCTCGCCGACGGCCAGCTGGCCGACCACCCGCGCGCCCCCGGTCCGCACCCGGAGGTCGGGACGAGCCTGTTCCCGGCGACCTACCGCTTCGTGCCCGTGGCCGAGGCGACGCGGGAGTACCGCGGCTGGCTCGACGTCGTCGCCGACATGGGGCACGACCACGTGACCGTGCGCGCCGGCGATCCGGTGCTGGCCCACTACTGGGACGCGGGCTGGTGGCCGCTGGCCGTCGACGGCGGCGGGAACGCCCTGGTCGTCGACACCGTCCCGGAGCCCGGCGGCGCCGTCGGGCAGATCGTCGTCGCCGGGCCGGACGAGGACGAGCGCCGCGTGGTGGGAACCGGTGTGGGGGACTACCTGCGCCGGCTGATCGCCGCCGGACCGGAGGTCGACGACGCGGTCGTCGACCCCTCGGACCGGCCCTACCGCTTCTGGGACGCCACGCACCTGCGCTGACCCGGCGCGGCTCGCTGCCGCTCCGGCCTCAGCGGTGCGGCCGGGGCGCAAGCTCCAGGTCCACCCGCCCCGGGCGGTTCGCCTCGGACACCACGTCCTCGACGAGCCCGTGCTCGGGCGACAGGTGGCACACCGGGTCGGTGGCCGCGGCGTCGCCGGTGAGCTGGAACGCCTGGCAGCGGCACCCGCCCAGGTCGATCTCGCGACGGTCGCAGGTCCGGCACGGCTCCTGCATCCAGTCCTCGCCGCGGTAGGCGGTGAACAGCGGCGCCGAGGTCCAGATCTCGTCCAGGCCGGTGTCGCGGACCGAGGCCCGCGGCAGCGGCAGCGTCTGGGCGGCGGGGCAGGGCAGCGCGTCGCCGTTCGGGGCGACGGTGAGCTGGCGCTGCGCCCAGCCGCCCATGCACGGCTTGGGGTAGCGGGAGTAGTAGTCGGGCAGCACGTGCACGACCTCCATCGACCCGGCCAGCCGCGCCCGGGCGGCGGTGACGACCTCCTCGGCCCGGTCGAGCTGCTCGCGGGTCGGGAGCAGCGACGACCGGTTGCGCCAGGCCCAGCCGTAGTACTGGGTGTTGGCGAGCTCCACCCGGTCGGCGCCGAGGCGCTCCACGAGGTCGACGATCGCGCCGATCCGCTCGATGTTCTGCCGGTGCAGCACCACGTTGACCGTCAGCGGCCAGCCCAGCTCCCGGACGAGCCGGCACGCCTCCAGCTTCTTGTCGAACGAGCGGATCCCGGCGATCCGGTCGGAGGTGGCGGGCTCGTCGGCCTGCACGCTGACCTGCACGTGGTCCAGCCCGGCCGCGCGCGGCCCCTCGGCCCGCGGCCGGGACAGCCCGATCGCGCTGGTCACGAGGTTGGTGTACATGCCCAGGTCGCAGGCGGTGCGGACCAGCTCGGGCAGGTCCCGGCGCAGCAGCGGCTCCCCACCGGACAGGTGGCACTGCAGCACGCCCATGGCGGCGGCCTCGCCGAACACGCGCTGCCAGTCGGCGGTGGACAGCTCGTCGTCGTAGCGGTCCAGCTCGATCGGGTTCGAGCAGTAGGCGCACGCCAGCGGGCAGCGGTAGGTGAGCTCGGCGAGCAGCCCGAACGGGCGCGGGGCGCTCATCCGAGCGCCACCAGGTTCCGGGCGACGAGCCGGGCCAGGTACTCGCGCACCTGGTCGCCGACGACCAGGGCGTCGGCCTCGTCGAAGTCCGCGACCAGCGCGGCGACGATGTCGTCGACGCTGCGCTCGCCGTCGCACAGGCGCAGCACCGCGTGCCCGGTCCGGTTCAGCACGACGACGGTCTCCGGCCCGAGCAGCACCCAGCCGCCGGTCGGGCGGTCCGGGCGCATCCGCACGTGCCGGCCCAGCCGCGGCCGGGAGTCCCCGGTGACCGCGGGTGTACGGGCCCGTTCGCCGCGCCGCGGCGCCGGCACCCGCGCGGCGCCGGCGGCGGTCGACCCGTCACGCGTAGGCATGGTCGATCGCATCCATGATCGCCCAGAGCACGTCGCACTTGAACGACAGCGCGGCCTCGGCGGCGTCCTGCTCGGCGGGGGTGCGGCAGTGCGCGACGACGACCTCCAGCGCGTGCTCGGAGTCCCGCGGGGCCTGGAACAGCCGGTTGCGGAAGTACTGGAGCCCGTCCGGGTCGATCCAGGTGTAGTACTTCTCGAACGCCGCCAGCCGCTCGGCCATCAGGTCCGGGGCGAACAGCTCGGTCAGCGACGACGCGACCGCCTCGACCCACGGCCTCGTGCGGGCGAAGCCGACGTAGGCGTCGACGGCGAACCGCACCCCGGGCCGGACGTGCCGGTGGTCGGTGATCTCCGACCGGCTCAGCCCGCACGCCTCGCCGAGCCGCAGCCACGCCTCGATGCCCCCCTGTCCGGAGTTCCCGCTGCCCGGTTCCGGTCCGGCGTGGACCCCGTCGTGATCAAGGATCCGGCGGATCCACCGCCGGCGGACCCCGACGTCGGGGCAGTTCGACAGGATGGCCGCGTCCTTGACCGGGATGGCCTCCTGGTAGGCGAACCGGTTCGCGACCCAGCCGCGGATCTGGTCCGGGGTGAGGGTGCCGTCGTTCATGCGGACGTGGAACGGGTGCGCCGAGTGGTACTGCGCGGCGTGCGTCCGCAGCCGTCGCACCAGCGCGGTGTCCGGAGCGGTCATGTCAGACCTCCAGTTCCAGTCCGTCGAACCCGACGACGACCCCGGCGGCCTCGACCGCGGCGCGTTCGGCGGAGTCCTCCAGCAGGACGGGGTTGGTGTTGTTGACGTGCACGTAGACGATCCGGGGCACACCGAGGGCGGTGAGCACCTCCAGGCTGCCACCGCGGCCGCCGACGTGCAGGTGCCCCATGTCGTGCGCGGTCTTCCGCGCCAGCCCGAGCCGCACCAGCTCGTCGTCGTGCCAGGTCGTGCCGTCGACGAGCAGCAGGTCGGCGCCGTCGATCTCGTCCTGCACGGCGGGGGTCAGCTCCTGTACGCCGGGCAGGTACACCGCGTACCGGCCGGACGCGGTGTCGGTGAACCGGTACCCGACGACGCGACCGGGCAGTCCCTCGGTGGTACCGAACCGGTCGTGCTTGCCGGTGGGCGCGTCGAACGCGCGGTAGGTGAGCCCGCCGAGGTCGTGGGCGGTGCCGGGGACGACCTCGGTCCAGGTCACCGGGCAGAACCGCTCCAGGGTGGGGAGCAGCCCGGATCCCTCGCGCAGGGTCCGCTCGGTCGCGGCGGTCGCGTGCAGCGACACCCCGCGGCCCTCGCGCAGCAGCACCAGCCCCAGGGTGTGGTCGATCTCGGCGTCGGTGAGCAGCACACCCTGCAGCGGGGTCGACCGGTCACCGGTCGGGTGCAGCGCGGGGGCGTCGGCGAGCTGGGTGCGGACGTCGGGGGAGGCGTTGACCAGCCACCACCGCCGTCCGTCGGGGGAGACGGCGATCGAGGACTGGGTGCGCGGCGTCGCCGGCCGCGACCCGTCGCGCACCGCCCGGCAGCCCGGACAGCCGCAGTTCCACTGCGGGAAGCCGCCGCCCGCCGCCGATCCGAGGATCCGGATCCTCATGGCACCCCCCTGTTCCACGGCGACGGCCGGGGGCGCACTGCTCGCGCGCCCCCGGCCGTCGGTCACCTCACGCCTCGGTCCGGGCGATGTACATCGTCACCTCGGGCGCGCAGCCGATCTCCTCGAACTCCGGCGCCTCCCACTCGGTGGTCGACTCCATGCGATCACCTCCCTTCTCACAGCGTTCGGGTCCCCGGGGTCGGCCGGATCTACTGCTCGGGCAACGCGAAGCAGAACAACGCGTCGCCCGCGGCCGCACCGAGCAGGCCCGGCAGGAACCCCTCGACCCAGCCGCCCCACCCGGTCGGCACGGCGATGAACTGCCTGCCGTCGACCTCGAAGGTGGTCGGGCTGGAGTGGTGCCCGCTACCGCACTGGAACGACCAGAGCTTCTCCCCGGTCGAGGCGTCGAGCGCGACGAACTCACCGGTCGGGGTGCCCTGGAAGACCAGGCCGCCCGCGGTGGTCAGCGTCGAGGCGCACATCGGGTACTCGTTGTTCCAGCGCCACTTCTCCTCGCCGGTGAGCGGGTCGATCGCGGCGACGAACCCGTAGAAGTCCTCGATGTCGACGGCGACGCCGGCGCCCCAGTAGGGGATGGACTCCTTGAACTCACGGCGACGCCGGGTGGCGGTCGCCCCGACCTCCTGGACGGGCACGTACATCAACCCGGTCTGCGGGTTGTAGGACATGTGCGTCCATTCCTTGCCACCCGCCGGGCCCGGCCAGAAGTGCACCGGGACGCCCTCCTCGTCGGGGTAGATCTTCGGCGTCACCTTGCCCTCGGGCGTGATCTCGCCCCAGGTGATCCGGTCGACGAACGGGAAGACCCGCACGAGCTCGCCGTTGGTCCGGTCGAGCACGAAGAAGTAGCCGTTCTTGTCCGCGTGGGCGAGCAGCTTGCGCCCGTCCGGCGCGTCGAACAGGACGTTCTCCATCGTGGAGTCGTAGTCCCACAGGTCGTGCGGGGTGAACTGGTAGTGCCACCTGATCTCGCCGGTGTTGACGTCCACCGCGATCGTCGAGTCGGTGTAGAGGTTGTCGCCGGGGCGGATGTCGCCGTCGAAGTCCGGCGCCGGGTTGCCGGTGCCCTGGAACAGCAGCTCCAGCTCCGGGTCGTAGGTGGGCGTCACCCAGCAGTTCGCGCCGCCGCGCTGCCAGGCCTCGCCGTCGTCGGGCCAGGTCTCCGAGCCGGGCTCGCCCGGCTTCGGGACGGTGTAGCAGCGCCAGCGCCGCTCACCGGTCTCCGCGTCGAACGCGTCGAGGTGGCCGCGGACGCCGAACTCCCCGCCGGCGCTGCCGACGATCACCAGGTCCTTGACGACCAGCGGCGCGACCGAGCCGCTCTCCCCGGCGCGGACGTCGCCGTTGACGGTGTCCCACACCATCTTCCCGGTCGTCGCGTCGAGCGCGACGATGTGCGCGTTGAGGGTGTACATGTACACCTTGCCGTGCCCGACGGCGAGGCCGCGGTTGACGTTGCCGCAGCACAGCGACACGTCGTAGGGCGAGGCGTGCTTGTACCGCCACAGCTCCTCGCCGGTCTTCGCGTCGATCGCCCAGGCGCGGCCGTCGGGACCGGAGACGTACATGACGCCCTCGATGACGATCGGTGACGCCTCGAACGAGTAGGTGGACGCACCGGACTGCATGCCGACGGCCCCGGCCTGGAAGACCCAGGCGGGGGACAACCGGCGGATCGAGTCCTTGTTGATCTGGTCGAGCTCGCTGTAGCGCTGCCCGTCGTACGTGCCGTAGTAGGTCAGCCAGTTCTGCGGCTCGGAGCGTGCGCCGCGGATGCGGTCGTAGTCCACGGTGGACGTGGCCGGGGCCTCGCCCCGGACGTTGGTGAGCTGCACGTGCGGGATCGCTTCACCCGCGTCGACGTAGTCGGTCATCTCGGGATCCTTCCTACGGTCGCGGCTGCGGGGGACGGTCGAGCTTGGCGTGGTCGGGTACCTCGCCCCCGATGACGATCGACCCGGTGAGACCGCGGCCCTCGTCGTTGCCGCTCGCGGAGCCGTAGTAGTACGTTCCCGGCCCGTCGAGGTTGATCTTGGCGGTGCCCTTGGAGTGGTTCACCAGCCAGATGAACTTCGGGTCGCCGTTGCTGGGCAGCACCGCGCAGTGGGTGTTCTTGTCGTCGTTGATGAGCGTCAGCTCGATGTCGCCGCCGTGCGGGAGGATGAGGACCCCGGGCTCGTAGCAGATCTCGTCCTCGGGGATCCGGATCGTCGCGCGGAGTACGCCGTCGGGTCCCTCCTCGGCGTAGCCGATGGTCCCGCTGCCGAGCAGCCGGCCGAGTGCGAGCCGGTTCTGCCCGCCGAGACCTGCGGCTTCCAGCTGTTCGGCGCGTTCGTTGTCGGTGGTCGTCATTGACACTTTCCTCCCGAGCGCAATTCGTCGGTGGGTACGTGATCACCTTCACACCGCACGGTGGTAAGCGTCAACCCCGTGCGTCCATCCGATTCTGCGCCGATGATAATGAACGCGCGAGTGCGAATGCGGAATGATCTCCCATGAGGGTCCCGGGCTCGGCTCGAACGATCTTCCCGCAGGTCAGGACCGACGCAGCGCTGTCGGGGCCACGGTCCGGAAACGATTGTCCGGGAATGATCGGAACAATTCTGCGGGCCGCTCCGTGGGGCGTCCGGAAAATGGTGGGAAAGTGCGGGCGGGTGCCCGGAAAATCGTGGCCACCGGACATCGGTGACGTCGGTGCGGCGACAAGCACCGTCGCCGGGGCCGGGGCGGCCGTCCCCGCCGTGACGTGCGGCACCGCACCCCGGACGGCACCGGGGGCTCCGGTGTGGACACCCGCGGTCCTCGCCCGCAGAACCGTCCGTCCCCATTCCGTGCAGGTCACGCGGCCGGCCCGGAGGAATGAAACACATGTTTCCCGAAACGGTGACGACCGGCGTGGGGGTGTCACCAGAACTTGATGCCCGCCGCCTTCAGCCGACGGCGGTGCTGCTTCACCGCGAGCGCGATGGCCTCGGGGGTGATGAGCCCGCCCCAGACCTTCGCCGCGGTCTCGCCCTGCTCGAGAAGCGCGTCGGCCTCCTCGCCACCCAGCTCGGCGCTCTGCACGACCCGCGAGCCGAAGCCGATGTGCCAGCGCTCGTCGCGCAGGACGAGCTCGGTCCCGCGGTGCACGCCCGGCAGCGCGACGGACAGCCGGTCCAGGGCCTGGAGCATCGCGTGCTGCCCGGCCAGCAGCACCACACCCTCGATGACCATGTGGTAGAGCCCGACCGCCCCGGTCAGTCCGGTGTGGTCCTCGGCGAGCCCGCGGGCGGTCGCCGGCAGCCGGTGCTCGAACAGGTCGACGAGCTCCGAGCTCACCTCGCGCCGCAGCACGTCCAGCCGGTCGGCCGGGGTGTCGCCGGGTACATCCAGCACCTGCGCGGCGACCAGGTCGAAGAACCGGGCGTGCCGCGCCTCGTCGCGGGCCTGGGCGCGGAACGCGGCCTGCATGGTGTCGTCGAGCGCCGCCGCCTGGTACGAGCCGAGCTGCCCGGCGACCGAGGCCTCGGCGATGCAGAACCCGGCGACCAGCCCGCGCACGGTCGCCGCCTCGTCCGGCGCGAGCCGGGTCCACGCGTCGCGGTCCGGGCCCAGGTCGAGGTCGGTCTCGTCCCACTGCAGCGACTCGGCCAGCTGGACGAAGTGGTCGTATCCGGCGATCATGACCATGGTCTCGGTGTCCTCACCCCGGGAACTGTTCTCCCGGCTCCAACGGGCGGAAGTCCGACTTGGCGGCGCCGCACATCGGGCACATCCAGTCGTCGGGGATCTCCTCGAAGGGGGTGCCCGGCTCGATGCCGCCGTCCGGGTCGCCCTCCTCCGGGTCGTAGACGAAGCCGCACGGCTCGCAGATCCACAGGGACCGCGTGGCCTGGTCGGGCATCGTCATGCTGCTCCCCACGGCGTCGTCGCCCACGCCCGCCGGCGGCCCGTGACCGGGTCCGGCGGAGGTGTCCCTCCGGCCCAGGGAGCCACAGTGTGAGCGGGGTCGCAAGCGGGCCCGGGGCCCTGCCGCGGGCACCGGCGACGGCAGGGCGTCCGGTCACGGCCGGACGCGCGGCGCCCTCAGCTGCGACGACGCGGTGCCCGGAGATCAGGTCCGGTCGGTGCCGGTGATCGTCGGAATCGGTGAAACACGTGTTCGCGCTCAGGCGCCGAGCGCGTCCCGGAGGAACCCGACCTGCAGGAGCAGCAGGTTCTCGGCGACGACCTCCTGCGGTGTCATGTGGGTGACGCCGGACAGCGGCAGCACCTGGTGCGCGCGGCCGGCCGCGAGCAGCGCCGAGGACAGCCGCAGGGTGTGCGCGGCGACGACGTTGTCGTCGGCGAGACCGTGCACGACCATCAGCGGGCGGTGCGGCCGGTCCGCGGTCGGCGGGGTCGCGGCGTCGTCGATGATCGACGAGCGGGTGTAGGGCTCGCCCCCCGGCATCCCGAGGTAGCGCTCGGTGTAGTGGGTGTCGTAGAGCGTCCAGTCGGTGACCGGCGCGCCGGCGATGCCCGCGTGGAAGACGTCGGGCCGGCGCAGCACCGCCAGCGCGGACAGGTACCCGCCGAACGACCAGCCGCGGATCCCGACCCGCCCCAGGTCCAGGTCGGGGTAGGTCTCCGCGGCCGCGTGCAGGGCCGCGACCTGGTCCTCCAGCACCGGGCCCGCCAGGTCGCCGTGGATCGCGCGGTCGAACTCCGGGCCGCGGCCGGGGGAGCCACGACCGTCGGTGACCAGCACGGCGAAACCCTGCTCGGCGAACCAGCGGCTGGTCAGGTGCGCGTTGCGGGCCTGCAGCACCCGCTGGGAGTGCGGGCCGCCGTAGGGGTCGAGCAGCACCGGCAGCGGGGTGCCGGGCACGTGGCCGGACGGCAGGAACACCGCGGTGCGCAGCTCCCGCGCACCGAAGGAGTGCAGCACCGGGGCCGGGTCGAACCCGGGGTCGACGGCGTGCCCGGCGACCGGGTGCTCGGCCCCGGCGGCGGTGACGAGCACGGCGTGCGGCGCCGTCGCGAGGTCCTGGGACACGCGCACGGTGGTGCCCCCCGCCGCGGCGACGGCGTGCACCCCGGTCGTCGGTGTCACCGCGACCGGCTCGGACCCGGGGGTCACCGACCAGACGGCCACCGAGGTCGGCTCGGTCGAGGCGCGGAACAGGACGGTCTCGCCGTCGATGCCGACGACCCCGCGCACCTGCAGCTCCGGGCCGGTCAGGTAGGTGTCGCCGACGACGAGCCGGCGCGCCCCGCCGGAGTCCTCGGCCCGCACCAGGGCCCCGGACGCGGTGCGCGCCGGGACGCCCGGCACGTTCTCCACCCACACCGGGTCGGTCTGGGAGTGCAGCGTGGTGGTCCGCCCGGTCGCGGGGTCGACGGCCAGGGTGCGGACCTCGCGCTGGTCGCGCGGCTGGACCGACAGCAGCGGGCCGTGCGCGTCCCAGCCCGCGGTGGCGAGGTACTCGTAGGTCTCGTCGTCCCAGGTCACGGGGGTGCGGCTGCCGTCGAGCGCGACGACGACCAGCCCCACCCGGGCGTTCGGGGTGCCGGCGGCGGGGTAGCGGACCGTGGCCGGGACGCGGTCGGGGTGCGCCGGGTCGGCGATGTGCCAGCGCGCGACCGGGGACTCGTCGACCCGGGCGACGAGCAGCGCGCCGCCGTCGGGGGACCACCAGAACCCGCGGTGGCGGTCCATCTCCTCGGCCGCGGCGAAGTCGGGCAGGCCCCAGGAGACGTCGTCGCCGTCGGGGGTGAGCACGGCCGTCGTCGTGCCGGTCGTGAGGTCGTGCAGGTGCAGCGCGCCCTCGGCGACGAAGGCCACCCGGGCCCCGTTCGGGTCGATCCGCGGGTCCACCACGGCCTCGATCCCGCCGACGTCGAGCGGGCGCACGTCCGGCTCCCCGGTCAGCGCGACGGTGAACGGCCGCCCGGACAGCGCGAACACGGCGCGGGTGACCGCGGCGTCGGTCGTGTACCCGACGACGCCGCCCGCCTGCTCCCGGACCCGCTCGCGCCGGGCCCGCTCCGCGGCGGGCAGGTCCTCCTCGCCGGGCAGCCCGGGGACCGACGCCGGGTCCACGAGCAGCCGCTCGGCACCGGTCGCGGCGTCGACCGACCACAGGCAGGTGACCGGGTCGGTGCCGGACCGGCTGCGCAGGAACACCGCCCGCGACCCGTCCGGGGCGACGGTGAACCCCCGGGGGACCCCGAGGGTGAAGCGACGGGTGCGGGCGTGCAGGCGGGGGAACGAGTCGGCCACGCGGCCGACGCTATCTCTCCGGCGTCACCGCGTGCGGGACGGCCGCTTCCCGGACGCGCGTCCGCCCGCCTCCTCGCAGCCGCGGGCGGCGAGCCGGTCGGCCCGCTCGTTCTCCGGGTGCCCGGCGTGCCCCTTCACCCAGAACCAGGTGACGTCGTGCCGGCGGACGGCGGCGTCGAGCTCGCGCCACAGGTCGTCGTTCTTGACCGGTTCCCCGGCGGCGGTCCGCCAGCCGCGGGCCTGCCAGCGCGGCAGCCACCGGGTGATGCCGTTGCGCACGTAGGTGCTGTCGGTGTGCAGGTGCACCACCGAACGCCGGGTCAGACAGTCCAGGGCGCGGATGGTGGCGGTGAGCTCCATCCGGTTGTTCGTGGTCGTCGACGGTTCCCCGCCGTGCAGCTCGCGCTCGTGCTCGCCGTAGCGCAGCACCGCGCCCCAGCCGCCCGGGCCGGGGTTCGGCACGCAGGCGCCGTCGGTGAAGATCTCCACGACCGCCGTCACGGCCGGTGACGCTATCTGTGGCGGACCGGCCGCGGCGGCGCGGGTCAGTAGATCCGGTACGCCTCGCGGGAGGTCGCGAAGCCGTGCCCGGTGCGCGCGTCCCGGCACTCGACGCCGGTCCGGCGGCTCACGCAGGTGACGTCGCCGCGGGTCAGGTGGGTGCCGTAGCCGAGCTCGGCGGTGCCGCGGGCGCGGACCCGCTCGCCGCCGCAGCTCGGCCCGGCCCCGGCGGCGCGCAGCACCAGCCCGGTCCCGGAGCGGAACGTGCACGCCGGGTCGTCCGGCGGGGACCAGGCTCGGGTACGGGTGTCGCAGCGGGTCTCGGCGCCGTCGATCCGGCACGTGATGTTGCCGCTGGGGGAGCGGAATCCGGACCCGGCGAACGCCGCCGGGTCGGCCGGGGCGGTCCCCGCGACGAGGTCGGCGGGTGCCGGCACCGGCTCCTGTGCGGCCGGGGCGGCGGTGCCCGGCGCCGGGCCGTTGTCGGCACCCGGGGACTCGGCGCCCGCGGCGGCCGCGACCGCGAGCAGCAGTGTCGCGCCGACGGCGAGGGCCGCCCCGCGGTGCCCGGCGCCGCCGGGCAGGGCCCGGCCGAGGGCGCCGTCCAGCCCGGTCACCGCCCGCGAGATCCGGTCCCCGGCGCCGCCGGCCCGAACGGCGACCGCCGCCCACGCCCCGGCACCCGGACCGGACGGTGGCCGGGCCTGCGGCGCGGTGTGCCCGGGCGCACCCCACGACGCCGGGTGCCCGCCCCCGGCCGGCGGCGCGGTCGCGGCGCCCCGGGGCACGGGTGCGGCTGGGCCCCACGACGCGGTGGACCACGGACCGGGTGTCGGCGCCGGTCCGGCCCACGGCGCGCCGGGCGCCGCGGGGCGTGCGACGCCGGGTGGCGGCCCGCCCCATGCCGGCGGTCCGTCGCCCGGCTCCCCGGCCGGGACGGCCCCGGCAGCGAGCGGGGCGGCCGGGGCGGCGGCGCCCGGCAGCCAGGGCGGTCGCGGTGCCGGGACCGTGCCGTGCGGTCCGGCCGCGGGCCCCGGAGCGGGTCCGGCACCCGCCGCGCCGGGGCCGGGGACGGCCGCCCCCGGGGCGGCACCGCCGTCGCCGGGACGGCGCGGCGGCGGGACGGCGGCCCGGTCCAGCAGGTCCGCGGGCCGGTACCCGTTGCGGGGCCGTCCGTCCGGCGGGGGCGGGCCGGAGCCGGGCCGGTCGGGCCGATCGGGACGGTGCGGGGGACGGTCGTCGGCGTGGGGAGCGCTCATCGCGATCGGACGCTAGGTGAGGGTTGCGGCCCGCACAGCGGCCGTTTGGCGCAGTCACGGCGGCCGGTCGCTCCGTCACGCTGACCGTGCGTGGTCGGCGCGCGGGTGCCGCGCGGTCCGGCGGCCCCGCCCGCTCGGGTGCCGCACGTCGCGCGTCCCGCACCGGCCACCGAGTGCCGGGCGCCGTCCGGCGGGGCGGTGCCCCGGGCGGGGGAGCCCGGCGTGCCACGCTGGGGCAGTGAGCCAGGCGCTGTACGAGGTCACCGTGAACGCGTTGCTGGACCGGGACCGCCCGCTCACCGCCGCCGGCTGGGACGCGGCGGCCGCCCGGGTCGGCCGGGACCGGGCGCCGCTGCTGCTGGCCGAGCTCGACGACGCGGGCCTGCTCCCGCCCGCGCTGCTGGCGTCGGCGGTCCCGGAGGCCTGGGCCGGTGCCCGCGACCCCGTCGACCGGCTGCCGCGTGCGCGGTGGGCGGAGCTGTTCGCGGCGGCCGGGCTGCCCGTCCCGTCGCCCGGACGCTGAGGGTCAGCCGAACAGGCCGCGCCGCCGGGCCAGCTCCGCCATGTGCCCGCGCATCTCGGCCGCCCAGTCGTGGGCGTCCAGCACGTCGTAGGGGATGGTGAACCGGACGATCCGGTCGCCGCCGGCGTCCAGGAAGCCGCCCCGCCGGTCGCCCTCCAGGAGCAGGTCCATCGCGTGCGGCCCGGCGAGGAAGGACACCTCGACCTCCTTCAGGCCGCGCGCCAGGTCGGGCGGCGGTGCGAACTCGATCTCCTGGTAGAAGCCGAACTCGGCACCGGGGACCCGGCCCTTCTCCACGTCGGAGCGCAGGAACCGGCAGCCGGCCCGTTCGAACCCGGCCAGGATGGTCTGCTGCGGACGGGTCGGCTCGATCCGCACCGGGTCCAGGTCGCCCTTGTCCAACGAACCGGCGATGTCCAGCTCGGTGCGCAGGCCCACCCGGACCCCGGGCAGGTCCCGCCCGTGCACCGTGGTGAACGGCGACTGCCACGGCACCCCGAACCGGAACGGGACCGACCGCCGCTCGCCCGGATGCAGCTCGAACGCCCCGGTCACCCGCTGCTCGGCGAACGACGTCGTGGAGCGGTACTCGTTGTCGCCGGACTCCACCTCGACCACGGTCTCCAGGCGCAGTGCGAGGAAGTTGATCCGCTGCAGGAACTCGCCGCCGACGACCTCGACCACGCCGTCCAACACGCCACCGGGCTGCGCGACCGGGGTGTGCACCACCGTGTCGACCGTCGTGCCCCCACCGAACCGTGCCTTGAGCTTCTTGAACACCATCGCCGCCCCTGGTCGTCGTCAGGGGCAAGCTAGCGGGTGCCGGCCGGGGACGGGGCGGATCCGGCGGACCGGTCCCCGGCGGCGACGTGCCGCCGGGACGTGGGCAGGCAGAGCAGCCCGGCCACCAGCACGTCGACCACCAGGAACGCGATCGACTCGGTCTCGCCCTCGGCGAGGATCTTGTAGCAGCTGAAGTAGACCCATGCCGCGAGGACGCAGGTGAGCAGGTGCCACGGCGCGCGCCGGCCGGCCCACACACCGGGCAGGCACGCCCAGGCGGTGATCACGGTGGTCAGCCCGACGGCGGCGAAGGCGGTGGCGGCGGGGCTCCCGGCGTCCGGGTTGACCTCCGGCGGCGCGAGCACCCCGAAGTAGACGAGGCCGAACGCGCCGAACCCCATCCGCACCGCGACGACGACACTCGCGACGACGACGGGCACGGGCGGGCGGCGGGACGCGACGGTGGCGGGCGGTACGGGGACGGTCACGGCGTTACCTCCGGAGCTGCTGGGCGGACGGCCCGATCCTGACCTCGGGGCCGCCCCGTACACCCGATCCGTCCGTCCCGTCCCGTCCAGGACCTCCGGTCCCGTAACGACGGGACACCCGTGGGCGAGCCTGGTTCGATGGCCACTCTCGCGTCGCACGGGCTCCGTACCGCGCCTGCGCCGGACGGCCGTGTGGTCGCTGCCTGCACCGTTGCGGCGGTCGTGCTGGCGGTCGGCGGGGCGGGATGCGTACTGCTGGCCGTCAACGTCGCGGCGGGTGCCCCGTCGAGCAGTGGCCGGGGCGGGTTCTGGCCCATGCAGGTCGTGGGCTTGGTGACCTACGGCGTCGTCGGCGGGCTGCTGGTGGCCCGCCGCACCGCGGGTGTGCTCGGCCCGGTCTTCCTCGTCGTGGCGCTGAGCCAGGCCGCGTCACTGTTCGGCCGCGAGTACGGCGTGTACGGCCTGCAGGTCGTCGACGGCCTGCCGGCCGACCGGTGGCTGTTCTGGTCGCACACCTGGTCGTGGGTGCCGGGCCTGCTCGCGCTGCTGGTCGTCGTGCCGCTGCTGTTGCCCGACGGGACCCTGCCCTCGCAGCGGTGGCGCCCGGTCGTCCTGTTCGGCGTGTGCGCGATCGCGGTCGCGACGACCCGGTGGGCGACCACCCCCTATGAGCTGCTGGACGGCCCCGCCACGGACGCGGCGATCGGGCCGAACCCGCTGGCGCTTTCCCCGGGTCCCTCCGCCCTGGTCGGCGGGGTCGCCGCCCCGCTGGTGGCGCTGGGGGTCGTGCTGGCGGCCGCCGGGCTGGTGGCGCGGTGGCGGCGGGCCGGGCCGGACGGGCGCCGGGCGCTGTCCTGGATGCTGTACGGCGTCGCGGTGACGGTCGCGTGCGAGGTTGTCGCGATGGCCACCGCGAGTGTCCTCGCCGCGGCCCTCGCGGTCGGTGCGCTGCCCGTCTGCTGCATGATCGCCGTGAGCAGGCATCGGTTGTGGGACCTGCAGCTGGTGGTCGGGAGGTCGCTGGTCTACGGCGGGCTCTCGGTGGCGGTCGCGGTCGCCTACGCCGGCGTCGTCGGCCTGCTCGGCGGGGCGATCGGGGTGGGCACCGGCGCCCCGATCGTGGGGACCGCGGTCGTGGCGATGCTGGTGCTGCCGCTGCACCACGTCCTGCGCCGGGTGGTGAACCGGCTGGTGCACGGCTCGCCGGAGGACCCCCATCGGGTGATCACCCGGCTGGCGATGCGGCTCGGCGCGGCCGTGCCCGCCGACCAGGTCGCGTCGTCGGTCCTGCCGGACATCCTCACCGAGGTCTCCAGGACGCTGGGCCTGCGGCACCTGTCGCTGGAGACGGCGGACGGCCGGATCTTCCCCGACGGCTCGCCCCCCGACGGTCCGGTGCAGGAGCTGGCGCTGCGACACGCCGGACGGCGGGTGGGCGTGTTGCGCGCCGTACCGGTGCGAGGCGGGCTGACCCGGTCCGAACGGCGTGCGCTGACCGACGTCGCGGCCCAGGCCGCGGTCGCGGTGCACGCCCTCGCGCTGTCCGACGAGCTCCGCCGGGAGCGCGAACGGGCGGCCGCGGCCCGGGAGGAGGAGCGGGACCGGCTGCGCCGCCGGCTGCACGACGGGGTGGGCACCGCCCTCGCCGCAGCGAGCCTCCAGGCGGACAGCGTCCGGGACCTGATCGACGAGTCCCCGGACGAGGGACGCGCGGTCCTGCACCGGCTGGGTGCGCAGCTGCGGGACGCGGTCCGCGACGTCCGGGCGATCACCCGGGACCTGAGGCCCGCGCTGCTCGACGAGCTGGGGCCGGAGGGTGCGCTGCGCGAGCTGGGTGCCCGGTCCAGCACACCCGCGTGCGCAGTCGAGGTCGAGTTGGGGGAGCTCGGTCCGCTGCCGGCGGAGGTCGAGCTCGCGGCCCACCTGCTGGTGGCCGAGCTCGTCACGAACGCATGCCGGCATGCCGACGCCACTCGGGTGCGGGTCTACGCGCACCGGCGCGAGGGCTTCCTGCTGGTTCGGGTGTCCGACAACGGTCGGGGCACCCGGGCGGCCGCGGGCGCCTCGCCGGGCCTGGGGCTGCACTCGTTGCGCCGGCGGGTCGACGGGCTCGGCGGCACCCTGGAGGTGTGGGAGGGTCCGGGGACCATCGTCGAGGCGGCGTTACCGGTGCCGCTCCGATGAGCGGGCAGCCCGCTGGGCCGTCCGGGCTGCCGACACCCGTCCGTGTGCTGATAGTCGACGACCACCCGCTCTACCGCGAGGGCCTGCGCGGCGCGCTGCGCACGATGGCCGGAATCGAGCCGGTGGGAGAGGCCGCCGACGGAGCCGAGGCCGTTCGGCTCGCCCGGGAGCTCGCGCCGGACGTCGTGCTGATGGACCTGCAGATGCCGGGTGTGGACGGGATCGACGCCACACGAACGCTGTGCGCCGCACGACCGGGACCGGCGGTGCTGGCGCTCACCATGCTGGATGAGGACGAGACCGTCGGTGCCGCGCTGCGCGCCGGGGCGTCCGGCTACCTGCTGAAGGACGCCGACCGCGCCGAGATCGACCGGGCGATCAGGCACGTCGCGCAGGGTGGTGTGGTCGTCGGCCGGGGCGTCGCGGGCGGAGTGCGCCGACGATGGGCCGAGCCTCCGCCCGACCCGGCCCGGATGGCGTTCCCCGACCTGACCGACCGGGAGCGCGAGGTTCTCGGGCTCGTCGCCGAGGGCCTGACCAACGCCGCGATCGCCCGCAGGCTGCACCTGTCGGAGAAGACCGTACGGAACAACGTTTCCGTGGTCTTCGCGAAGCTCGGTGTGCGCAGCAGGTCGGCCGCCGTGGCGACCGCCCGGGACGCCGGGCTCGGCGCGGCCCGCTGATCGGCGCGCACGGGTTCAGTGCGCCGAGGCCGGTCGACCCTCCCGGTCGCGCAGCCGCAGCCGGTACCAGTGCGGTGCCGTGCGGCTCATCGGCCAGCCCAGGCCCGCGGTGCCGGCCGGCTCGGCCGCGACGACGTCCCAGCCGTCGAAGGCCTCCTCGACCTCCGCCCGGGACACACCGCCGACCACCGACCGGAACCGGCCGGGGCCGAACGCGAGCATCAGTACCGTCGATCCCGGGTTGGCCAGCGCGGTCACCCCGCGGCCGGTCGCACGCCGGTCGTCGGGGCCGAACCCCTGGAAGCAGCCGACGTCGAGGAACAGGTCGAACGTGCCGAGACCGGCCCCGGGCAGGTCGGTCACGCTGCCCACGACGTAGGTCGCGCCGGTGTCCCGCCGGGCGGCGTCGATCGCGGCCGGCACGGCGTCGATCCCGACGGCGTCCCAGCCCCGCCGGGCCAGCTCGGCGGTGTCCCGGCCCCGGCCGCACCCGAGGTCGAGCGCTCGCCCGGGCGGGCGGCCCCGCTCCGCCTCCTCCCGGTCCAGCCGGGCGCCGGTGCCCTCCGCGGTGAGCCGCCCGTAGCGCTCCCACGGGGTCAGCCCCATGCGGTACAGCCGTGCGTAGTTCGTCACCGGGACCACCGGCCCCGGTGGGGCGGTTCGGGCGGCAGCCTCATGGAGTCCTCCGGCAGGGCGGGTCGGGCACCCAGGATGCCGTTCGCGGTGTCCCGGCCGCACGGGCCGACGGTCCCGGATCCCCGGGGCCGCCCGGCGTGCGGCTCGGACCGGTCCGGGGGCCGCGGCGCAGCCGCCGGCACGGCGGCTCGTCCCCAGTATTGGGGCGGCGGCCGGGACGCCGGTAACGGATCGTCGCGCGGACCGACGTATCGAACGTGATCGACAGTTCCGACGCAGGACCGGCAGACCGTCCGGGGGCGGGGGTCCGCGGCACGTGCTGACCTGGCTCGTGGATCAGCTGCTGCTCCGCGCCGCGGCGAACCTGGTCGTGCTGGCCGGGCTGGTCGTCTCGGCCGGGGTCACGGCCCGGCTGCTGCTGCGGCCCGGGTCGGCGCCCGCGGTCGCCGCGGCCGGTGCGGTCCTCCCGCGCGGTCCCGGTGGGCGGGGCGGGGCCGCCCAGCTCGTCGCCGGGCCCGCGCTGGTGACGGCCGGGTTCCTGGCCTCCGGCGCCTCGGACGTGGCCTGGTCGCTGATCGGGGTGCTGCTCGTCGCGCTGTGCGCCGGCCTGGCGTCGTGGCTGCTGCGGGTGGCGCACCGGGACCGCGGCGAGGACCGGGTCGCGCCGGCCGCGCTCGCCGTCCTCGGGGCGACCTCCGCGCTGGCCGTCACCGGCGTGCTGCTGGTGGTGCGGCTGGTCGTGGTGCCCGACCCGGACGCCGCGACGTCCGCGATCGTCGAGGGACCCACGGTGCGGACCGCGGTGGAGACCCTGGTCCTGCCGTTCGCCGTGGTCGCCGCGGTGTGCGCGGTGCTGCTGCTGGTGCGCGCCGGACGGCTGCGGGTCGTCCGCCGCGGGGCGGCGGCCCTGCTGGACCGGGTGACCCGGCGCCGCCGGGCCTCCACCGGGCGGCGCTGGGAGTCCACCCTGCTGCTGGAGGGGCTGCTGCTGGTGGCGGTGCTGGCACCGCTGGTCGAGGGATCGCCGAACCTGACGGTCGCCCGGATCGCGACCCCGGAATACGCCAAGCCGCTCTACCTGCTCGTGCTGGCGGTGCTGCTGGCGAACCTGGCGGTGCTGTTCCACCCGCCGCAGGGCTGGCGGGCCCGCGAACGGTCGACCTGGCGGCCGATCGTGCCGCTGGCGATCGTCGCGTTCGGTAGCGCCGCGCGGTCCGACCTGGGGCCGCTGGTCCCGGCGCTGGCCGGGATGCTCGCCATGTACTGGTCGGTGCTGCGCGCCGAGGCTCGGGCCGCGCAGCTGCGATCGGGCGCCCCGGACGACGCGGCCGGGCGACGCCGGGTCCGCCGCGAGGCGCTGGCAGCCGGGCGACCGCTGCTGATCCCGGCGCTGGGCTCGCTGGCGGCGCTCGGTCTCGCGGTCCTCGCCCACCCCTACATCGCGAACCGGGTGCGCACCTGGTGGGAGCCGTGGGTGTACCCGTGGGTGTCGCCGTGCGTGCCGCCGCCCGCCGGGTCGGCGCCGCCGTTCGAGGTCCCGGACGGCAGCGTCGCCTGCCAGGAGGCGCTGCAGACCTACGTCGCGGGGCGGCTCTCGCAGATCTCGCAGAGCCTCGCCGCGGTCGCCGACGGCGGGCTGTGGGGTCGCGGGCTGCCGGACACGATCACCGGCCGGATCCCGGCCGGCTCGACCGACTTCGTCCTCGCGGTGACCTGGAACAAGCTCGGCGGGCTGGCCGTCCTCGCGCTGTCCGTGCTGGTCGTGCTGCTCGGGGTCGCGCTGGTCACGCTGTACCGCGACCTGCGCCCGGGCGCCCGCGCCGGGGACCCCGGACGGCTGCTGGCCGCCGGCGCGGCCGGGATGCTCGTCGGGCAGTACCTGTTCGTGCTGGCGGCGACGCTGAACGTGGTGCCGCACTCCGGCATCACCGCGCCGTGGCTGTCCCGCGGCGGGCAGTCGACGCTCGCGGTGACCCTGGTGGTGCTGCTCGCCGTCGCGGCCGGCTACCGCGGCGGCCGCCCCGCCGCACCCGACCCGCGCCCGGCCCGGCCGGCGCTGCGCACGACGGCGGCCACCGCGGGCGCGCTGGCCCTGGCCGCCTGCGTCCTGATGACCGGCTGGGTGGTGGTCCGCCCCTACTCCGGGCACGCCGAGGACCTCCCGCTGTGCCGGGACCCGCTGGTCCCGGTCGACCCCGACCGGTGCACCACCGACCGGTTCCGCACCGCGCGGGCCGCGGTGACCGTCACCCTGGCCGGGGTGCCCGCCTACCGCCAGGAGCGGGCCGGGGCGGGCTGGGTCCCGGTCGGCGAGCCCGCGGTGACCCGGGCCGACCTCGCCGGGATCCTGGACGACGGCGGGGGCGGCATGGTCGACGCCGCCGTCGTCGAGCAGGCGGGCGGGGTACCGGTCACCTCGGCCGTGCGACGGCTGGTGCCGCCGGTGCTGACCGGCACCCCGGACGTGCAGCTGGACCTGACCGTGGACCCCGCGCTCCAGCACGCCACGGCGACCGCGCTGGACGCCGAGGCGGGCGGCCCCCCGCTGGCCGGCGGCGCCGTCCTGCTGGACGCCCGCACCGGGCACGTGCTGGCCGCAGCCTCGGTGCCGGCCGCGGTGCAGGACGCCGCCGACCCGGCGGTGGAGGCGGCCCGGCAGGAGGCCAGGGACGCGGTCAACGACGGCCGGGCGATGGGGGAGCGCCGCGCGGACGGCAGCATCCGTGACCTGACCCCGGACGAGGCCGACGCGTGCCGGGACGACCGGGTCCCGGACGACCCGCAGCGCTGCTGGCGCTGGCTGGCCGGGCCGGCCGGGGACACCGCGGAGCTGCGCCGCTACGTCGGCGACGACCCGGACGCGACGGTCCCGGCGGCCGGCGTGGACCGGGCCACGGCCGGGCGCTACGGCGTCGGCTCGACGTTCAAGGTGGTCGTCGCCGCGACCTACCTGCGTCGCCCCGGCACCGGGGCCGAGGACCGGATCCCGGCGCCGCAGCAGGTCGACCGCCCGGGGACGGCGCCGGTGCGCAACGCGGGCCGCGGCGCCTGCGCCGGCACCGGCGACGACGGCCGGATCTCCCTGCGCACCGCGCTCGCGGTGTCCTGCAACACCGCCTTCGCCGCGCTCGCCGCCGAGCTGGGCTGGCCGGCGATCCGGGACACCGCCGTCGACCTGGGGTTCGGCACCCCGACCCGGGCCGCGGACTGGCGCTCCGGGCCGGACTTCGGCGCCGCATCGCTGGTCCCCGACGACGACGCGTCCGGCCTGGCGAACCTGGCCCTCGGCGGCGGCACGGTGCAGGCCTCCCCGCTGCAGATGGCCTCGGTGATGGCGACCGTCGCCGCGGACGGCACGGCCTCCGCGCCCGGCATCGTCGGCGGCGCCCGGGCGAGCGGGACGTCCGGCCCGTCGGTGGCCACCGAGCCGGAGCGGCGCCGGGTGCTCACCCCGGAACAGGCCGGTGAGCTGCGCCGCGCGCTGGGGGCGACGGTCGAGTCGGGCACCGCGTCCCGGCTGCGGCTGCCCGCGGCCCTGCGGGACCGGCCGGCGGGTGAGCGGGCCTGGGTGAAGACCGGCACCCACGAGCTGTTCCCGCCCGGGACCGACCCGCCGCGCGAGGTGTTCGCCCGGCAGGTCGCCTGGATCACCGGGTTCGTGCAGACCGGCGGCGGGCCGGTCGCCTTCGCCGTCGCACTGGAGACGCGGGACGAGGCCGCGGGGGCGGCCCGGGCCCGCGCGATCACCGAAGCACTGCTGGACGCCGTCGTGGAGGGACGCCGATGACCGGCCATGGAGCGGACGAGAACGAATCGGTCGGCGTCGCCGCCGTGGCCGCGGCGACCGCCGTCGTCACCCGGTACCGCCAGGCGGGCTGCCCGGACGGCACCCGGATCGAGGTGGAGGTCTGCACCCCGGTCGCACTGGGGCACGCCCTGGAGGCCGACGTGACCGAGCAGCTGCAGCGGCTGCCCCGGGCGCTGCCACCGCTGCAGTCGGTCGGGGTGCTGTTCCGGGCGGGCGCCACCCGGTCGGTCAGCGCGCACGTCCGCCCGGTGCACGGGGGACCGGAGCCCGCGCCGTCGCCGGTTCCGGAGCCGCGGCCGGCAACCGGCCCGACGCCGCCGGCCCGGCACCTGCGCCTGGTGTGGGACGGGGCGGAGCTCGGCTTCCACCTGCCGCCGCTCCGCGGCCCGGTGGCGCTGCTGCGCCCGGTGTCGTCGGGCACCACCGCACCGGACGCGATCCGGCTCCCGCCGGGGCTCGCGGTGGTGCCCAGCGGGCACCTGCTCGACATCGTGCCGGACGGCGGTGGGCACGCGGTGCGCCGGACCGCCGAGCGGGACGGGGTCGAGGTCACCGTGGACGGCGTCCCGCTGGCCCCGGACGGCGGGCAGCGCCGGCTCGGCGAGTCCGGCACGCTACGGTTCACCGCGGTCCGCGGGACCGCCGGGGTGCTGCTGGACTACGAGCTCCTCGCCCCGGACGCGGCCGGCCCGGACCACCGGGCCGCGACCGTCGAGGGCGACCTGGAGCCGGAGGCGGTGCGGGTGCGCGCCGACTTCGAGCCGGTCGATATCCTGGTCGACCCGCCCGCGGCCCTGGACGTGGCCCGGCCGCAGTTCCCGGTCTGGGTGGAGGAGGACGTCTGGCTGGTCGCCGACCAGCTCACCACCACCGGGGTGACCGTCGGTGGCACCCAGCGCTGGCACGTGAAGCTCTACCTGTGCGCGACCGCGCAGCACGCCGCCGGGCTGCGCAGCCACCTCGGCGAGCGGTCCGAGGCGATCGGCCGGCTCAACGCCCGCGCCCGCAGTACGGGCGCGGTGGACGGCGAGCAGCTGGCGATGACGCCGGTGTACGTGGCGCGGCCGCCGTCCGAGGCGGCGCCGGTGGAGCACACGGTGGCCCGCCCGGTCGCGGAGCCGCTGGTCGGCGGGCCGGGCAGCGGTTTCGTCGGCTGGTTCGCCCGGGGCGACAACCTCGACCCGGACCGGGTGGTGGTGACCGTGTCCCGCTGGTTCGCGCCGGTGGAGTGGACGGTCAACCCGGCCACCCCCGGGCTGGAGCAGCTGGACAAGCTGCGCCCGGTCGGGGTCGCGATCGACCTGCTGCACGAGCTGGGCTGGTCGCACGGCGACGTCAAGCCGCAGAACGTCTGCTGGCAGCCCGGCGGGCGCTACGTACTGGTGGACGCGGACTCGCTGGTCCGCACCGGCCGGGTCGACGATCTGCGCCCGACCTGGGCCTACGCGTCGCGGGCGGTGCGCGAGGCACTGATGCCGGTGGTCGGCGCCGACCCGGCGGCGGCGGTCACCGCCCCGCTGCGGGGGCCCGCCGCGGGCACCGGTGCCGGGTACGAGGACCGTGGGGCACACACCGGCGAGCACGACCGGTTCGGCTTCGCGCTGCTGGTGCTCACCGCGCTGGGGGGCAAGGGTCTCACCGACGCCCTGGTCGAGACCGTGGACCGGCCGGCGGTCCCGGTGGCCGGCGGCTCACCGGACCGGCCACCGGAGCGGCGGGTCGACCGTCCCGGCGAGGTCGGGGCGACGCTGTGGAACCGGTGGCCGGGCGGACGTCCGGCACTGATCGGGGCGTTGCAGGAGGCGTTCGCGGAGCCGGTGCTGCGCGGTGCCTGGTCGGCCGCCGGCTGGCTGGGTCGGGTCGCCGACCGAGCCGCCGCCGACCCCGCCGAGCTGGGACCGCGGGACCGGCCCGAGGAGCCCTGGGAGCCCGACCCGTCGCTGCGCGGGATCCACCGGGCGGTACTGGCCGACCAGGTCCGCGCCGCCGACCGCGCGGCGGCGGCCGCCGTCCTGCTCACCGAGGAGATCCGCAGGCGGGCCGAGGACACCGCCCGCCGGTACGCGCTGTACACGTCGTCGCTGGTGCTGCTGCTCGGCGTGGTCGCCGTGCTGGTGCTGGTGGCGCTGCTGACCCCGACCGGAGGAGTCCGATGAACGCGCTGCGGCGCCGTGTGCTGACCGAGCGGCTCGACCGGGAGTGCGGGGTAGACCGGCTCGTCGGCGACCTCGCGATCCCGGTGGCCGACTGGGCCTCTCCCGGCGCGGCCCCCGCCCGCGGCGCGGCCGACGCGGTCGAGTCGGAGATGCTGGCGTTGCTTGCCCGGGCCGAGCGGGCCGGTAAGTGGCACGGCGCGGTGACCGGGCTGCTGTGCAGCGTGCCGGTGGTGCTGCTGGTTCTGCTGACCGTCCCGGTCGTGCTGGCGGTGCTGCGGTGAGCGCCCCCGGTGCGGTGTTCGGGCGGTGCCCGGTCTGCGCGGCGGACCTGGGCACCCCGCCCTCGGCCGGGGCCGGCTGGCGGCCGCCGAGCGTGCAGCTCGACGTCTGCCTGGCCGGGGACAACGAGGTGTCCGGCTGGTGGGTCCGGACGTTCCCGGACGCCGCGGGCGGGGTCGCCCAGCGGGTCAGCGACGGCTTCGACCCGGACCAGGTGCGCCGCCGCTACCACCTGTGTGGCGAGGGCCACCTGTTCCTGGTCGGCTCCGGGCGCGACGGCGGCCCGGACACCCGCACCCAGTTCCGCAACGTGGTGGCCGCGATCGGGTCGGTGGCCAGCGGGAAGAGCTACCTGATCTCGCGCACGATCGCCCAGACACCGGTGCTGACCGCCCGGCGCCGGCGCGGCGCGGACACCGCGCTGCGGTACCGGGTGCCCTCGGTCACCGACGACATCGAGGACCGCCCGGGCCGCGCGCTGCGCACCGCCTACAACCGCACCCGGGACTTCTCCCAGCCGATGAGCCCCACCAACCTCGACGACCTGATGCCGGTCCGGCTGCTGACCGCCATCGACCGCGGTCTCGCGGTGCACGTGGCCGAGGTGCACGCCGACGTCGCCGGGGTCGCGGATCCGGCGGAGCGGCCCGGCGCCGCCGGCTGGGGCATGCAGATCCGCCAGCCCGTCGTGCTGCGGACCGAGCTGTCCGCCCGGGACGGTTCCCCGGCCGAGCACGGCTGGACCGGGATCGCCGACCTCGCCGGTGAGTCGATGCACCGGCGCCGGGTCGGCGACGAGGACCAGGAACAGCTGCTCGCCAGCCTGGGCGGGCTGATCTGGGTGGTCGACCCGGCCGTCGACAAGCGGCTGACCGATCTGGTGGAGGCCGCGCTGCGCGAGCACTCCCGGGGCGGGGGGACCGACTCGCGGGCGGTGATCGCGGCCAGCAACCGGTCCGACACCGCGGACGTGCGGCAGGTGCAGAGCGTGCACCAGGGACTGCAGGCCGAGATCGCACTCTCGCTGGCCGGCAACGACGGACCGCTCGGGACCGACGGCGCGCGCCGCGTCCTGATGGTGGCGGTGAACAAGGCGGACCTGGTCCGGATCGCGCTGACCACCGGCGCGGGCGGGTTCGACGAGATCGACGGCGGCAGCGGGGCCGTGCGCGAGGGCATGACGCAGTACCTGCACTACGTGCTGGACCGCACCGGCCCGGACGCGCACCGGCACGGGGTCCCGCTACACCCTGGGCCGGGCCTGCGCGAGCTGCTGGACGGCCTGCGCGCCAGCGACGAGGACACGGTCGACCTGCTGGTCGACCGCCTGGTGAGCGCGCTGCACCGGCACTACGGCAACGCGGACCGGTTCTGGGGTCTGGTGCACGACGGCGCGGCCGCCGCCATCGAGCTGCCCGGCGGCTCGGACAGCCGGGTACCGCCGTCGGTGCCGCTGCGGGTGCCCTCGCTGCAGGACCACCTGGCCGACGCGCTGCAGCGCGGGGCCGGCTCGCAGCTGCAGCTGCGCGACGTCGTCGCCGGGGCGATCGGGTGCGGGCTGCTGACCGCGCTGGAGCACACCGCCGCGGTCGGTGTGCTGCTCGACGAGCCCGGATGCGAGGTACGGATCTTCCTCTGCTCGCCGCTCGGCGAGGTGCCGACGCAGCTCGACGGCGGCGGCGCCGACCACCGGCCCGCGGTGATGCCGTTGGACTCGGCCGCGGTGTTCCCGGTGCTCAACCGGGAGTCGGCCGGGCTCACCCAGCTGTTGCTCTCGATCGTGTCGGGGGTGCGGTCGTGACCGCCCCGGCGCCGGTGCGGGTGTGGTTCGGCGACAGGACCCGTGGCTACGTGCCCGACCTGGAACGCACCGGCGACGTGCCGCGGGCGTTCCTGGACGCCGCGTCCCGGCTCGGGATGCAGCCGCCGGAGGGCCTGGCGGCCCGGGCCACGGGTCCGCTGTTCACGCTGCGCCGGGTCGAGGTCGGCGGCCACGGCAGCCACCTGTGCCTGACCGAGCAGCTCGTCGGGAAGGACGTGGGGCGGGCCGGTGGCTGCGTGTTCACCTTCGCCGCCGCCGACCTGGCGGACGCCGCGGACCTGTGGCCGCGGACACCGCCCGGTGTCGCGGACACCGCGGCCACGGCACGGGTGACCGACGTGCTGCGCACCCTGCACCAGCGGCCCGACGCGCCGGTGCTGCGGATCCCCGGCACCCCGGCTGAGGCCTCCGCCGCCATCGGCACGCTGCTTGCGGCGCTGCCGTCGCCGCTGGTCGACGGGCGGGTGTGGGCGTCCTGCCTGACCTCGGTGCCGGGCCCGGCGGACCGGTCGTCGTTCGTGACCGGCGGCTGGTCGGACGGGATGCGCCGGGACCTGCCGGACGCGGCGGCCAGCGTCGACCGCTGGCTGGACGGGGCCGCGACGCCGTCGCCCGCACCGGACGAGCTGGACGGGCGCACCGAGCGGGCGCTGTCCTGGCTGGCCCGCCGGGCCGGGCAGGGTGACGCGCACACCGTCGTCGCCGGGTCGGCGTCGCTGGCCGAGGTGGTCCGGCACGTCGTGCGGCACCACCTGCCGGTCGACCGGGCCGACGTGCCCGCGCTGGTCGCGGACGGGCAGCAGTGGGAGCGGCTGGCCGACTCCGCGGTGACCGTGCGCGAGTTCGCCGGGCTGGACCCGGAGCGGGCGATGGAGCTGGTCGGCCCGGTCACGGCGGCGCCCGCCGGACGCCCCGACCGGGCCGCCGAGGTGCTGTCCGCGCTGCTCACCGGCATCGCGGACGGGCCCGGACCGGACCGGACCGACACCGGTCCCGGGCTGAGCCCGCCACCGCTGGACCCGGCGCACCCGCCCGGCTGGGGCCGGACCCTGGCCGACGCGCTGATCCGGGTCGAGCCGGACGAGCACCAGCGGGCCCGGCGCGTGCGGTACTGGCTGCTCGGACCGGGCCGTCCGCTGGAGCCCGGCGACCTGCGGGACGAGGCGCACGACTGGCTGCGCACGGTGCTGCCGGACCCGGCGGCGCACCCGGAGGTGTTCGAGCTCCGGCCGGCCGAGATCGCCCGCCGGCTGCTGGACCGGGGCGGCGTCGAGCCGTGGATCGTGACCCGGCTGGAGAACGACCCGGACCGGACCGCTCTGGTGCACGGCGCGCTGCACCGGCTGCCGGACGCCCCGCCGCCGGTCGCCGGTGCCCTGGTCCGGCTCGGCCGGGACTGCGGGATGCGCCCGTCGGAGATCGCGGACGCGGTGCGCGCGCTGCTCGACCTCGACACCCCGCGCGACGGGGGTACCGGCTGGGTGTCGGCGGCGGTCGAGGCGGTCGAGGCGGTCGGGCCCGGTGCGCGGACCCTGCGCGCGGTGATCGGGCTCCTGCTGGGCCGGCTCGACGAGTGGGGCGAGGCCGCCGACGCCGGCACCCTCCGGGCCTGGGCCCGGACGGTCCTCGACGACCCGTCGGCCGCGGGCGTGCAGCGGACGGTCGCGCGCAGCGTGCTCGCCGACCCGGTGCCCGGCCCGCCCGGAGACGCCGTGGCACAGGCCGGTGCCGTCGTCCCGGCCCGGGCCCGGGGCGGCGAGCCGGTCCGGCGCCGCTTCCGGCCGGGCGGCCGGACCGCCGCGGACCCGCTCCGCGACGACCCGGCAGGCGACGGCCGGGGCACCGGTGCCCGGACCGGCGGGACCGGGACTCCGGGCGACCCGGCCGACCGGGACCGGACCGTCGGCGGCCGGGCGCACCGAAGCCACCCGGGCGCGGCACGCGGCGGTGCCCCGGACGCCGAGCCGTGGAACACCGGCGCCCACGCCGGGCCCGGACGCCCGGGGGGTTCGGCCCGGGCGTCCCGGCCCCGCGGTGCGACCGCCGGAGCGACGCCCGGGGCGGCCGCCGCCGGGGCCGCGGTCGCGACCGGCTGGTCGCTGCTGGGACGGTTGCGCGGCTGGTGGCGCCGGGACCCGGCGGCCGATGCTGCGGACCGGGCGCCGGCGGACCCGGACGCCGGGTCGGGTCCGGACCTGGGCGCCACCACGCGGCTGCCGGTCTTCCGGGGGGACGGGACCGCACCGGGGCTCGCCCGAGATGCCCGGACCGACCGGCCCGGTGCGGCGGACCTGTCCGGCCCGGCCGATGGGCTCGGCCCGACGGATCGGCTCGGCCCGGTGGATCACGCGGAACCACCCGGTGCCGCGGCCGGGCCGGACCGGGCAGTGCACCCCGACCGGTCCGACCGCCGCGATCTCCCCGACCGGGTCGACCCCGACAGCTGGTCGCGCCGGCCGGACCCCGGTGCGCGCACCGGCGCCGTCCCGGCCGCGGGCCCGGAGCTCGAGGTGGGCCGCCCACGGCGGATCCCGGGTGCGCCCGCGGCCGGCGGCCGGACGACGGCCCGGGTGGTCGCCGTCGTCGCCGTGCTGCTCGGGCTCGGTGTGATCGTCGCGGGGCTGTACTGGTGGCCCGGCGCGGACGGCCCGTCGCCGTCGTCGCCGCCCGCCTCGACCGCACCCGGGGTGCCCGCCCCGGCACCGTCGGGCACCGCGCCGCAGGGCGGGGCGCCGTCCTCGGCGGGGACGGCGCCGGACACGGCGGCGACGCCGGGCGGGACGGTCGCGCCGGACGGCACCCGGCCGGCCGGCGGCGCGGCCGGGACGGGGGCGGACACCCCCGGTGGCGCGGCCGACCCGGCCTCCGGGCGCGGAACGGAGGTCGACCGGTGACCGGCCCGCAGGCGGCCCCGCCGTCGCACGACGACGAGCGGCCCGACCGCCCGACGGCGGCCCGGGCCGTCTCGGCGCTGCTGTCGTCGATGCTCGGCGAGCTGTCCCGCCGTCCGGACGCGGCGCGACCCAACGGGCGCCAGCTCGGCGCCCTGCTCCGGGCCGGGCGTGCCGAGGCGGACCGGATCGCCCTCGGTGACCCGTCGACCCCCGGTGCGACGCTGTGGCGGCTGGACGGCCCCGGCAGCCTGCGCGACGCGGCCGACCGGGTGGTCCGCCGGGCCAGCACCGTCGCGGTCCTCGTCCCGGTGCTGCTGACCTGGCTGCTGCTGGGCGCCGCGGAGGCCTACTACGCGCGGCAGCACGCTGCGACCGCGCCGGGGCTGCGCCCGTCGTTCTTCGCGGACTGGATGTCGGCGCCGGCCTGGCGGGGGCCCGCCGCGCTGTCGGCGCTGATCGTGCTCAGTCTCGGGCTGATCATGCTGTCCTACGCCAGGGCGGCCCGCGACCAGCGCGCCGCCGACGACCTCGACCGGTGGGCGCAGGAGCAGGAGACCACGCTGGTGGTGCCGCTGGAGCGGCTGCGCTCGGCCGTGGCCGCGGCGGACTCCACCGACCGGTCCGGCCGGGCCCTGACCCAGGCCGCGCACCGGATGGAGGCCGCCGCGACGTCGCTGGCGGGCAGCCGCGGCGTCGTCGACCAGCTGGGCCGGACCCTGGCCGGGCTGGCGTCGTCGGTGGGCGAGCTGTCTCGGGCGGTCCCCGAGCTGGGCAGGCAGTCCGCCGCGCTGGGCGAGACCGACATGCGCCTGCGGGCCGCCGCGGCGGACCTGGACCGCCGGGCCGCACCGCTGGTCGAGGCCGTGCACACGGTCGAGTCGGCCGCCGAGGCGGCCCGGGCCGCCGGGCACGACGCGGGCCGCGCCCGCGACGAGGCCGCCGACCTCGCCGACCGCACCGCGGAGCTCGCCGAGCGCGCCGAGCACTTCCGGTCGGCCCTCGCCGAGGCGCGGGCGCCGGTCACCGCGGCCGGCGAGACGATGACCTCGACCAGCGACCGGCTCGCCGAGACGGCGACCACGCTGGCGACGACGGCCGCCGACCTGCGCGCCGTGGTGCGCCGGGTCAACTGGCTGGGGCTCGTCGCCGACGGGCTCCGGCACCCCGACGACGCCCCCGGTCACGACGATCCGGACCACGACGCCCCGGAGCGCGACGCCCCGCACCACGACACCCCCGGACCCGACGGCAACGGCTCCCGGCCCGCCCCGGCGGCCCGCCCCGGCCGGCCGGCGGAGGAGCCCCGATGAGGCGACGGTCGCGCGCGGCGGCCGGACCGCCGGCGTTCGCGATCGCCGGCTGGCTGTTCGCGGAGCTCGCGGCGATCCTGATGATCGTCGCCTTCGCGTCGGCGGACTCGCCCCAGGAGGTGCCCCGGCAGGAGGGACCCGGGGCGGGCCGGGAGGACCAGGGGGTCCTGCTCACCCCGGTGACCTTCGTCCTCCCGGTGCCCGCCGGCGACGACGGCGGCGGGACCGTCGCCCGGTTCCGGACCGACCTGGCCCGGGTCGTCGGACCGGACCGGTCGGTCGGCCTGGCGCTGATGTTCGGGGTGTCCCGCGACCCGGACCGGCCGCTCGCGGGCACCGCGGTGTCCCGCCGGCTCGTGGAGCTGGTGCGGGACCTGCCGGAGCTGGAACGGGCCGCGGACATCCGGCCCTACCTGGGCGACAGCGAGGACGGCGCGCCGGGGGAGGTCCGGGTGGAGCTGTTCCTCCTGACCGGGTCGTGAGGGCCCGCCTGCGCCGGCTGCTCCGGTGGATCGGGTGGCGGCCGCCGGCACGGCGCGGAACGGGCGGCCGGGTTCCGGGGCGCCCGGGTGCCGGGGGGACCCGGCCGGTCCGGCGGCCCGGTGCGGGGGCCGGTCCGGCCCGGCCCGGCGCGCACGGCGGCCCGAGCGACGGGGTCGGCCGCCGCGGCGTCCCCGTCGCCGCGTCCGGTGAGTGGCCCGGGTTCGACGACGGCACCGCACCCGCTGACGGGCCCGGCGGCGGCGGTCGCGGGGCAGGTGGGTCGGGCCGCGGCCGGGCGAGTGGCCCGGCGCGTCCGGGAGCGGGCTCCGGGGACCGGTACCCGGCCGACCCGGCGACCCGGCCCGGGCCAGGGTCGGGGACAGGGACGGAGCGGGCCGCCGGTATCGCCCGGTTCCCGGATGGTCCGGCGACGGAGCACCCCGTGGTCGGTCCCGGCCGGGAGCAGTGGCCGGTCCGCGGGGCGGGGCCGGGGTGGCGCCGCGCTCCCGCGGATGCCCGGCCGCTGCTCACCGTCGTCGACGCGACCGGGCTCGGGACGGCCGCGGCGCTGCGGCCCGCACTGGCCGGGCTGGCCCGGGTCCGGGACGCGGACGGGTTCCGCCCCGGCGGGCACGCCCTGTTACTCGTGCCGCTGTCCCGGGCCACCGGGGACCGGGCCCGGGGCAACCCGCTCGCGGTCGACCTGGAGCTCGCCCGGACGGCCGGTGCCGGGAACGGGGCGGTCGTCGTGGCCTGGTTCGTCGACGACGACGTCCGGGACGAGGTCGCCGTGCCGGCCGGCGCCTCGGGCCGCCCCGGCGGCTCCGGCAACGGCGCCGCGGCCCTGGCCGGGACGGCCTGGCGGACCGAGCTCGCCCGGCACCGGGATCCGCTCGCCGCGGCCCGCTGCCACGGCAGGCGGATCCGGATCCTGCTGGACGCCCCGGGCGTGCAGTCGGTCGCCGACCCGCCGCCCGCCGCCGTGCACGCCGCCGTGGGCGACCTGGACCCGGGCCTGGTCGTGACGGCGTGCCCGCTGGTCCGCCACGGTGACCGCACCACATGGGCCGGGCTGCCCGCCGTGGCGGCCGCGGTCGACCTGCGGCTCCGCGCGCTGCGCCGTCACGGCCCGGCCGGCTGACCCGGAGCCCGGGGCCGTCACCGGTCCGGGCCGGCCCGGCCGTCGGGCCGTACGGTGTCGGCTACCAGCCGCGGGACTTCCACTCCGGCAGGTCAGGCCGCTGCTCGCCGAGCGTGGAGTCGTCCCCGTGGCCGGGGTAGAACCAGGTGTCGTCGGGCAGCACGTCGAACACCCGCTCCTCGAGGTCGCCGATGAGCTGCGCGTTGTCCTCCGCCGACCAGGTCTTCCCCGGCCCGCCCGGGAACAGGCTGTCCCCGGTGAACAGGTGCGGCCGGTCCTCCCCGCGGTAGAGCAGCGCCAGCGAGCCCGGCGTGTGCCCGCGCAGGTGGATGACCTCCAGCTCGATCTCGCCGAAGGTAATCGTGTCGCCGTGCTCGACGAACTCGTCCATCGGGGCCGGCAGCTCCGGGGCGTCCTGCGGGTGGGCGATCAGCCGCGGCTCGAACATGCCCGCGATCGCGCCGAGCGCCTGCCAGTGGTCGGCGTGGCGGTGGGTGGTGACCAGGTGGCGCAGGTCCGGACGCTCGTCGGCGGCGCCGACGAGGTCGGCGATGCGGGTCGGCTCGGCCGCCGCGTCGATCAGCAGCGCCTCGTTGCTCCGCTTGCAGACGAGCAGGTAGGCGTTGTTGTCCATCTCGCCGACCGAGACCTTGCTGATGCTCAACCGCTCCAGGTCGCGGCGGATGGCCGCGCCGCCGGGGTCGGTGTGACCGGTGTAGTTCTCCAGGACGTCCACGAGCGGGAGGGTAGCGGCCCGCACCGACATCCCGCGGTGGGGAGAACCCGCCGGTCGCACCCACGGGGCCGCTGACGGATCGAACGGACGTGCGAGTACCGTGCGCTGCGGACCGACCGGCGCGTCCCGGTGTGCATCCACCGCGCCGGACCGCCTGCGGTGCCCGCTCGACGGGCTCGCTGTCGGTGGGTCGACCTAGCATCGGCGGTGGACGTGGGGACGCACCTCACCGGCCACAGGTGCCCGGTCGCGGAATGTCCCCCAGCCCTGCGGGCGCTACGCCGGGGTACCACCCGGACGGCACCGCCACCCCAGGAGGCGCGAAACGTGAGCGACCACAGCACCGACCGCCGCGACGCCGGCACCGCCCTGTCCCCGGGCGCGTCGCCGGTCCCGGAGGGGCCGAAGCTGGTCGTGCGTGGCGCGCGCGAACACAACCTGCAGGGCATCGACATCGACCTGCCCCGCGACAGCATGATCGTCTTCACCGGGCTGTCCGGGTCCGGCAAGTCCAGCCTCGCGTTCGACACGATCTTCGCCGAGGGGCAGCGGCGCTACGTCGAGTCCCTCTCGGCGTACGCGCGTCAGTTCCTCGGGCAGATGGACAAGCCCGACGTCGACTTCATCGAGGGACTGTCCCCGGCGGTCTCGATCGACCAGAAGTCGACCAACCGCAACCCGCGGTCGACGGTCGGCACGATCACCGAGATCCACGACTACCTGCGGCTGCTCTACGCCCGCGCCGGCATCCCGCACTGCCCGACCTGCGGCGAGCGGATCGAGAAGCAGACCCCGCAGCAGATCGTCGACCAGGTCCTGGAGATGGAGCAGGGCAGCCGCTTCCAGGTGCTCGCGCCGGTCGTACGCACCCGCAAGGGCGAGTTCGTCGACCTGTTCGGGAACCTGCAGGCCCAGGGCTACTCCCGCGTCCTCGTCGACGGGACGGTCCACCCGCTCTCGGACCCGCCGAAGCTGAAGAAGCAGGAGAAGCACGACATCTCCGTCGTCGTCGACCGGCTCTCGGTGAAGGCGACCGCCAAGCAGCGCCTCACCGACTCGGTGGAGACCGCGCTGCGGCTGGCCGACGGCCTGGTCGTGCTGGACTTCGTGGACCTGCCCGACGACGACCCGCAGCGTGAGCGCCGCTTCTCCGAGAGGATGGCCTGCCCGAACGGGCACACCCTCGCCGTCGACGACCTCGAGCCCCGCACGTTCTCCTTCAACTCGCCCTACGGCGCCTGCCCGGCCTGTTCCGGCATCGGCGTCAAGAAGGAGGTCGACCCGGAGCTGGTCGTCCCCGACCCGGACCTGTCCCTGGGCGACGGCGCCATCGCGCCCTGGTCGTCCGGGCACAACGCGGAGTACTTCGGCCGGCTGCTGTCCGGCCTGGCCACCGCGGTCGGGTTCCGGACGGACACCCCCTGGCGCAAGCTGCCCGCCGCCGCCCAGAAGGCGGTCCTGCACGGCAGCGACGACCAGGTCCACGTGCGCTACCGCAACCGCTACGGCCGCGAGCGCTCGTACTACGCGAACTTCGAGGGCGTCATGCCGTTTCTCGAGCGCCGCCTGGAGCAGACCGAGTCCGAGTCGCAGCGGGAGCGCTACGAGGGCTACATGCGCGACATCCCCTGCCCCGCCTGCAACGGCGCCCGGCTGCGCCCCGAGGTGCTGTCGGTGACCCTGCCGCACCGCGACCTGGGGGAGCGGTCGATCGCGCAGGTGTCGAACATGTCGGTCGCCGAGTGCTCGCAGTTCCTGAACGGCATGGTCCTCGACGACCGGCAGGCCATGATCGCCGGCGCGGTGCTCAAGGAGGTGCAGGCCCGGCTGGGTTTCCTGCTCGACGTCGGGCTGGACTACCTGTCGCTGGACCGCGCCGCGGGCACGCTGTCCGGCGGCGAGGCGCAGCGCATCCGGCTGGCCACCCAGATCGGCTCCGGCCTGGTCGGGGTCCTCTACGTGCTCGACGAGCCGTCGATCGGGCTGCACCAGCGCGACAACCGGCGCCTGATCGACACGCTGACCCGGCTCAAGGAGCTGGGCAACACCCTGATCGTCGTCGAGCACGACGAGGACACCATCCGCGCCTCGGACTGGGCGGTCGACATCGGCCCCGGCGCCGGTGAGCACGGCGGCCGCGTCGTGCACTCCGGCACCATCGCCGACCTGGAGTCGCACGACACCTCGCTGACCGGCGCCTACCTGTCCGGGCGCAAGTCGATCCCGCTGCCCGAGCGCCGCGAGCTCGACCACGACCGCAGGCTGACCATCGTGGGCGCCCGCGAGCACAACCTGCGCGGCATCGACGTCGACGTGCCGCTCGGCGGCCTGGTGTCGATCACCGGGGTGTCCGGGTCCGGCAAGTCGACGCTGATCAACGACATCCTCGCCACGGTGCTCGCGAACCGGCTCAACGGCGCCCGCCAGGTGCCGGGCCGGCACACCCGGATCAACGGCATCGACGAGCTAGACAAGCTCGTCCGGGTCGACCAGTCGCCGATCGGGCGGACCCCGCGGTCCAACCCGGCGACCTACACCGGCGTGTGGGACAAGGTCCGCAAGCTGTTCGCCGCGACCACCGAGGCGAAGGTCCGCGGCTACGCCGAGGGCCGCTTCTCCTTCAACGTCAAGGGCGGCCGCTGCGAGGCGTGCACCGGCGACGGCACGATCAAGATCGAGATGAACTTCCTGCCGGACGTCTACGTGCCGTGCGAGGTCTGCAAGGGGGCCCGGTACAACCGGGAGACCCTCGAGGTCCACTACAAGGGCAAGACCGTCGCCGACGTCCTCGACATGCCGATCGAGGAGGCCGCCGAGTTCTTCGAGCCGATCACCTCGATCGCCCGCTACCTGCGGACCCTGGTCGACGTCGGCCTCGGATACGTCCGGCTCGGGCAGCCCGCGCCGACGCTGTCCGGCGGTGAGGCCCAGCGCGTCAAGCTCGCCAGCGAGCTGCAGAAGCGCAGCAACGGCCGCACCGTCTACATCCTCGACGAGCCGACCACCGGCCTGCACTTCGAGGACATCCGCAAGCTCCTCGCCGTCATCCAGGGGCTGGCGGACAAGGGCAACACCGTGATCGTGATCGAGCACAACCTCGACGTCATCAAGACCTCGGACTGGGTCATCGACATGGGCCCGGAGGGCGGCTCGGGCGGCGGGACCGTGGTGGCCCAGGGGACACCGGAACAGATCGCGGCACACCCCGACAGCCACACCGGCCGGTTCCTGCGCGACCTGGTCACCCCGGACGACACCCCGGTCAAGCCGGCCCGGCGGCGGACCTCGTCGTCGAACGGCAACGGCACCGCGGGCGCGGGGCGGCCGACGACCGCACGGCGCAGCCGGGCCAAGGCCACCAGCGCGGGCTGAGCCCGCCCCGGGCCGGGTCCGCGCAGGTCCCGGCCCGGCCCCCGCGTTCCCGGCACACCGGCGGCCTGTTACCCTCGGGAATGCGACCACCCGGGATCGCGTTGACACGTGTGTTCCGGGCGTCAAGTGGAGCCCCGCTCCCACCCGCGCCGTGATCGTAACGGTGTCCGGGTCCATGGTCCGGCTTCGCGGCGGCATCCTGCCGTGGGCCGATCAACGGGTCTTCGCTTGTCGTCGCCGGCAGCAGGTAGTAGCGACACAGCGAGTCACACAGGAGACCCCATCAGCACAGAGCCCCGCATCAACGACCGCATCCGCGTGCCCGAGGTCCGCCTCGTGGGCCCGAACGGCGAGCAGGTCGGGATCGTGCGCATCGAGGACGCCCTCAAGCTGGCCCAGGACGCCGACCTCGACCTCGTCGAGGTCGCCGGCCAGGCCCGCCCGCCGGTCTGCAAGCTCATGGACTACGGGAAGTTCAAGTACGAGAGCGCGCAGAAGGCCCGGGAGTCCCGGCGCAACCAGCAGCTCACCGTGATCAAGGAGCAGAAGCTCCGGCCGAAGATCGACAAGCACGACTACGAGACGAAGCGCGGTCACGTCATCCGCTTCCTCGAAGGCGGCAACAAGGTCAAGGTCACGATCATGTTCCGTGGTCGCGAGCAGTCGCGTCCCGAGCTGGGCTACCGCCTGCTCCAGCGCCTGGCCGAGGACATCGGTGACATGGCCGTCGTCGAGGCCGCTCCGAAACAGGACGGCCGCAACATGACGATGGTGCTGGCACCGACCAAGAAGCCGGCGTCGCGCAAGACGACGGCCGCAGCCAGCTCCGACGCCCCGGCAGACGCCGAGGCGTGAGGTCCCGCTCCCGTGCCCGGCCGCAGCCGGGCACGGGAGGGACACGCAGTACCCGCACCGACCCCCGGAACCTCGGGGGCCGACATCGAACGGATACGTCATGCCGAAGAACAAGACGCACAAGGGGACCGCGAAGCGCGTCCGCATCACCGGTGGCGGCAAGCTCATGCGCCAGCAGGCCGGGCTGCGGCACCGTCTCGAGGTCAAGTCGCGCAAGGAGAAGCGCGACCTGTCGGGCACCGTCGAGCTCGCCAAGGCCGATGTGAAGCGCGTTAAGAAGCTGCTCGGTCACTGACCTTCCGCCCCTTTCACGAACCCCGGCACGCCGTACCCCCATCGCGGTAGTGCCGGAGAAGCCCCAGGAGATACCCCATGGCACGCGTGAAGCGCTCCGTGAACGCCCAGAAGAAGCGCCGCACCACGCTGGAGTCGGCCGCCGGCTACCGCGGGCAGCGCTCGCGGCTGTACCGCAAGGCCAAGGAGCAGATGCTCCACTCGATGAACTACGCCTACCGGGACCGTCGCGCGCGCAAGGGCGACTTCCGGCAGCTGTGGATCACTCGCATCAACGCCGCGGCCCGCGCCAACGACATGACCTACAACCGGTTCATCCAGGGCCTCAAGGCTGCCGGTGTCGAGGTCGACCGCAAGAACCTCGCCGAGATCGCCGTGAGCGACCCGGCCGCCTTCGCCGCGCTCGTCGCGGTGGCGAAGGAGAACCTGCCGGTCGGCACCGAGCAGGGCTCCGCGGCCTGAGGTGACCCGAGGCGACATCGAGTCGCGCAGCGCCGGCGAGCGCTCCGCGGACTCCACGCCCGGTACCGAACGCACTCCCCGCGTCGCAGCGGCACGCAAGCTGCTGCGACGCGCGGGGCGCGATCGGGCCGGGCGTTTCCTCGTCGAGGGGGCCCAGGCCGTCCGCGAGGCCCTCGCCGCCGTGACGGTGCACGAGCTGTTCGTCACCGCTGTCGCCGCCGAGCGCCACCCCGAGCTGGTCGAGGCCGCGGAGCGCTCCGGCGCCCGGGTGTCCCCGGTGACCGACAAGGCCGCCGCGGGTCTGTCCGAGACGGTCACCCCGCAGGGGATCGTCGCCGTCTGCGACCTGCTCGACGTTCCGGTGGCCACCGCGCTGGCCGGGGTCCCCGGCTTCGTCACGGTCTGCGACGGCATCTCCGACCCCGGCAACGTCGGCACCGTGATCCGGGTCGCCGACGCGGCGGGCTGCGACGCGGTCCTCCTGGCCGGGGACACCGTCGATCCGCACAACGGCAAGGCCGTCCGTGCCTCCACCGGCAGTGTGTTCCACCTGCCGCTGGCCCGCGACCGGGACGCGTCCGCCGTCGTCGAGATGTGCCGGGCCGCCGGGCTGACCACGCTCGTCGCGGACGGGCGCGGTGAGGTCGACCTGCACGACCCCGCCGTCACCCCGACCCTCGCCGGGCCCGTCGCCTGGATCCTCGGCAGCGAGGCGCACGGCCCGTCGGCCGAGGTGCACGCCGCCGCGGACCACCGGGTCCGCGTCCCGATCCACGGCCGGGCCGAGTCGCTGAACCTCGCCACCGCCGCGGCGATCTGCCTGTACGCGACGGTCGGGGCCCGCGCCGGCGTCGCCCCGCAGCTGTCCCCGGCGCGCGACTGAAACCGGCTCGCGGCCGCCCTCTACGATCGTGGGCACCATGAGTGAGAACGACACGGCGAGCCCCCTCGACCCGGACGCACTGAAGGCCGCGGTGGAGGCCGCCCGCACGGCGTTCGACGAGGCGGGCGACCTCGACGCGCTGGCCGCGGCGAAGCCCGCGCACCTCGGCGACCGCGCCCCGATCCCGATGGCCCGCCGGTCGCTGGGGCAGCTGCCCGGCCCCGAGCGCGCCGACGCCGGCAAGCGGGTCAACGCCGCCCGCGAGGAGGCCCAGGCCGCGTTCGACGCGCGCCGCGAGGTCCTGCTCGTCGAGCGCGACGCCCGGGTGCTGGCCGAGGAGGCCGTCGACGTCACGCTGCCCTGGGACCGCCGCCCGCGCGGCGCGCGGCACCCGATCACGCAGCTGTCCGAGCGGATCGCCGACATCTTCGTCGGGATGGGCTGGGAGGTCGCCGAGGGCCCCGAGGTCGAGGCGTCGTGGCTGAACTTCGACGCGCTCAACTTCGGTAAGGACCACCCGGCCCGCACCATGCAGGACACCTTCTACCTCGGTGACCCCGAGCGCGGACAGGACTCGGGCACGGTGCTGCGCACGCACACCTCGCCGGTGCAGGTCCGGTCGCTGCTGGAGCGCGAGCTGCCGGTCTACGTGGCCTGCCCCGGCCGGACCTTCCGCACCGACGAGCTCGACGCCACCCACACCCCGGTGTTCCACCAGGTCGAGGGCCTCGCCGTCGACCGCGGGCTGACCATGGCCCACCTCAAGGGGACGCTCGACGCGTTCGCCCGCGCGGTGTTCGGCCCGGAGGCCGGTACCCGGATGCGGCCGTCGTACTTCCCGTTCACCGAGCCCTCGGCAGAGGTGGACCTGTGGTTCCCGCAGAAGAAGGGCGGCCCCGGCTGGGTCGAGTGGGGCGGCTGCGGCATGGTCAACCCCAACGTCCTGCGGGCCTGCGGCGTCGACACCGACGTCCACTCCGGTTTCGCGTTCGGCATGGGCATCGAGCGGACCCTGATGTTCCGCAACGGCATCCCGGACATGCGGGACATGGTCGAGGGCGACGTGCGCTTCTCGACCGCGTTCGGCGTCTGACCCGGCCCACCCGCTTCCACACGAGGAGTTCTGAGCAGTGCGAGTGTCCGCGTCCTGGCTCGCCCGGCACATCGACCCGGCGGCGCTGCCCGCCGGTCCCGAGGCGATCGGCGACGCCTTCGTCCGCGTCGGCCTGGAGGTCGAGGAGATCCACCCGGCCCCCGCGGTCACCGGACCGGTCACGATCGCCCGGGTGCAGGAGATCGAGGAGCTCACCGAGTTCAAGAAGCCGATCCGGTACTGCCGGGTGGGCTTCGAGGGCGACCGTCACCGCTACGTCGTCTGCGGCGCCCGCAACTTCGCCGTCGGCGACCTCGTCGTCGTCACCGAGCCGGGCGCGGTGCTGCCCGGCGACTTCGCGATCGCCCAGCGCACGACCTACGGCAAGGTCTCCGACGGCATGATCGCCTCGGCGAAGGAGCTCGGCCTCGGCGCCGAGAGCGGCGGCATCCTCGTGCTGCCGCCCGGCACCGCCGAGCCCGGCGACGACGCCCTCGATGTCCTCGGCCTGTCCGAGCCCGTCGTCGAGCTCGCCGTCACCCCGGACCGTGGCTACTGCTTCGCCGTCCGCGGTCTCGCCCGCGAGCTCGCGACCTCCCTCGACGCCGACTACACCGACCCGGTCACCCGGGTCGCCATCCCGGACACCACCGGCGACGCCTGGCCGGTGCGGCTCGCCGACACCGACGCCTGCCCGCGGTTCGTCGCCCGCCGGGTGGACGGCGTCGACCCGGCCGCGCCCAGCCCCTGGTGGATGCAGCGTGCGCTGCTCTCGGCCGGGATGCGGCCGATCTCGCTGATCGTCGACGTCACCAACTTCGTGATGCTCGACCTCGGCCAGCCGCTGCACGCCTACGACGCGACCCGCCTGACCGGCGCCATCGAGGTCCGCCGCGCGACGACGGGGGAGAAACTGCAGACCCTCGACGGCCACACCCGTGCGCTGGACACCGACGACCTGCTCATCACCGACGACTCCGGCCCGATCGGGCTCGCCGGTGTCATGGGCGGCGCGTCCACCGAGATCCCCGCGCCGGAGGACCTCGCCGACGGCGCCCGGGTCGACGTGCTGCTGGAGGCCGCGCACTTCTCGCCGCCGGTGATCGCACGCGCCGCGCGCCGGCACAAGCTGCCCAGCGAGGCGTCCAAGCGGTTCGAGCGGGTCGTGGACCCGGCGCTGCCGCCGGTCGCGGCCGAGCGCGCCGCGCAGCTGCTCGTCGAGCTCGGCGGCGGGACCCTCGCCGACGGCCGCACCGACGCCGGTGGGGTCCCCGCCGTCGCGAGCGTGCGGATGCCGCTGTCGATGCCCGACCGCGTCGCCGGCGTCGACTACCCGCGCGGGGCCACCGTGCGCCGCCTGACCCAGGTCGGCTGCGCCGTCGCGCTGGACACCGGTGCCGGTGGCGAGGGGGTCGTCGTCGCGACCCCGCCGACCTGGCGCCCCGACCTCACCATGGCCGCCGACCTGGTGGAGGAGGTGCTACGCCTGGAGGGCTACGACGCCATCCCCTCGGTGCTGCCCACCGCCCCGGCCGGGCGCGGCCTGTCCGCCGCCCAGCAGCGCCGCCGTGCGGTGTCCCGGGCCCTGGCCGAGGCCGGCCACGTCGAGGTGCTGCCGTTCCCGTTCGTCTCCGACACCGTCTGGGACGACCTGGGCCTGCCCGCCGACGACGGGCGCCGCCGCACCGTCGCCGTCACCAACCCGCTCGACGCCGAGCGGTCCCGGCTCACGACGACCCTGCTCCCCGGCCTGCTGGACATGCTGGTGCGCAACCGTTCCCGCGGCGCCGAGGACCTCGCGCTGTACGCGATCGCGCAGGTCGTGCAGCCGGGGGAGACCACCCCGGCGATGCCCGACCCGGCCGTCACCGGCCGCCCGTCCGACGCCGAGTACGCCGCGCTGCGCGCCGCGCTGCCCGACCAGCCCGTGCACGTCGGGGTCGTCCTCGCCGGGAACCGCGAGCCGCGCGGCTGGTGGGGCCGCGGCCGTCCCGCGGCCTGGTCCGACGCCGTCGAGGCGGCCCGGCTGACCGGTGCGGCCGCCGGGGTGGAGCTGCGGCCGCGCCGCGCCGAGCGGGCGCCGTGGCACCCGGGCCGGTGCGCGGAGCTCGTCGTCGCGGGCACCGACACCGTCGTCGGGTACGCCGGGGAGCTGCACCCCAAGGTCGTCGAGGCGCTGGGGCTGCCGGCCCGCACCGCCGCGGCCGAGATCGACCTCGACGCGGTCCCGCTGCGGGAGAACCTGCCCGTGCCGCGGGTGTCGGCGTTCCCGCCGGTCGCCGTGGACGTCGCGCTGGTCGCCGACGAGGCGGTCCCGGCCGCGGACCTCGCCGACGCGCTCACCGCGGGGGCGGGGGAGCTGCTGGAGTCGGTGCGGCTGTTCGACGTCTACACCGGCGACCAGGTCGGACAGGAGCGCCGCTCGCTGGCGTTCTCGCTGCGCCTGCGCGCCGCGGACCGCACGCTGACCAGCGAGGAGGCGAACGCCGCGCGGGACGCGGCGGTCGCCGAGGCCACGGCCCGGCACGGAGCCGCGCTGCGCTGACCCCCGGCCCGTGGCGGGCCCGCGCCGGGCCCCGGCCTGCTCAGCGCGGGGCCGCCGCGACGGCGGCCACCGCGGCGGCCCGCCACCGGTCGCGGGACGGGGTCCGTCCCGCGACCGCCACCGTCACGAGGTACCGAGCGGTGGCCAGCTGCAGGGTCGGCCCGGCGACGGTGTCGAGCACGGTCGCCGAGGTCCCCGCCGGGAGCCCGGTCACCGTACTGCCGTGCCGTGCGCCGGCGACGTAGCCGGCGGGCGTGCCCCGGTTCGTCGTGTACACGTTCACCGACACCGTCACGCCGTCGGCGAGCGCGAAGCAGGCCCGGGTGCGGGTGCCGTCGGTGCGGGTGACCACGGCGTTCGTCGCCGGCGCGACCGGCGGGCCGCCCAGCAGCCCGGTCAGCGCGGCGCGGTCGAGCAGGCACTCGTCGGCCACGACGTCCGAGGTCAGCGGGGCCGGGGCGGCCGGTGCGGCGGGCCGGGCCGTCGCGCGCGCCGCACCCGGGGCGGGCCGGGCCCGGCCGTCCGGGACGCGGGACGCACCGTCCCCGACCGGCACCGGCGGCACCGTGCGCGCGACGCCGGCCCCGCCGTCGGGGGGATCGTGCGGGACCGGCGTCCCGGGCGAGGGCGGCACTGGCACGGGCGGGACCGTCGTCGTCGGACGGCCGTCGCTGGTCGGGGCGGCGAGCGGCCCGTTCGACAGCGGCCCCGGCACCGTGAACGACGTCGGCGGCCGCCGCGTGGGCTCCACCGGCGCCGCCCCGGACGACGACAGCGCCGGCCCCTGTCCCGTGGGCCACGGCGTCCCGGACACGGTCGACGCGCACCCGCCGAGCAGGCCCGCGAGCACCGCCGCGACCGCCGCCGTGGCTGCCACCGACCGTCCCCGTGCGGGCGCGCCCGCGCCCGGTCCCACCCCGCGTGTCACCCGTCGCCGCACCCGCGGGAAACTAGGCGTCGCACACGGCGGCCGGGCCCGGTTCCGCACCGCCCGGTCGCGATCGCGAATCCCGATTGCATGGCTTTCCGTGACCGTGCATACTCATCCACGTGGTACGCATCGCAGTGGCGGGAGCCAGTGGCTACGCCGGGGGAGAGCTCCTCCGGCTGCTGCTCGCGCATCCCGAGGTGGAGATCGGCGCCCTCACGGCCGGCGGGAACGCGGGGACGCGTCTGGGCGAGCACCAGCCGCACCTGACCCCGCTCGCGGACCGCGTCCTGGGCGAGAGCACGGCGGACAACCTCGCCGGACACGACGCGGTGTTCCTCGCCCTGCCGCACGGGAAGTCCGCCGAGCTCGCGGCGCAGCTGGGGCCGGACACGCTCGTCGTGGACTGCGGGGCGGACCACCGCCTCACCGATCCGGCCGCCTGGGACCGCTGGTACGGCGGCGAGCACGCCGGGCACTGGCCCTACGGGCTGCCCGAGCTGCCCGGCGCCCGGGCCGCGCTGACCGGCACCCGTCGCGTCGCGGTGCCGGGCTGCTACCCGACCGGCACCAGCCTGGCGCTGGTCCCGGCCCTGGTCGCCGGCCTGGTCGCCCCCGAGGTCGTGATCACCGCGGTCACCGGCACCTCCGGCGCGGGCAAGTCGCTCAAGCCGCACCTGCTGGGCGCGGAGGTCATGGGGTCGCTGTCGGCGTACGGGGTCGGCGGCGTGCACCGGCACACCCCGGAGATCTCGCAGAACCTGTCCACCGCGCTCGGCTCGCCCGTGTCGGTGAGCTTCACCCCGGTGCTCGCGCCGCTGCCGCGCGGCATCCTCGCCTCCTGCTCCGCCCCGCTGGCCGACCCGGCGACCGACGCCGAGGCGGTCCGGGCGGTCTACGAGAAGGCCTACGCCGACGAGCCGTTCGTGCGGCTGCTGCCCGAGGGCCGGTGGCCCACCACGGCGCAGACCCTCGGCTCCAACATGGTCGCGCTGCAGGTCACCGTCGACGTCGACGCCGCCCGGCTGGTCGTCGTCTCCGCGATCGACAACCTCACCAAGGGCACCGCGGGCGGCGCCGTCCAGTGCATGAATCTGGCCCTCGGTCTGCCCGAGACCACCGGCCTGCCGACGACGGGAGTGGCGCCGTGAGCGTGACCGCAGCCCAGGGCTTCCGGGCCGCCGGGATCGCCGCCGGGATCAAGAAGTCCGGGAAGGCCGACCTGGCGCTCGTCGTCAACGACGGCCCGCGCACCGAGGCCGCGGGGGTCTTCACCCGCAACAAGGTCAAGGCCGCACCCGTCCTGTGGTCCCAGCAGGTGCTGACCACCGGCTCGCTGCGCGCGGTCGTCCTCAACTCCGGCGGGGCGAACGCCTGCACCGGCGCCGAGGGGTTCCAGGTCGCGCACGCCACCGCGGAGCAGGTCGCCGAGGTGGTCGGCTGCGGCGCGATCGACGTCGCCGTGTGCTCGACCGGCCTGATCGGTGAGCAGCTCCCGCGGGAGACCGTGCTCGCCGGGGTCCGGTCGGCCGCCGCGGAGCTGGCGTCCGGGCCCGAGGCCGGGTCCGCCGCCGCCGCCGCGATCATGACGACCGACACCGTCCCGAAGGAGTCCGCGGTCACCGACCCGGCGGGCTGGACCGTCGGGGGCACCACCAAGGGCGCCGGGATGATCGCCCCGTCGATGGCGACCATGCTCAGTGTGCTCACCACCGACGCCGTCCTCGACCGGGCGACGCTCGACGCCGCGCTGCGCGAGGCGGTCCGCTACAGCTTCGACCGGCTCGACGTCGACGGCTCGATGTCCACCAACGACACCGTGCTGGTGCTGGCCTCCGGCGCGTCCGGCGTCGAGGCCGACCCGGCGGTGTTCACCGCCGCGCTCACCCGCGTGTGCCGCGACCTCGCCGAGCAGATGCAGGCCGACGCCGAGGGTGTCACCAAGCGGATCACCGTGCGGGTCACCGGCGCCGCCTCCGAGGACGACGCGGTCACCGTCGCCCGCACGATCGCCCGCGACTCCCTGGTCAAGACCGCGATGTTCGGGTCCGACCCCAACTGGGGCCGGGTCGCCGCCTCCGCCGGGTACGCCGACGCCGAGATCGACCCCGAGCGCCTCGACGTCACGATCAACGGCGTGCTGCTGTGCAAGGGCGCCGTCGTCGCCGGGGACCGGGCCGACTGCGACCTGTCCGGGAAGGACGTGCTGATCGAGGTCGAGCTGGGCCTGTCCGGCGGGGCCGAGGGGTACACCGCCGAGATCCGGACCACCGACCTGTCGCACGCCTACGTGGAGGAGAACAGTGCCTACTCCTCCTGAGCCGGTCGCCCCGGACGCGCTGCCGCAGCCGCAGATCGCGCCGTCCCCGGAGACCCCGGCCCGGCTGAAGCGGGCGGGGGAGAAGGCCGGCGTGCTCGCCGAGGCGCTGCCCTGGCTGCAGCGCTTCCACGGCCGGATCGTCGTCGTCAAGTACGGCGGCAACGCCATGATCGACGAGGAGCTGAAGCAGGCCTTCGCCCGGGACATGGTGTTCCTGCGGCTCGCGGGCATCCACCCGGTCGTCGTGCACGGCGGCGGGCCGCAGATCTCGGCGATGCTGAAGCGGCTCGGGATGCCGGGCGAGTTCCGCGGCGGCCTGCGCGTCACCACGCCGGAGACGATGGAGATCGTCCGGATGGTGCTGTTCGGCCAGGTCGGGCGCGAGCTCGTCGGGCTGATCAACGCCCACGGGCCGCTCGCCGTCGGCCTGTCCGGGGAGGACGCGGGCCTGTTCACGGCCGAGAAGCGCACCGCGCTGGTCGGCGGTGAGCCCGTCGACATCGGCCTGGTCGGTGACGTCACGAAGGTCAACCCGGAGGCGGTGCTGGACATCATCGCCGCGGGTCGCATCCCGGTCGTCGCCGGAATCGCGCCGGACGCCGACGGCCAGGTCCACAACATCAACGCCGACAGCGCCGCCGCGGCGCTCGCCGGCGCGCTGGACGCCGCGAAGCTCGTGGTGCTCACCGACGTCGAGGGTCTCTACGCGAACTACCCCGACCCGGAGTCGATCATCACCTCGCTGACCGCGGACCAGCTCGAGCCGATGCTGCCCCGCCTGGAGAGCGGCATGGCCCCGAAGATGGAGGCCTGCCTGCGCGCCGTGCGGTCGGGCGTCGGTCAGGCCCACGTGATCGACGGGCGGGTGCCGCACTCGGTCCTGCTCGAGGTGTTCACGCACGAGGGTGTCGGCACCATGGTGCTGCCGGACGCCACAGCTGGGGGAACGACATGACCACACACGCGCAGCGGTGGCAGGCCGCACTGATGGACAACTACGGCACCCCGCCGCTCACCCTGGTCCGCGGGGAGGGCGCCCGGGTGTGGGACGCGCAGGGGCGCCGCTTCCTCGACCTGTACTCGGGCATCGCGGTCAACGCGCTCGGCCACGCGCACCCGGCCGTCGTCGAGGCGGTGTCGGGGCAGGTCCGCACCCTGGGCCACACCTCGAACTTCTTCATCACCGAGCCCGCGCTGCAGCTCGCCGAGCGGCTGCAGGCCCTGCTCGGCCGTGACGACGCCCGCACCCTGCTCTGCAACTCCGGCACCGAGGCCAACGAGGCCGCCTTCAAGATCGCCCGCCGGACCGGCCGGCCGGAGATCATCGCCTGCGAGGGCGCGTTCCACGGCCGCACGATGGGCGCGCTCGCGCTGACCGGGCAGCCCGCCAAGCGGGCCCCGTTCGAGCCGATGCCCGCCGGGGTCACCCACATCCCGTTCGGTGACGTCGCCGCACTCGACGCCGCCGTCACCGAGCGGACCGCCGCGGTGTTCCTGGAGCCGATCCTCGGCGAGGCAGGCGTGATCGTGCCGCCCGAGGGGTACCTGGCGCAGGCCCGGCGGATCACCGCCGAGCGCGGCGCACTGCTCGTCCTCGACGAGGTGCAGACCGGGATCGGCCGCACCGGCTACTGGTTCGCCCACCAGGCACACGGCATCGTCCCCGACGTCGTCACCCTGGCCAAGGGCCTCGGCGGCGGTCTCCCGATCGGGGCCTGCATCGGGTTCGGCGACGCCGCCGCCCTGCTCGAGCCCGGTCAGCACGGCACCACCTTCGGCGGTAACCCGGTGTCGTGCGCCGCGGCGCTCGCCGTCCTCGACACGGTCGCGGCCGAGGGGCTGCTCGGCCACGTCGACCGGCTGGGCAAGGAGATCCGCAGCCGGATCGAGGGTCTCGGCCACCCCCTGGTCGGCGACGTCTCCGGCGCCGGCCTGCACATCGGCGTCGGCCTGACCGCGCCGGTCGCCGCGCAGGCCGCCGCGGCCGCCCGCGACGCCGGGATCCTGGTCAACAACGCCACCCCGGAGCGGCTCCGGCTGGCCCCGGCCCTGACCCTGACCGACGACGAGGCCGAGGAGTTCCTGACCGCCTTCCCGGCGGTCCTCGACGCCGCCGTGGCCCGGCACGAGGGGCAGCGGAGCTGATGGTCCGCCACCTGCTCCGCGACGACGACCTGACCCCGGCCGAGCAGGCCGAGGTCCTCGACCTCGCCGACCGGCTCAAGGCCGACCCGTTCGCCGAGCGCCCGCTGGCCGGGCCGCGCGCGGTGGGGGTCGTGTTCGACAAGTCCTCCACCCGCACCCGGGTGTCCTTCGAGGCCGGGATCACCCAGCTCGGTGGTACCGCGATCATCCTCGACGGCACCACCAGCCAGCTCGGGCGCGGGGAGACCATCTCCGACACCTCCCGGGTGCTGTCGCGCTACGTCGACGCGGTCGTGTGGCGCACCAGCGGCCAGGAGCGGATCGAGGAGATGGCCGCAGCTGCGACCGTTCCGGTGGTCAACGCGCTGACCGACATGTTCCACCCGTGCCAGGTCCTGGCGGACCTGCAGACCGTGCGGGAGCGGTTCGGCCGCCTCGCCGGGCTCACGCTGACCTACCTCGGCGACGGCGCGAACAACATCGCCCACTCGCTGCTGCTCGGCGGGGCCACCGCCGGGCTGCACGTGCGGATCGCCGCGCCCGCCGGGTTCACCCCCGACGACGACGTGCTGCGCGACGCGAAGGCCCGCGCCGAGCAGACCGGGGGCTCGGTCGCGCTCGTCGCGGACCCGCTCGCCGCCGTCGAGGGCGCCCAGGTCGTCGTCACCGACACCTGGACGTCGATGGGCCAGGAGGAGGACGGGCTGGACCGGGTCGCCCCGTTCCGCCCGCACCAGGTCAACACCACCCTGCTGGAGCGCGCCGCGCCGGGGGCGATCGTGCTGCACTGCCTGCCGGCCCACCGCGGTGACGAGATCACCGACGAGGTCCTCGACGGCCCGGCCAGCGCGGTCTGGGACGAGGCCGAGAACCGGCTGCACGCGCAGAAGGCGCTGCTCACCTGGCTCCTGCGGCATGGGTGAGACCGACCGCGACCGCAGGAACCCGGTCAACCGGGCCCGACGGCAGGCGGCCGTCATCGACGTGATCTGGAACCACGAGCTGAGCAGCCAGGTCGAGATCATCGGGCTGCTGCACCAGCGGCACGGCATCGAGACCACCCAGGCCACCCTGTCCCGGGACCTGGACGAGCTGGGGGCGGTCAAGCTCCGCGGCGTCGACGGCGGGCAGCCCGTGTACCGCATCCCGGAGGACGGCAGCCCGGTGCGCGGCGTCGAGGGCGGCACCGGCCGGGTGGCGCGGTTGCTGGGGGAGCTGCTCGTGTCCGCGGACGCGAGTGGGAACCTGGCCGTCCTGCGGACACCGCCGGGCGCGGCGCACTACCTGGCGAGCGCCCTGGACCGGGCCGCTCTGCACGACGTCGTCGGCACCATCGCCGGCGACGACACGGTCATCGTCGTCGCCCGCGAACCCCTCACCGGGGCGCAGCTCGCGGAGCGGCTGCAGGACCTGTCCCGGGGCGTCCACGCCGTCGCCGGGACGCATGACCAGCGAGAAGGAGACCTGACATGACGGACCCCCACCGGGGCGCGGTCGCGGGCGGCGGAGCGCTGTGGGGTGGCCGGTTCGCGTCCGGTCCGGCCGACGCGCTCGCGGCCCTGTCGAAGTCCACCCACTTCGACTGGGCGCTGGCCCCCTACGACATCCGCGGCTCGAAGGCGCACGCCCGGGTCCTGCACCACGCCGGTCTGCTGACCGACGAGGAGCTGTCCGGCATGCACAAGGCGCTCGACGAGCTCGCGGCCGACGTCGCCTCCGGTGCCTTCGGGCCCGACCCGGGCGACGAGGACGTGCACACCGCACTGGAGCGCGGCCTCATCGAGCGGGCCGGCGCCGACCTGGGCGGCAAGCTGCGGGCCGGTCGCTCGCGCAACGACCAGGTCGCCACCCAGTTCCGGATGTGGCTGCGCGACGCCACGCGACGGGTCGGGTCCGGCGTGCTCGACGTCGTCGACGCCCTCGTCGCCCAGGCGCAGGCCCACCCCGGCGCACCCATGCCCGGCCGCACCCACCTGCAGCACGCCCAGCCGGTGCTGCTCGGCCACCAGCTGGCCGCGCACGCCCAGGCCCTGCTGCGCGACGTCGACCGGCTCGCCGACTGGGACCGGCGCAGCGCCTGGTCGCCCTACGGCTCCGGTGCGCTCGCCGGGTCCTCGCTCGGGCTCGACCCGGAGGCCGTCGCCGCCGAGCTCGGCTTCACCGGGTCCTCGGCCAACTCGATCGACGGGACCGCCTCGCGGGACTTCGCCGCCGAGGCCGCGTTCGTCCTCGCGATGATCGGGGTCGACCTGTCGCGGCTGTCGGAGGAGATCATCCTCTGGGCGACGGCCGAGTTCGGCTACGTCACCCTCGACGACGCGTTCTCCACCGGCAGCTCGATCATGCCGCAGAAGAAGAACCCCGACGTCGCCGAGCTGGCCCGCGGCAAGTCCGGTCGGCTCGTCGGCAACCTCGCCGGGCTCATGACCACCCTCAAGGGGCTCCCGCTGGCCTACAACCGGGACCTGCAGGAGGACAAGGAGCCGCTGTTCGACTCGGTCGCGCAGCTGGAGCTCCTGCTCCCCGCGGTCGCCGGGATGGTGGCCACCCTGACCTTCCACACCGAGCGGCTCGCCGAGCTCGCCCCGGCCGGGTTCACCCTCGCCACCGACGTCGCGGAGTGGCTCGTCCGGCAGGGCGTCCCGTTCCGCGTCGCACACGAGGCCGCGGGCGGCTGCGTCCGCGCCGCCGAGGCCCGCGGCGTCGGGCTCGAGGACCTGACCGACGCCGAGCTGGCCGCCGTGCACCCGGCACTGGACCCGAGTGTCCGCGACGTACTGACCGTGGAAGGCTCCATCGCGTCGCGGAACGCGCGCGGTGGGACGGCCGGCGACCGGGTCGCCGAGCAGCTCACCGACCTGCGTACCGCGGTCGCAGCAGCGCGAGAGTTCACCGGAGGAACCGCATGACCGACCCTGCCGCAGCCTACGAGGAGCTCAAGGCCGCCGGCCTGAAGCTCGACCTGACGCGGGGCAAGCCGTCCGCGCAGCAGCTGGACCTGTCCCACGAGCTGCTCGGCCTGCCGGGCGCGGGACGGTTCCGCGCGGCCGACGGCACCGACACCCGCAACTACGGCGGCGGCCAGGGGCTGCCCGAGCTGCGGGAGATCTTCGCACCGTCGCTGCAGGTCCCGGTCGGGCAGCTGGTGGCCTCGAACAACTCCAGCCTGGAGCTGATGCACGACACGCTCGTGCACGCCCTGCTGACCGCGCTGCCCGGCGCCCCGACCCGCTGGGTCGACGCCGGCCGGGTCGCGTTCATCGCCCCGGTCCCCGGCTACGACCGCCACTACGGCGTGTGCGAGCGGCTCGGGATCGACCTCGTCACCGTCCCGATGACCGCGGACGGCCCCGACATGGACGAGGTCGAGCGGCTCGTCGCCGAGGACCCGTCGATCAAGGGCATCTGGTGCGTGCCGAAGTACTCGAACCCCGACGGGGCCGTCTACTCCGACGAGGTCGTGCGCCGGCTGGCGACCATGCCGACCGCCGCCCCGGACTTCCGGATCATGTGGGACAACGCCTACGCGGTGCACCACCTGACCACCGAGGAGGTCGAGATCGCCGACGTCCTCACCCTGGCCGCCGAGGCGGGCAACGCGGACCGCCCGTTCGTCTTCGGGTCCACCTCGAAGATCACCCTCGCCGGTGCGGGCGTCGCGTTCTTCGGTGCCTCGCAGGCGAACGTCGACTGGTGGCTGAAGCTGGCGTCGAAGAAGACGATCGGCCCGGACAAGGTCAACCACCTGCGGCACGCCCTGTTCCTCAAGGACGCCGCCGGCCTGCGGGCGCACATGGCCGCGCACCGCGAGCTGATCGCGCCGAAGTTCGCCGCGGTCGACCGGCTGCTGACCGAGGCGTTCTCCGACGTCGAGGGCGTGTCCTGGACCAAGCCCCGGGGTGGCTACTTCGTGAGCCTGACCGTCCCGGACGGCCTCGCCTCGGAGGTCGTGCGGCTGGCGAAGGAGGCGGGCGTCGTCCTGACCCCGGCCGGTGCGACGCACCCCTACGGCAAGGACCCGCAGGACGCGACCATCCGTCTCGCCCCGACCCTGCCCCCGCTCGACGAGGTCGAGAAGGCCATGGCCGGTGTCGTGACCTGCGTGCAGCTGGCGCTCGCGCGCCGTTGACCGTGGACGACCACACGGCGGGGCCCGGCCGGGACGACCGGCCGGGCCCCGCCGGTCTGCTGGACCGGTCCGCCCTGGCCGTCGACGTCCTGCCCGCCGCACGACGCCTGCTCGGCTGCGTCCTCGAGGCCGACACCCCCGACGGCACGGTCGCGGTGCGCCTGGTCGAGGTGGAGGCCTACCGGGGCCGCGACGACCCCGCGTCGCACTGCTACCGCGGCCGGACCCCGCGCAACGCGGTGATGTTCGGCCCGCCCGGGCACCTGTACGTCTACTTCGTCTACGGCATGCACTTCTGCGCGAACGTCTCGTGCCTGTCCGACGGCGAGCCGGGGGCGGTGCTGCTGCGCGCCGGCGAGCTGCTCACCGACCCGGGGGTGGCCCGGGAACGCCGGCCCACCGCCCGTCGCGACGCGGACCTGGCCCGCGGACCCGCGCGCCTCGCCGCGCTCCTCGGGCTGCGCCGTGCGGACGACGGGACCGACGTCACCGACCCGGCCTCCCGGGTACGGCTGCGCGCCGGTACCCCGGTCGCCCCGGAGCTCGTCCGGACCGGACCCCGGGTGGGCGTCGCCGCGGCGGCCGAGCTGCCGTGGCGCCACTGGGTCGACGGCTCACCGGCGGTCAGCCCGTACCGGGCCGGGACGCGCCGTCGTCGCAGCGCCTGAGGCACCCGCGTGCACGGGCCGCGGCGGCCCGACCAAGATGGGCACCGTGGGTACCGACATCCTCGACGACCTGGAGTGGCGCGGCCTGATCGCGCAGAGCACCGACCGCGACGCGCTCGCGAAGGAGCTCGCCGCCGACGACCCGGTGTCGATCTATGCGGGCTTCGACCCGACCGCGTCGAGCCTGCACGCCGGGCACCTGATCCCGATGCTGACCCTGCGCCGCTTCCAGGAGGCCGGGCACCGTCCGGTCATCCTCGCCGGCGGGGCGACCGGGATGATCGGGGACCCGCGCGACGTGGGGGAGCGGACGCTCAACGACGCCTCCACCGTCGCCGACTGGACGGGGCTCATCCGGGGCCAGCTGGAGCGGTTCGTGTCCTTCGACGACGGGCCGACCGGCGCCGTCGCCGTCAACAACCTGGACTGGACCGGGCAGCAGACGGTCCTGGAGTTCCTGCGCGACCTCGGCAAGCACTTCCCGGTCAGCACGATGATCTCGCGGGACACGGTGAAGCGCCGCCTCGCCGGCGACGGGATGTCCTACACCGAGTTCAGCTACCTGCTGCTCCAGGCCCAGGACTACCTGCACCTGTACCGCGAGCTCGGGGTGCGGCTCCAGATCGGCGGGTCCGACCAGTGGGGCAACATCGTCGGCGGTGTCGACCTCGTCCGCCGGGTGACCGGTGACCACGTCCACGCGCTGACCCTGCAGCTGGTCACCGACTCCGAGGGCCGCAAGTTCGGCAAGTCCACCGGGGGCGGCAACGTCTGGCTCGACCCGGACCGCACCTCGCCGTACGCCTGGTACCAGTACTTCGTGAACGTCGCCGACGCCGACGCGATCACCTACCTCAAGCTCTTCACCTTCCTCGACCGCGCCGAGATCGAGGCACTGGAGACCGAGCTCGCCGAGAAGCCGCACCTACGTGGCGCGCAACGACGGCTCGCCGCCGAGCTGACAACACTGGTGCACGGCGAGGAGCAGACGAGGCAGGTGACGACGGCGAGCCAGGCCCTGTTCGGCCGTGCGGAGCTCACCGACCTGGACGCGGCCACCCTCGGCGCCGCGCTCGCCGAGGTGCCGACGGCCGACGCCGGCCCGGCCGACACGATCGTCGACCTGCTCGTCGCCACCGGTCTGACCGACAGCAAGGGGGCCGCGCGCCGTGCGGTGAAGGAGGGCGGCGCGTACGTCAACAACGTCAAGGTCGTCGACGAGGAGTGGGTCCCGGGTGCCGGGGACCTCCTCGACGGCGGCTGGCTGGTGGTGCGGCGGGGGAAGCGCAACCTCGCCGGTGTGCGGGTCGGATCGGCGTGATCGGCCGCTGACCTGCAGTAACGCCGAAGAGGTACCCCCCTGTGAACCGCCTCCGGGCCGTCCTGTAACTTTCTCGTCGTCGCCAGGACGGGACGGACGAGAGCGAAACCGGCCGAGAGGTCAGGGACGCGGATCCGGCCCGGAGGCGAAGGCCCACGATCTCCACCTCGGTGGGGATCCGGTCGCCCGGAGCAAGGCTTGACGCTGCTCTCCGGTACACGTAACATAAGAGAGTTGCCTCCTTGCGGGGCTGACTCTGATCGCCCCGGGGCGACGGCCATCAGGCCCGGTCCCCGAGTGCGGGTGTCTTTTGAGAACTCAACAGTGTGTCGAGCTATATCTATTCGGTTTGGCGTTTTGTGCCAAATTGTTTGTTTGGTTGCAGCATTCGATCCCGTCGGGTGTTGTGGCCAGTTGTTTGTTGCAAGTCAGGGTTTTGTTGGAGAGTTTGATCCTGGCTCAGGACGA
>NZ_JBEDNP010000060.1:0-2600 GCF_040105315.1 Pseudonocardia tropica
ATTCTGGGCACGGCGAATTCGCCCCGTGTCTGTGGTGGTTGGCTCCCGGCCCAGGATGTATCCTGGACACGCGAAAGCGCCCCTTCTTCGCAGGTGGGGTAACGGCCCCGGTTCGCCGGGGCTACGGCGTCAGACGGATGCAGGTCCGGTCTGATGCGAGAACGAACCGAGGCGGCCCCCGGCCAGGGGGGCCGTCTCGTTCTCGTTTACGAAGCCTTGGTCAGAGGCCGCTCCGGAGTCGTGTACTGGGCGGGGATCTGCCCGGGGATCTCGTTGCGGTACCGCAGCCCGAGGTGGAGGAGTGCCCCCGCCACGACGGAGATGCTGCGGTCGCGCTCGCTCGCGATCGCCCGGACGACTTCGTTGTCGGTGAGCGGGATGCGCGCGGTGAAGTCCGTGGACTCCGTGTGCGAGACCCGGCGGGGCAGGTCGTCGGGCAGCTCGTCAGCGTGCTGCAGCCCGACGTTGATCAGCTTGGCTGCGGCCTCGGAGACGTACCAGCCGCGGGCGGTGGCAAGGCTCTTCAGCGCGTGGTCGTCAGCCAGCAGGACCCGCGGAAGAACCACTGCACGCGGGCCCTTCGACGGACGCCCTGTTGGTCTTCTAGCCATGCCAGGGATCCTGCCCTACTTTCTGAAACCAGGACACAGCGACACGCCGGGCTTTCAGAAACCGCCGGTCGATCTCGGAAGCGCGGGGCGTTCCACCTCTGAGGACTTGGTAGGGCAGCTCCTCGAGCGGCAGTAGCCGGGCTAGCGGGGGCGCATGCCTCGCCGGCTGGACCTGCGGGCGTGGTCGTCATGGGTCAGCGGACGTTGCTGCAGCTGCGCCACGGCCGAGGCCGGGTGCTCGACCGAGGGTGTGTGTCTGTGCCGGCGGACCGCAGCGGTGGTGAAGGTCGAGGTGAACCGGTCGACGACGATGCCGTGCTCGGCAAACGCGGCGTCGCCTTCAGCGGTGGTCTCGTCCCCTGGGGCGGTCCGACCGTCCACCGGTCCCGACCTCGTACTTGACCGCCCACCGAGCTGCCGCAGTGCCGCGGGCTCGCTCGTAGTCCTCGGCTCGGGCGTACCAGACGGGCCCGCCTCCGAGGTCGTAGATGTCCTGCTTGGCGAAGACGATCCCCCAGCTCGGGAACCCGCGGTCGCGGACGGCACTCCCGCTGCTAGCGGCCATCCCGGCCAACTAGACCCCGCCAACTACTCAGAACAGATGACTCCACTCAGTTGCCGTTAACGCGGCATCTGGCCTATCGACATGTTCGGCGACACCACCTCGTCAACTCGTCGGGAGGCGCCATGAACACCCTCACCCGCACCCTCGCCAGCCTCGCCGTCGGCGTCACCCTCGCCGCCGGAGCAGGCGTCGCCTGCTCCACCCCCCACACCACCGACGGCTACGTCGGCGAGATCCGCGACGCCATGGGCGAGCAGGAGAACTCCGCAGCCTCCGACCAGCAGATCCTCGCCACCGGTCGGATGATGTGCTCCATCCCCGGCGCCCTCGACGCCGTCAACACAGCCGAGTCCGACGCCACCCCCCAGTACGCCAGCTTCGTGGAGATCACCCGCGGCTACTGCGACGTCCTCGGCACCGACACCAGCAACGCCTTCGCGCCCCTGCCCGGCACCGACCCGGCCGCCGAGACCGCGATCGCCCCGGTCGCGCCGTCCCCGGTCGCGATCGGCGCCCCGAACGTCCTGAACTACGGCGGCCAGGACACCGCCACCTGGACCGTCAACGGCGTCGACTGGTGCGAGGGCTATCTGCGCATGGACATCACCTTGAAGACCTCGGACCTGTACGTGCCCGGCCAGGACCACATCTTCATGCGCACCCAGTGGACCGACACCGGCGGCATCACCCACGACAACGCCGGGATCATCGCCCCCTCCTGCGGCGAGGAACTGCCCGAGGGCTACAGCACCCAGCCCGGCAAGACCTACCGCGGCGTCCAGACCTTCAACATCCCCCAGGGCCAGTTCGCCAGCCTGGACATCTACGGCTCCGACGACCGCCAGCACGTCTACACCGAGCAGAGCTGAGCCCAGACGATGAACCCGCAGCCGCCCTACCCGCAGCACCAGTTCCAGCACTGGGCGCAGCCCGCCCGTCGCGTCTCGCCGTGGATCCTGCTCGCCGCCGTCCTGGGCTCTGGGCTCGACGTTCGCCGAGGGACCACCCCCGCTAGCGGGGGTGGTCCCGTCACCCTGGACCTGTCGAACCCGACCGACCAGTCGTCCCCGCGCCCGCGGGGGTGGTCCCTCCAGGTCGAGCTCGGCGGTCGCCGGGTGAGGTCGTCCCCGCGCCCGCGGTGGTGGTCCCGTGCGCAGGAGTGTGCGCACAGCGCCGGCCTCGGTCGCGATCAGGCCGCCGGCCGCGACGTCCCATCGACGGCGTCGTCCAGGCTGGCGTGGCACGTAGGCATCGTGTGAGCCGGTTGCTGCCGAACCGGACACCGCGGTAGTTTCTAGGAACCGACCTACCTGATCCGCAGGGGAGTCAGCGCGCTGCCGCGCGTCTCCAGCCAGGAGGTCGCACTCATGAACGCCGACCAGCCCGATCTGTGGCGATCCCAGGGTAGCCCCGCGCCGATTGTG
>NZ_JBEDNP010000061.1:0-2519 GCF_040105315.1 Pseudonocardia tropica
GTATCGGCACCATCGCCGGAGGCGGCGAGAGGCCGCGTCGGGCCTCGCTGGGAGGCCAACCGCGAATGTCCTCTGTGAAACCCACCGCCGCGACCGCGTCGCTGAGCTCGAGCGGGGCTGCGTCGGGTGATGGTCGTGCTGTGCGTGACCGAGATCGTCAGCTGGGGCGTGCTGTACTACGCCTTGCCCGTGCTGGCCCCGGCCATCACCCGCCGACCCCGGCTGGTCACTCTCGATGATCACCGCCGGGTTCGCCACCGGCCTGGCTGATACGCCCACGGGAAGGACGCGACGATGGCCAGCAAGAAGACGCCGAACCTCCTACCCCCGCTGGCCGGCGACCCAGGCCGAGCCCCCTCCGGATGAGTAAGAGGCGCGCGCTCACCGGCGCAGTGCTGCTCGACCTGGCGGTGAGCCCACTATTCGCCTGGGACGTGTTCACCGCGTCCCTGTGCCGGGAACTCCGGGTCGGCGATACCGGGCTGGCCAGCGTCTTTTCCGTCGGCCTGGTGGCCTTCATGGCCGGGGTCCTGGTCGGTGGCCGGGTCGCCGACGCGGTCTCACCTCGGCGGCTGGCCATCGTCGCCGCGATCGGTACCGTGATCGGTCTGCTGGGCAGTGCTGTCGCGACCTCAGTGGTCACACTGATCCTCGCCTTCGGTGTCCTACTCGGCGGCTCGACCGGGCTCGGCTACGCCACCGCGGTCCGGGTCGCCGGCACCGTGCAGTCCGGGCGCGGCCTGGCGCTCGGCCTCGTGGTCAGCGCCTACGCGGCCGGCACAGCCGTCCTGGCACCCGTGGCAGCTGCGCTGCTCATGGCGTTCGGACGTGGCTGGACCTTCGTCCTGCTGGCCGCCGCGCTGGGGGGCGTTCTGGCCGTCGCGGCCGTGCTCGTTCCCGGTCGCGTGGCCCATCCGCGCGTAGCACGACGTCGGCCCCGGAGCACCGGCCGGCGCCACCCGAGCGGGCCGGTCGTCGCGCTGTGGCTGGCTTTCGCGCTGGGCAGCGCGCCGGCCCTCGCGGCCTTCGCGCAGGCCGGACAGCTGGCAGGGACTGCGGGGGCCGTGGCGCTGGCGGTGACGTTGCTCAATGCCGGCAACTTCGTCGGTCGGCTCATGGCCGGGCCGCTATCGGATCGGGTGGGACCATCCGCGGCCCTGCACGCCAACTCCGCCCTCCTCCTTCTTGCCTGTCTGCCACTGGCCCTGAGTGCGAGCGGGCCCGTCGCGCTTGCCACCCTGTTCCTACTCGGAACCCAATACGGCGCACTATCCACGCTCACCCCGGCGGCAGTCTCGCACGTGGTGCCCAGCGAACGGTTCGGCGCCACCTACGGCCTGGTCTTCACCGGGTGGGGCCTCGCGGGTCTGCTAGCCCCCGTCGGCGCCGCGTCCCTTGCCCCCGAAGTCGGGTACGACGGCGTCTACCGCTCCTTCCTCGTCGTCGCGGCGGTGGCGTGGGCATGCGTGGCGACCTACGCGAGGCTGGTCCGCGCCCACAACGAACCGGCCGGCCACCCGGGATGAAAGGCTGATGTTGACCCGACCGGCTGTACTTCCGGGCGGGGCGCTCACCGGGATCGGGCAAGCTTGGCCAGGCCCGCTGCGGGCAGACAGGCGAACGTCGTCACACCACCTGCTGTGAGATCGGCGTCGCCGGCCAGGAATCCCCACAGGACCAGGACGACCGCGACCGCGATGATCGCCTGCCCGATGGCGCGCGAGACTGGATCCCTGACGGGCATCGGGAGCCGGTGGCGGTGAGCACGTCCGTGATGCCGTGACACCGCAGTGCGGTCGCCGGCCTCACCGGGGTCGAGCATGCGATCACTCCAGTCGCGCAGGGTTGGATCGACGACGCTCGATCCGGGGCGGCCCTGCGAGGTTGCACTCTTATTCGATAGACGTCAAGATAGAAGTATGTCGAATAAGGAGCCGCCGGGTGTGGCGCCGTCGTGCTGGTCGCCGCTGGTCGGGCAACCGCTCTCCCCGGAGCACGCGAGCGAGATCTCCCGCGTGTTCAAGGCCCTCGGAGACCCCGTCCGGCTGCGCCTGTTGTCCCTGATCGCCTCCCACGCTGGCGGGGAGGCCTGCGTGTGTGACCTGACCGAGGTCTTCGACCTGTCCGGCCCGACGATCTCGCACCATCTCAAGGTCCTACGCGAGGCCGAGCTGATCATCGGTGAACGTCGCGGCACCTGGATCCACTACCGCGTCGTCCCCCAGCGACTCGCCTCGCTGGCCGACCTGCTGATCCCGACCACGGCGGAGGCCGTCGCATCATGAGCACGGAGAACACCACCGGCGCCGCCCAGCAGGCGGCCACCGACCCGGCCGAGGCCGGCGTCGTCGCCCGCCTGTCCACCCTCGACCGCTTCCTGGCGGTCTGGATCATCGTCGCCATGGTCGCCGGACTGCTGCTCGGCCGCCTGGTCCCCGGGCTCGCCCCGGCCCTCGACGCGATCGCGATCGACGGGATCTCGCTGCCGATCGCGCTCGGCCTGCTGATCATGATGTATC
>NZ_JBEDNP010000062.1:0-2503 GCF_040105315.1 Pseudonocardia tropica
GCGCGAGGGGGCGCAGGTGGGGCCGACCCCGGGGTTCGGCTGCTTCTGCACCGACAGCCCCGCCTGGGGCAACGACTCCACGGTCGGGCACGAGAAGGAGGTCAATCCCGTGTTGCGGTTGGCCCGCGACGAGTTCGTCCGCCACACGCTGGCCGGGTTGGGTGCCTACCCCGCCTACTACGCGCACATGGGCGCGCTCAACACCGCCGGACCGGCGCCGGTCGACCTGCGCCCGCCGACCATCGCCGACCCGGCCGAGCTGGCGCGCCGCCTGGCCGACGGGGAGTGGGTGGTCGACCTGCGCCACCGCAAGGCCTACCTCGACTCGCACCTCACCGGAACGGTGAGCCTCGGCCTGGACGGGCCGATGGCGACCTGGCTGGGCTGGATGGCCCCCCACGACGCACCGATCACCCTGCTCGGTGAGGACCGCGCGCAGGTCGCGCAGGCCCAGCGTGAGCTGGTCCGTATCGGCGTCGACCACGTCGTGGCCGCCGCCACCGGTGAGCCCGGGGACCTGGCCGACGCGGCCCAGCTGGCTGGGTTGCCGAGCGCGAGTTTCGCCGACCTGGCCGCGGAGCTGTCCGGTCGGCGGGTCGCGGACCTGCCGCCCGCTCAGGTGGTCCTCGACGTCCGGCTGGGCACCGAGTGGGCCGCCTCGCACGTCCGCGGCGCGGTGCACGTCCCGCTGCCCGAGCTGGACGCCCGGCTCGCCGAGGTGCCCGACGGCGCGGTGTGGGTGCACTGCGGCAGCGGCTACCGCGCCACCGCGGCCGCGTCGCTGCTGGCCCGCGCCGGGCGGACGGTGGTGGTCATCGACGACATGTTCGACGACGCCGCGGATGCCGGTGTCCCGCTGACACCCACCTCGTGAGCAGGTCCCGGACCCGTGGCCCAAGGCGGGCACGGTGATCCTCGCCGGCGTGTTCGGCCTGGTCATCGGCGCCGCGCTGGGGCTGCTCGGTGCGGGTGGCTCGATCCTGGCCGTCCCGGCCCTGGTCTACGGGGTCGGCCAACCGGTGGCGGCCGCGGTGTTCGGGTCGCTGCTGGTGGTGTCCGTGTCGGCGGCCGGCGGCGTGGCAGCGAGGTTGCGGTCCGGCATGATCCGGTGGCCGGTAGCGCTGGTGTTCGGCGCGGCGGGCATTCCCACCGCGTTCGCGGGGGCCGCGCTCGGCCGCCTGATCGCCGACCGGTGGCTGCTGGTGGCGTTCTCGGTGCTGATGGTCGTCGTCGCGGCCCGGATGCTGCGCGGCAACCCCGAGGAGGCGACCGGCGGCGCGTGTCGGATCCGCGACGGGCGGGTCGACTGGCGCAGCTGCCTGCCCAAGGCGCTCGCCGCCGGCGCCGGGGTCGGGGTGCTGACCGGGCTGTTCGGGGTGGGGGGCGGTTTCCTCATCGTTCCCGCCCTGACCCTGCTGCTCGGGCTGAGCGCCGCAGAGGCCATCGCCACCTCGCTGGTGATCGTCACGATCACCTCGCTGGCCGGGCTGTCCGCGCACGCCGCCGACGCCGCGAGCGTGGACTACGGCGTGATCGCCGTGTTCGCCGGCGCCGCCCTGCTCGCGTCGCTGGCCGCCGGGCGCGTGGCGAACCAGCTCCCGGCCGCGGCGCTGCGGCGCGGGTTCGCCTACCTGATCCTGGCCGTCGCGGTCGGCGTCGCCGCCGCCGCGCTGCTCGCCCCGGCCGCACTGAGCAGCGGCTGACACACACACGACCGACAACTTGACGAATGGAGCATTCGCAATGGACTACAGCATGACGATCACCCTGGACCTGCCCTACGACCAGGCGGTCCCCGCGGTCAAGGCGGCCCTGGCCGAGCAGGGGTTCGGGGTGCTCACCGAGATCGACGCCCGCGCCACCCTCAAGGAGAAGCTCGACCACGACATGGAGCCCTACGTCATCCTGGGCGCCTGCAACCCCCAGCTCGCCCACCGCGCCCTCGACGTCGACCGGCAGATCGGGCTGCTGCTGCCCTGCAACGTCGTGGTCCGCGCCGACGGCGACGACCGCAGCATCGTCTCCGCCCTGGACCCGCAGGTCATGGTCACCATCCCCGAACGCGAAGACCTGCGCCCCGTCGCGGACGAGGCCGGGGTACGCATCCGGGCCGCACTCGACGCACTCACCAGCGACTGACCCGCAGACCAAAACAGGCACGACGAGACGACGGGAGTGGAACGACCATGATGGACGGCTCGATGATGGGATGGTTCTGGATCTGGCCGGTACTGGTGCTGATCGGCCTGGTGCTGCTGGGCTACCTCGCCTACCGGCTCACCCAGAACCGCCGACCCGGCGCGGACACCGCCGCGGCGGCGGGGCCGACCTCGGCACGGCAGATCCTCGACGAGCGCTACGCCCGCGGCGAGATCGACGACGACGAGTACCGCAAGCGCCGCGACGAGCTGGCGTGACCCCGGCACCGATCAGCCGGCGCCGCGCGATCGTCCTGGGCGGGCTCGGCGCCGCCGCCGTCGCCACCGGTGCGACGGGCTGGATC
>NZ_JBEDNP010000063.1:0-2441 GCF_040105315.1 Pseudonocardia tropica
ATGTAGGCACCGTGCGTCTAGCATGTACATCATGACCACACCCCGTGTTGACAGGATGCACGCCAATCGCCATGATGGCTCTCATGCAGACGCCCTGCGGTGCGACGCCTAGCATCGTCGCGCAGCCGTCGAGACGGGTTGCGCTGGCCGCCCAGCCTGACCAGGCTCGCGCTTCGCGAGGCAGCCAACATGTGAGGATGGTGTGCCATTGATTATGTGCAACCGGTCTTCGCGGCTCAACCAGAAGTGAACCAGAGCTTCTAGCAAAATCTCAGAACTTCCTGCGCGGCAGGCGTAACGAGGATAGACATTCAGTCGTTGCACTGAGTGTGCGAACGTTCCGAAGACGAGTGGCGATAAGGGATTCGCGCGACTTGCTGGAATGTCTCCTCATTTCGTAACCGTGCTCCTTCACGCTCCCGAACCTGCAGGTGCAGGTGGAGTCGAGCGGCAACACTGGAAGAGTGAGCTATGTCGACGCATCAGCGACTTTCGGTCAATATCAACGAGGAATCCGCCGAGATCCTTAGGTCTGTGACCCGCGAACGGGGAATCACCACGACTGAGGCGATCCGGCGAGCCATAGCGCTCCTCGGCTTCTTCGAAGCGGCGAGGCGAGCGGACACGACCCTATGGTCGGAGGACAAGAAGGGCGAGAAGACACAGCTCCATGTTGTGTAACCGCCCGTTCACCGCCGAGTGAATACCGGTCGGCTCGTCCGGGTGACGTTGAGCCGGGGCTGACACGATCAGTGCGCTAAGGTTGGCGACACCGTGTTGAACGTGTCGCCAGGAGTCCACCCGTGCCGTCGTCAAACTCGTCCGACAACCCCTTGACGGGGCAGTTCGACGAGTTCGTCGAGAACACGATCCCGGAGTGTGACTCCGAGTGGAACGGCTGCCGGATTCCTGGTCTCGCTCGGCGAGCTGGCAATCACTTGATCGACTCAGATGAGTTCGTCGAGGACATCGAACCGGAGGCGACATCACCATCCGGCACGGACATGTGTCTGATCTACGGACACGTTTGGATCAGAGTGTGGGACGGTGGCCGTGGCCTCGCCTGAGGGGACCGATAAAGAGCAGTCGGCGTCGATGACCTCTGACCATCAGGACGGCAGCCCTGGCGCTGATCCGGATGTGGGAGCGCTGTCGGAGTTTGTCGAGGAGAACGACGTTCCCGGTAACGCCGAGGCAGGTCCCGTCTTCGTCGAGTCGAAGTTCACGGTGGAGCGGTGGCGCGAGATCGCTCGAAGCGGTCTTGCGGCACTTCTTTTCCTCTTGCTCTCTGCGACTGTCCTCACAATCTGCATTCGGGCCATCATCTTGGCGACGACTGTCAAAGAGCTCTCAGATCTGTTGGGAATTCTGCTTGCCCCTCTGGTCGGCCTAGTCGGAGCGGCGACAGGATTCTATTATGGAAATCAGGGTAGATGACCACCGTTAGCGCCAACTAAAGTTCCTCGTGATTTGCACTAGCGATGCAACGAGGAGAACGTAGAGCTGCCGCGTCTGGTCCACGCGGTCTCACGGTGAGAGTTGAGCCAGCGGAACACCTTGATCGATCAGAGCGAGCCGCCGGTGAGATGACGGGATCATGCGAGCACAGGCCAGCAGGGTACGTCGGATCCTGGTGTGACTATGTAAGTCATAGTCACTTGATCCGACCGGCGGGCCGCCCGGATCTCGGAAGAACGTCGTCGGTCATCCGCTGCATTCCGATTAGACCGCCTGTCATAATCTTCATTATCGGCTTGGCGTCCGATGGTCGAGCTGGAGCACGTCATCCATTTCTACGACTCGTAAGTGGCAAATCCGCCCATTTTGCAACGCCGTCCCAGGGGCCAGCCGGGCGAGGACGGGACCGCTGCTTGGGCTCCGGCCATCTGCGGGGGTCATGCTCGGCGCTGTTGGGCCCACCACAAGAACTGTGAGGCGTGTGCGACGTCGGCAAACCCGGTTCCGCACAGTCTCAGGAGGAGGTCGTTGCTCCAGAACACTAGACGACCGGTGGTCATAGAGGTGGTTTGCATGGCGGGTAGTTCCAGACCGAACACACTGGCTGCGATCTCCTTCTTGCCTCCTGCCGGGCTAGAGTAGGTCAGAATTGGCAGAAAGCGGTCAGGATACATCACACAAAGTGTACGAGTGAGCAGACTCTCCTTAAAACCGGTCATTCCGAGTCCGCCCCGCGCATCGATGAGCGTCTGCATGCGGTCCTCGATGGGTTCCTCGGTACCGCGCAGGAGGTAGTCGATAACGCCGCGGACACGGTCAGCAGCAGCACGGTCACCGAGCTCGTTCCACGCCCGGTTAATACTGCAACGGCGTTTTGTCAGGCTGGTGGGCGTTGGCCGCGGCGGCGGTAGTGGCAGGTCCGGGCCTGGTGCTGGCGTCGTCGGCGCCAGGTGGACCAGGCGAGTGTGCTGGCCAGGCAGGCG
>NZ_JBEDNP010000064.1:0-2328 GCF_040105315.1 Pseudonocardia tropica
GGTGCGGGGGCACGTGAACCGGCGGATGGGGCCGCCCGTCGCGACGTTGGCGTCGATGCGTTGGCCGAGGTCCTTGCGTAGCTCTGCGATCACGGCGGTGTCGTCGGCGGTGGCCGCTTCGGCGTCGAGCAGCGCCCGGGTGGTGTCCCTCAGCCCGATGAGGGCGCGAAGCTCGGTCTGCTGCGTACGGGGGACGGCGTACCCCACGATCGCGCCGCTCTGGATCCGGGTGAAGGTCCCGTCCGGTGCGGTCTGGAGGAGCCCTTCCTGCTGGTCCTCGGCGCCCGTGGCGAGGGTGACGACCGGGTCGAGGGTGTCGGAGTCGGTGGGGCTCGTGTAGTCGAGCCCTGCCGTTGCGGCGTGCTGGACGAGCTGCTCGAGTGCCCCGGACAGGAGGGTGGAGTTGCCCAGGTCGCCGACGACCTGCAGTTCGTCCTGCCGGTAGGCGCCGTGCCCGAGCAGTGGGGTCCCGAGGACCATCTCGGGGTGCTGCTGGAAGTAGCGGTTGACCGGGATCTCGCGTTCGTCGTCCCCGATCCTCATCGGGCTGGTGTCGAGCCAGTCGAGGTCGGCCGGGGCCGCCTCGGGTTCGCGGCGCCGCAGGACGAGCAGGTCGGTGACCACAGCGGTTCCCGCGGCGCGCTGGTGCGCCTTGCTCGGTAGCCGGACGGCGCCCACCAGGTCGGCGTGGTCGCTGAGTTCGCGCCGGGCGCTGGGATTCTCCGAGTCGAGTGTGTAGCGGCTGCTCAGCGCGACCACCAGGCCGCCCGGACGGGTCAGTCGCACGGACTTGAGCAGGAAATAGTTGTGAATGCTGTGTCCGCCGCCGTTGTGCACGGGATCCGCCGGGGCGACCTTTGCGAAAGGTACGTTCCCGATGACCAGGTCGAACGTGCCCTCGGGGGCACGGGTCTGCACGAAGGACTCGCTGCGCACTGCAGCGTGGGGGTGGAGGGCCTGCGCGATCGCCGCGGTGATGGGCTCCACCTCGACTCCGACCATCCGGGCGCGCTCGGGCGCGAGGGCGAGGAACGTCCCGGCGCCACAGCCGGGCTCGAGCACCGTCCCGCCCTCGAAGCCGAGGCGCTGTACGGCCTGCCACATCGCCTCGGCGATGGCGACGTCGGTGTAGTGGGCGTTCAGGGTGCTTCGGCGCGCAGCGCTGAACTCGGTCTCGCTCAGCAGACCGCGCAGCTCGCGGCGCGCCTGCGCGAACTCCTCGTGCTGCGGGTCGAACACCCGGGGGACTGCACCCCACCCGGACCAGCGCGCCAGGGTCGCCTGTTCCTCGGCGGTGGCCGGCCGCTGCTCGTGCTGCAGGCGTCGCAGAGCACGGAGCGCGGCGAGGTTGGCCTCGACGCGAGCTCGTTCACCCGAGGGTGCCAGGTCGTCCTGCGTCAGTGGTCGGAACCGCGGCGCAACGTCTCCTGCGCCCGCTGTTCCTCCTCCAGGATCTGTTGGTACTCGGGGTCCTCGGGACCCACCACCAGCGGTAGCGCCAGCCCCGGCTCGGTCGCCGGCGGCGCGGTCGGCTCCTCGTCCGGATCCGCTCCGGGCTCCGGGTCCAGCCTCACCCGTTCCTGCAGCACGATCTGCTCGGCTCGCTGTCGAGCCCCCCTCATGCGGCCGACCCTGTCCAGGTAGCTCTCCTGGTGCGGATCGGCGCCCTCCAGCTCCAGGGCCAGCGAGTCGATCTCCTTCTCGACCTCCTCGCCCAGCTCCCGGAAGAACAGCTCGGGGTTCGGGATGCTGCTGTACCTGGTCGGTAACCAGCGGGCCCAGTGTTCCTGGGCCATCGCTCCGTAATCTGCCATCTGGCGCCTCCCGGCTCTGGGTGGTCGACGCTGCACCGGACTCGCTCGGCAACGGTACGGCGTCCTGGGACTCCGACGGCACGGCCGCGTCGACGGCTCCGGCCTCGTCTTCACCGGGGGCAGCGGAGAAGAACAGGTCGTCGAAGGAGAGCTGGCCTTCGGGGGATGGGCGGTGATTCCGGCGCGCCATCAGATCTGCCCTCGGTAACAAGAGGAGCCTGTCGCGCACCCCTGCCCGAACGGCGGGTGGCAGAAAAAACGCTCGTAGAACACGCTCAATGACCCTTTCCGACGCATGCTCCGAAATCGCTCTTCGTCACGACGAGACCCGCCCCAGAATTTGCGTCCCACTCCTGAAGAATAGTTGTCCATCGGAGCAGACTCAACGGTTCTGACGTCTATTCTGGTAGATATCGGACAGCCCTCCTGACCTTCACTCCGCCGTACGCCGGTAATTACTTCCACTTCCCCCCAACTGGAAGCCGAACGCCCCCCTGTGGCAACTGTCGCCTCT
>NZ_JBEDNP010000066.1:0-2274 GCF_040105315.1 Pseudonocardia tropica
TGTCGACGACGGGCTGAGACTGACCCCCTGACGTCGGATTGGGATTGACCCCTTCTGGACGACGCTGAGGGGGTGTTGTCGGTGGAGGACTGGGCCGAGATCCGTCGTCTACATCGGGCGGAGGGTGTGCCGATCAAGGAGATCGCCCGCCGGCTGGGGGTGGCCCGCAACACGGTGCGTTCCGCGCTGCGGGCGCCGGGCCCGCCGAAACGGGAACGGGGCCCGCGGGGGTCGCTGGCTGATGCGGTCGAGCCGCAGGTGCGGGCATTGTTGGCGCAGTTCCCGCGGATGCCGGCCACGGTGATCGCAGAGCGGATCGGGTGGGGGCACTCGCTGACGGTGCTCAAGGACCGGATCCGTCAGATCCGCCCGGAGTATCTCGGGATCGACCCGGTGGACAGAGTCGTCTACGCACCTGGCGAGATCGCCCAGTGCGACCTGTGGTTCCCCGACACCGCGATTCCCGTCGGGGACGGGCAGGAGCGGGTCCTGCCGGTGCTGGTGATGACACTGGGCTACTCGCGGTTCCTGTCCGCGACGATGATCCCCTCGCGCCAGGCCGGGGACATCTTGTCCGGGATGTGGCAGCTGATCAGCGGGGTGGGGCGGGTGACCCGCACGCTGGTCTGGGACCGGGAGTCCGCGATCGGCGGGACCGGTCGGGTCTCGACGCCGGCGGCGGCGTTCGCCGGCACTCTGGCCACGAGAATCCGGCTGGCCCCGCCGCGGGACCCGGAGTTCAAAGGGCTGGTCGAGCGCAACAACGGCTACTTCGAGACCTCGTTCCTGCCCGGACGACGGTTCGCCTCCCCGGCTGACTTCAATCGGCAGATCAGCGACTGGCTGACCAGGGCGAACGCCCGAACCGTCCGAGCGATCGGCGGGCGCCCGGCCGATCTGCTCGAGGGTGACTACGCGGCGATGACTCCGCTGCCGCCGCTGGACCCGCCGATCGGGCTGACCGCGCGGGTCCGGTTGGCGCGGGACTACTACGTCCGCGTCGATGCCAACGACTACTCGGTGGACCCACAGGTGATCGGCCGGTTCGTCGACGTCGCCGCCACCCCGGGCGAGGTGGTCATCTACTGCGCCGGGCAGGTCGTCGCCCGCCACCAACGCAGCTGGGCCCGCCACGCGGTGATCACCGACCCGGCCCATCGCGACACCGCCGCGACGATGCGCCGCGCCCTGGCCCACGACCGCAGCGCGCGGCGGGCCGCCGAGCGGCGTCATCTCGACGGGCACCCGGTGACCCTGCGCGCGCTGCCCGACTACGACGCCCTGTTCGGCGTCGACTTCACCCCCACCCCGATTCCGGATCCGAGCTCGGACAGCAGCCGGGACAGCCCCGCTGAGGAAGTGAGCAGCTCATGACCACCTCACCGAAGACGCCCACCGACCCCGGCCCGGAGCCGTCGGGGCCGGTGCTGGCCGCAGTCCCCGACGGGTTACCGGCGATGATCGCCTACCTGACCCGGGTCCTGAAGACCCCGACGATCGGGGCCTGCTGGGAACAGCTCGCCGCCCAGGCCCGCGATGAGAACTGGTCCCACGAGGAGTATCTGGGCGCGCTGCTGCAGCGTCAGGTCGCCGACCGCGAGTCCAAGGGCACCGTGATGCGGATCCGGACCGCGCACTTCCCGCAGGTCAAGACCTTGGAGGACTTCAACCTCGACCATCTTCCCTCGCTGCGCCGCGACATCCTGGCCCACCTGGCCACGAGCGCGTTCGTCGCGAAAGCCGAGAACGTGATCCTGCTCGGCCCGCCCGGGATCGGGAAGACCCACCTCGCGATCGGGCTCGGGGTCAAGGCCGCGCACGCCGGCTACTCGGTCCTGTTCGACACCGCCAGCAACTGGATCACCAGACTGTCCGCGGCGCACCAGAGCGGACGGCTCGAGGCAGAGCTGAAGAAGATCCGCCGCTACAAACTGATCATCATCGACGAGGTCGGCTACATCCCGTTCGACCAGGACGCGGCGAACCTGTTCTTCCAGCTCATCGCCTCCCGCTATGAACAAGGCAGCGTCATGGTCACCAGCAACTTGCCCTTCGGCCGCTGGGGCGAGACGTTCTCCGACGACGTCATCGCTGCAGCGATGATCGACCGTCTCGTCCACCACGCCGAGGTGCTGACCCTGTCCGGGGACTCCTATCGGACCCGCGCCCGACGCGAGCTACTGGCGAAGCACAACCGCGCCAGCAACGACTGAACACCGACAGGGGTCAGTCCCAGTCCGTCGTTACGGGGTCACTCCAAACCCGCCGTTGACA
>NZ_JBEDNP010000067.1:0-2146 GCF_040105315.1 Pseudonocardia tropica
CCCCCGACCCCGCGCTCGCCCGGACCGCCCCTCGAGGAGGGACCAGCTGATGACCTCACCCCGGAACGCGGCCGACCCGCACCACCGCTGGGCAGGGCCGGGGGCGTCGCCGCCGCGCAGCCCGTACGAGCTCAACCACCGGCTCGGCGCCGCCGCGCGCACCCGCGCCCCGGGCGGGCTGGGGGTGGTCGACACCGAGACCATCGTCGACACCACCTCCGCCGCAGCCGCCGTCGACCAGGGCCACGGTCCGGACCCGATCGAGGTCGCCGAGCAGCTCGGCGCGGCCACCGACGCCGCCCAGGACCGCACCCGCACGGTGTTCCCCGAGTCCCGCCCGGTGTCCTGGGCGACGTTCGGGCCGCTGATCCCGGTGCTCGCCGGGTCCGCGGGCGCCGGCGCCTCGTGTGTCGCGGCCGCAATCGTGGACGCGCTGCAACAGGACCAGCGGTGCGCGCTGTTGATCGACGCCGACGACCCGGCCCGCTCCGGCCTGGCCGGTGCCTCCTCGGTGGACGGCCCCTGGACCCGGCAGGTCAACGACCACCTCACCGTGCGCTACAGCTGGCGCGAGGAAGCGCTGCTGGCCCGGCTGGAGACCCGCGACCCCGCAGCGCTGCCGACCATCACCCCCGGGATGGTGCCCCCACCCCCGGACTGGCTGCCCGACCCGGCACCCGACCCGCTGCACGCCACCGTCGTCGACCTCGGTCACGGCGGCTGGCGGGCCGCCGCGACCCCGATCTACGGCGCCGGGGGCTGGCTACGCCGCGGCCTTCCCTCCCAGCGCCCGATCCTGGTGGTCCGCGCGACCCGCCCGTCGCTGCGCCAGGCCGAGCAGCTGCTCGCCCGCCTGGACCCCTGGGTGCAGCGCGGCCTGGCCACCCCGATCTACCAGCTCGTGGTCAACGGGGCCCGCAAGTGGCCGACGGGGGTGGCCGGCGCGGCCGGGCCCCGGGTCGCGGCCCTGCTGGACGAGGCCCTGTTCGTGCCGCACATCCCGGCCTGGGAGCTCGGCGGGGTCACCGACGAACCCAGCCCCCCGAAGGCGGTGGAGGCGCTGCGCCCGCTGCTCGCCTCCTGGCGGCTCATCCCCTCGCCGAGGCGCCGCTGACCAGCCGGCCGGTCCGCCCCGCTGCGTCCGGCCCCCCACACCGGCACCAGCCCACACCTTCACCCCGGCACAACGACGTCCAGCACCACACCGTCCACCCCACCCCTCCTGCGGAGCGCGCCATGTCTGTCATCAACGTGATCAACGAATCGCTGACCCAGATCCATCTGTTGCCGACACAGGACCTCCCCAAGCCGAGCCCGATCGAGCCCCCCGGCGCCGGAGCCATCCGCGACATCGTCGGCTACATCCAGTGGATCGCCGGGGTCTGCATCGTCGGGCTGTTCTTCGGCGGGATCGTCGCCTCGACCGCGGGCCGACTCTGGGACCACCACGGGTCCGGACGTCTCGGGGCCCGCCTGATCGTCGGTGCTCTCGCCCTGGCCGTGCTGTACGGGATCGGCTACGGCGTGGTCAACCAGTTCGCGAAGACAAGCGCCTGATGGCCCGCCTGATGAACCCTGACGGCCGGCAGATGTACTCGCGGCCCGGGCGCCCGGGTACGGGCGAGCGAGGGCGCGCGATGCTCATCCTCGGTGGGGTCGGTGTACTCCTGCTCGGACTGATCCTCGCGGTGATCATGTCCCTGACCGGCATGTTCGCCGGATCCGAGACCACCGGCACCCGGCCGTCTGCGGACCCGATGCTGTCCTCCCCGGGGCTCGGTCCGTCCGCGGGGAGCGGCCCGCAGGCCGAAGCGGCACTGGCACAGGCGCCGATGCAGCAGCTACCGGTCAGCGCCGTGTCACCGCGAACGCTGAGCACCCGCAGCGCGGGACCACCGATCGCGCTTCCGCAGCCCGAGCAGGTCACCGGCGCTCTCGTGCCGACCGGGTTCCCTGCCACCGAGGCGGGCGCGCTGGCCCAGCTCCTGGAGCTGATGAAGGTCGGGATGGCCGATGCCGATCCCCAGACCTGGGCGCGCGCCTACGACTCGCTGGCCGAGCCCGGCGCGCTACCGGCCGCGCAGACCCGGACCAGCCAGGACCTCGTCGACCTGCGCCGCGGCTCCAACATGAACCCGACCGGCCC
>NZ_JBEDNP010000068.1:0-2137 GCF_040105315.1 Pseudonocardia tropica
CGTCACCACCGAAGCCGCACCGACCGGCAGCGAGGCACTCATGACAACCGAGGCAATAACCGCCTAGAATCCCGAACCAAGATCACGCGGAGTCGATCTCATACACCACTCCGCCGGACGTGACCCGCCGCGGCCGGCGCGGCGCCCTCGGTCGGGTCGGTGGGCGACGCGTATGACAACGCGTTGGCGGAGTCGACGATCGGGCTGTTCAAGACCGAGCTGATCAAGCCGAGAGGTCCGTGGCGCACGGTCGAGCAGGTCGAGATCGCCACCCTCGAGTACGTCGACTGGTTCAACCACCGACGGCTGCACTCCGCTGCCGCGGACCTGCCCCCGGCCGAGCTGGAGGCCGCGCACTACCGTCAACACATCGGCCAGCCCGAGTCAGAGCACTCAACCCGATAGCTCTCCGGACACGCCGGGGCGGTTCATGGCGACCCAGGTACGCACCATCTTCGACCAGGCCGACACCGACGCCGTGCGCGCCCAGTACGACCGCGTCGTCGACGCGCTGAGCGCCAAGTTCCCTGATGCCGCCGCGCATCTCGACGACGCCCGCGAGGAACTGCTCGCCTTCACCGGCTACCCGCACGAGATCTGGCGGCAGATCTGGTCGAACAACCCCCAGGAACGGCTGAACAAGGAGATCCGCCGCCGCACCGACGTGGTCGGAATCTTCCCCGACCGCGACGCCCTGATCCGCCTCGTCGGGGCCGTGCTCGCCGAGCAGAGCGACGAGTGGACCGAGGGCCGCCGCTACATGGGCCTGGAGGTCCTGGCGAAGTCGCGGATCAGGATCGTCACCGTCGAGTCCGGCACCGGCCAGCCGGCCGTGACAGCCGAGCCCCTGACCGCCTAAACTCCCCACCAAGATCACGCGGAGTCGATCTTATACACCTCCTCCGCGGACGTGGCCCACTCAGTAGGTGCGGGGGAGCGGGCTCGACCCCGGGTAACCCCCGGAAGGCAACGGTAGAAGCCCGAGAACGGACCGTCGCCTGTGGAAGATGCGGCAGCGAGTCCGTGCAGCGCACGAGGGGCAACGGCGAACGTTGAGCGTCGTCGGGAGGAGTGAATCTTGCCTCCGCGGATTCAGGGTGCCTCAGCAGGACGACGGCGGTCTGCTTGACCAACTGCCTGACAACGGCCCGCCACGACAACAGCATCCGACGGACGTCGACGGACGGAGTGAGCGTGCTGGCCTGGGGGGTGTTGCACGTCGAGGCGCTGCCCCCGTTGCTTCGGGACGAACAGGTCCCTGCGGTCCACGAGCTGTGCGGATCAGGTCGCAACACGGTTCACTCGCCTATGTGCCAGTCACTGAGCACGAAGTCGAAACGCTCGGGAGACATCACGATGTCGAAGTAGTAGTCCTCAGCTGCCGACCAGCGTGCGTCCCAGTCAGACCGGTACGCGTCACCTTCTCGATCGATCAGCCGCTTTCGACGGATCGCGTGCGGAACATCGAGTAGCACCCGTAGATCAAGTAGGTCATGCAGCTCGGGTCTGCAGCTGTACGCACCTTCGAGCAGGACTATCGCCGCCGGCCGAGCGATCGTGGGAGTTGCTACGAGCGGGACGCTGTCACTGTCCCAATCCTCGGCATCCCAGTCGAAGCTCTGCCACGCGGCAACGCCGTCTCGGCGAAGTCGTTCGAGGACATCTCGCTGGCGACGCCAGTCGATCACCAAGGCGGCTTTCTCCGACGCGGTTCTGCGGTCCCAGGTGTCGGCGCTGCCACCGCTGTAGAAGTCGTCGCCCTCGATCACGGTCACCCTGCCGGTGGCATCGCCTGGTTCCACGAACGCCTGCGACACTCTCGCTGCGACGGTCGACTTTCCGGCTCCGCTGCGGCCGTCGATCCCGACGAACAACGGGCGTTGTCCGACCGTGAGCTGTCGCCGCATTTGAGCGATCAGCGCGGCCTCTGACCGCTGCCCTTCTCCGGTTGTCGCGGACACAGCTGCCCGATCGGGACTCATGCAGCCAGCATGCCCCACAGGCTCCGTTCGGTCACGTCCGGCGGAGTGGTGTATGAGATCGACTCCGCGTGATCTTGGTTCGGGATTCTAGGCGGTTATTGCCTCGGTTGTCATGAGTGCCTCGCTGCCGGTCGGTGCGGCTTCGGTGGTGACGA
>NZ_JBEDNP010000069.1:0-2105 GCF_040105315.1 Pseudonocardia tropica
ATCGTCACCACCGAAGCCGCACCGACCGGCAGCGAGGCACTCATGACAACCGAGGCAATAACCGCCTAGAATCCCGAACCAAGATCACGCGGAGTCGATCTCATACACCACTCCGCCGGACGTGACCGCGCCGGGACTTTCGCGTTTTGGTGTCTCCGCCGATGCGTACCGATCGCACCACGGAGATCGACGGTGGAGTCGGGGGTGATGCCTCGGGCTGCCCGGCCAGGTCGACATCTTCCCATCGCAGTGCGCGAAGCTCCTCGGTACGGGCACCGGTGAGCAGCGATAGCACGATGTAGGCGTGCAGGGGGCTCGCTTCGGCTGCGTCGAGGAGAGCACCTGCCTGGGCCAGGTCCAGCGACTTGGACCGCCTGCCCGGTTGGCCGGCCGGAGGACTGCACACGCTCACGACGTTGCGTTTGACCTTGTCGCGGGCCATAGCGTGGGTGACGGCCCGGCTCAGTATCGAGTGCATCAGACGGAGGGTCCGGGTGCTGACGGATCGCGATTCGGCTTTCAGCCAGCGGTCGACGTCGTCGGCGGACAGATCGCGGAGTTTGTGCGCACCGAGGGGACCAACGATGTGCTGTTCGGCGATCGTCGTGTAGTTCTTGACCGTCGCCGGAGCTCGCCCGGAGAGTCCGTAGGTCAGCCAGTCGTGCACCGTCTCGCGCACCGTGTAGTAACCGGGAACGACGGTGGTGCCGTCCTCGTGGTCGCGGAGAATCTCGCGCAGCTTGGCCTTGGCGGCCGTCTTCGTGGTTCCGCTGGCCTTACGGGTGATCCGTTTACCGCGGCCGTCGAACCTGATCGTCGCGGTGGCGATCCAGCGCTGCCGTGATTCGTCCCAGTGAAGACCGCCTTCGCCGCGGCTCCGTCGCACCGTCACGAGGCCACACCGAACCGACCCGACGCCGCCGCCTCGCCCTCGAGCAGCGCAACGTACTCGGTGATCGCGGAAGCGGGGATCAGACGGGTCCGGCCCACATGAACCGAGCGCAGTCGTCCGCAGCGGAGCTGCTCATAGATCGTGCTGCGCTTGAGGGACAGGATCGTCATCGCCTCGTCGACCCGGTAGAGCTCCTTGTCCGCCATGAGGTCGTCTCCGTGCTGCCACGAGCGCCAAGCCGAGGGCGCCCTGATCGTCTGCTGCTGCACGGTCACGCTTCCGGTCGGGATGTCTCACCGCGTTGCTGTCGTGTGTCCGGACCCGTTGGCTGGTCGTCGCGTCCGTCCGTCGGGTAGGGCTGGCGGTCGAACCGGCGAGGTTGTTCGACGCCGTCGACGAACCAACTGATGGGCCGGCGGGTGCCGAGCTCGCCCACGAAGTACCGGGTCACCGATGCAGACAGGACCCCCGGATCTTTCGACCGTCCGGCGGCGAACTCCTCAGCGGCGCGTTCGTTGTCGAAGACCACCTCGATGGCTCCGATGTCGTCGGGCTTCGATGCGTGGACAGAGAAGACGGCGCTGCGGCGCCGTGCCTTGTCGGATGTCATGCACATCAGCTTTCGGGCGTCCGAAAGCAGCGGCGGATCGAAGTTCGGATCTGTGGATAGATGCGCGCGGGCGGTGTCCGTGAGAATGGCGGGGTGGACCTCGCCGGGATGTCGGTGGACGAGCTTGTCTCTGCCGTGCAGCACTCCGAGCAGCTGCGGCGCGCCGGTCGGGAGAACAGCGGTCGGCTTCTGGCCGAGCTCCACAGCCGTGAGGGCCTGTCGTGGCCGGCGATCGCTCGTATGACGGAGATCCGGCAGACCACCGCCTACGACCTCGCCCGTCCCTTCCTCAACAGCTCATCTGAGAGCGACGACCCGTCCGCGTAAGCCGGGATGGTCAGGTTGCAGTGCGGAGCAGGCTTTCGTGCGCAGCGAGATATGCCGGAAGCGATGCTTCCGGCGTCGGCCGTGGGCGGCCTGAGAGGCGGAACGGGGGCGTTCCGAGGTCGAGCGTCGTGCGCTTGGGAAAGCAAAAAGGCTCTTCCGGATTTAGAGTGCGAGCGCTCCGCAGTGCAGTAGCGACCGGATCCGATAATTGATCAGGTTGCGGAAGCCCATGGCGTTGCGGCGGAGGGCTTCGAGTCGGCCGTTGATGGCCTCGGT